>NZ_JAWHOO010000001.1:73868-371718 GCF_032586855.1 Pseudomonas syringae group sp. J254-4 | reverse complement strand
GTGTGACGCGGAGCGTCACGAACTGCATTCCCACGCGGAGCGTGAGGAACGAGAGGCGTCTGGGATAACAAAGGTGATCTGAGTCGAACCTCACTATCGTGCCAATCTGTAAGCCATCACCCAGCCAGATAACAGGCAAAAAAAAGCCGACCCGTTGCCGGATCGGCTTTCAATAATCCCGGGGGATTATTACTTGCGGCTAGCTTTGTCCAGCATGCGCAGAGCGCGCTCGTTGGCTTCGTCAGCAGTTTGCTGAGCTTTTTGAGCAGCAGCCAGAGCTTCGTCAGCCTTGCGGTAGGCTTCGTCGGCACGTGCTTGCGAACGAGCTGCTGCGTCTTCGGTAGCTGTCAGACGAGCTTCGGTTTCTTTGGATACGCTGCTGCAACCGGTAGCCAGAACTGCGGCCAGAGCCAGAGCAGAGAATTTCAGAACGTTGTTCATCGTGTTCACCTTCAAGGAATTTTGTTCAAATTAGTCATCTCTCGAAAATGAGAAAACGACCGGCGTACATAGTACCCATTGTTTGTAGTAAGTAAACGGACCCAGCGCAAGAAGCTGCTAAAATTCCCTGCTTTGAAAGTGTTCCGCGTTACTTCTCAAGCGTTCTGTACAAAAACTATCCACTTTCACTGGACCCCCTGTCCGTATCGGCGGTTCCGCACAACGCGTTGAACATCTGCAAAAACCTTGGATGTTTGACTGTCGGTCGGTGCGGGAGCATTTCCAGGCATTTTTAATCCGACCGCGCTTGAGCATATCCGGCAATGGTGCCTACTATCTCAGTGTGATGTGCGTCGAGATCGGCAATGCTCTTACCGGTGTCGAAAACAGACACTGGGCGGCGTAGATGTTCCTTCGCCGGAAAAAGACCGGTAAGGTAGGGGTCAAATTCCAAGACCCGCGAGGAGTAGCGATGAGCGAGGCGTTGTCCATCCACCATGACGAAGTCGGCCACCATTTCGAAATCATTATCGACGGCCACCGTGCCTACCTGACGTACATGGATCTCGGCAAGCAGACGCTGGATTTCTACCGGACCTTTGTGCCCGATGCCTTGCGCGGACGCGGTATAGCCGCCGCCCTTACCAAGGAAGCCCTGGACTATGCAGGCAGCATGGGCTATTCCGTCATACCGTCCTGTTCTTATGTCGAGCGTTATATGGAACTGCATGACCTGCAGTCGCAGGCGGCCAAGCTCTGATACATCGAGCTTACTGACCGTCAGCATGAAAAACGCCGAGCATATGCTTGGCGTTTTCGTTGTTGCAGGCTAATCGGTCAGGCAGTTACTTGCGCTTGCGAGCGGGCAGTACGCCCTTGAGTTTCGCGTGCATGCTGCGCAGGGTCTTTTCAGTGCTTTCCCAGTCGATGCAGGCATCGGTAATGGATACGCCGTACTGCAATTCCGACAGGTCCTTCGGAATCGCCTGACAGCCCCAGTTCAAGTGACTCTCGACCATCAGGCCGATAATAGATTCGTTGCCTTCCAGAATCTGGTTGGCGACGTTTTCCATTACCAGCGGCTGCAGGGCCGGGTCCTTGTTGGAGTTGGCATGGCTGCAGTCGACCATGATGTTCGGGCGAATGCCGGACTTGTTCAGGGCCTGTTCGCACAGCGCGACGCTGACCGAATCATAGTTGGGCTTGCCATTGCCGCCGCGCAGCACGACATGGCCGTAGGCATTGCCCTTGGTGGTCACGATCGACACGCCACCTTCCTGGTTGATGCCGAGGAAGCGGTGCGGGCTCGAGACCGATTGCAAGGCGTTGATGGCAACGGTCAGGCCGCCGTCGGTGCCGTTCTTGAAGCCGACTGCCGACGACAGGCCGGAAGCCATCTCGCGGTGAGTCTGGGATTCGGTGGTGCGCGCGCCAATGGCCGACCAGCTGATCAGGTCCTGCAGATACTGCGGGGAGATCGGGTCGAGTGCTTCGGTGGCGGTTGGCAAACCCATTTCAGCCAGGTCCAGCAGCAACTGGCGACCGATATGCAGGCCATCCTGGATCTTGAATGAGTCATCCAGGTACGGGTCGTTGATCAGGCCTTTCCAGCCCACGGTCGTGCGTGGCTTCTCGAAATAGACGCGCATGACCAGATACAGCGTGTCGGACACTTCTGCTGCCAACGCCTTGAGGCGCTCTGCATACTCCTTGGCTGCCTTCAGGTCGTGGATCGAGCAGGGGCCGATCACGATGAACAGGCGGTGATCATTGCCATCGAGGATGTTGCGAATCACCTCGCGACCCTGGCTGACGGTGTGCAGGGCAGCGTCGGTCAGAGGGATTTCGCCCTTGAGCTGATCCGGGGTGATCAGAGTCTCGTTAGAGGCAACGTTAAGGTCGTCAATCGGTAAATCAGCCATCGTGTTACTCATCAGGTCGCGGGTACTGGCCGCCAACGGTCCCCCGTGCGGCGGTGCCCAGCAGGTTTGAGCGCAGCGGGGAGCCGAACCTTAGCGCGTTATCGCGCTGTTCGACAATAAGTAAACGAGGTATCGGGCAGGTTACGGGTAACTGCCCGCCGGGCCGCGCTGCTGTATTGCAAGACAATCCGCTGCGACGGATAGTGTGAGGCCCGAAATAATCTGACAGCCAAGGGAGAGGTCATGAGTGTTGATTTCCGTCGTCCGCGTGTCGGCATTATTGGTACCGGTGCCATCGGCGGCTTTTACGGGCTGATGCTGGCGCGTGCCGGATATGACGTGCATTTTCTGCTGCGCAGCGAGTTTGAGGCGGTGGCGCGCGAGGGGTTGCAGGTCAATAGTGCCGTGCATGGCGATCTGCATCTCAAGCCCGTTCAAGCCTATCGCTCGGCGGCTGACATGCCGCCTTGCGACTGGTTGCTGGTTGGCACCAAGAGCACCGGCAATGCCGCACTGGGGCCGATCATCAGTCAGGCCGCTGCGCCGGACGCCAAAGTGTTGCTGCTGCAGAACGGTCTGGCCGTCGAAGATCAGTTGCGCAGCGTGCTGCCCGACAGCCTGCATATATTGGGCGGGCTTTGTTTCGTCTGCGTCAACCGGATTGCGCCCGGCGTCGTCGCTCATGAAGCCTTCGGCGCGGTCAGTATCGGCTATCACAGCGGCCCGGCAGGCGACCAGGCGAGCCGCATGGCGGTCGTCGAAGCCTGCGCGGCCCTGTTCAAGACGGCCGGCATCGACGCCCCTGTCATGGCCAATCTGCAGCAGGCCCGCTGGCAGAAGCTGGTCTGGAATGTGCCCTACAACGGGCTGTCGGCCTTGTTGCAGACCAGTACCAGCCAATTGATGGCCGACCCTGACAGTCAGGCATTGATCCAGGCGCTGATGGATGAAGTAGTACAGGGTGCCGAGGCCTGTGGTCATGCCTTGCCGCCCGGTTTCGCGCAGCATCTGTTTACCGTGACCCAAAGCATGCCGGACTACAGGCCCAGCATGTATCACGACCTGGTCGAGAAGCGGCCACTGGAGCTTGAAGCCATTTATGCCCGGCCCCTCGCTGCCGCGCTTGCTGCAGGGTTTGACATGCCGCGCATGCGGGCGCTTTATCAGGCACTGGCATTTATTGACCGTGGCAACCGCTCGGCAAACGAGGAGTGATTCATGACAGAGGCTGATGGCCATAAGCTGGTGCTGGCGATTTCATCGCGGGCGCTGTTCGATCTTCGCGACAGCCACGACGTGTATATGGCCGACGGCGTGGAGGCCTACCGCAAGTATCAGATCGAGCACGAGGATGAGATTCTCGAGCAGGGCGACGCTTTCCCGCTGGTTGAAAAACTCCTGAGCCTCAATGCCAGCCTGGACAAGGCGCGCGTGGAAGTGGTGCTGGTGTCGCGCAACAGCGCCGATACCGGCCTGCGGGTGTTCAACTCGATCCAGCATTACGGCCTGGACATCAGCCGTGCCGCCTTCGCGGGTGGGCGCAGTCCTTATCCTTATCTGGCTGCGTTTGGCTGCCATCTGTTTCTGTCGACCCATGCCGAGGATGTGCGCAGCGCGCTGGATGCCGGTTTTGCTGCGGCGACCATCCTTTCTGGCGGTGCGCGGCGTGCAGCCAGCGCCGAGCTGCGGATTGCGTTCGATGGTGACGCCGTGTTGTTTTCCGACGAATCGGAGCGGGTTTACCAGAGCGGCGGCCTGGCTGCCTTTCAGGCCAGCGAGCGTGAGTCGGCGCGCGAGCCGTTGCGTGGTGGCCCCTTCAAACCGTTTCTCGCCGCACTCTACCAATTGCAGCGTGAGTTTCCCGATGCGAGCTGCCCGATTCGTACCGCGCTGGTCACGGCCCGCTCGGCACCTGCACATGAACGGGTGATCCGCACCTTGCGCGAATGGGACATTCGTCTCGACGAGTCGCTGTTTCTCGGCGGCTTGCAGAAGTCGGCCTTTCTTGAAGCATTTGCCGCCGATGTGTTCTTCGACGATCAGCCCGGTCACTGCGAAAAGGCGCGTGAAGTGGTGGCAACCGGACATGTTCCGCATGGCATCAGCAATGAAATAACGCCGCTTGCCAACGGTGGCTGAGAAGTCCGTCGTCGCAGCCGATGATGCGCTGCTACGCTGAGTCAATCTCCGCCATTCCGGTTGTTCGGGAGGTTGTATGGTTCGTTCGATGCTGTATGCCACAGACCTTGGTCTGTACGCGCCTTATGTAACGCAGCACGCGCTGGCGCTGGCTCGAACGTTCAACGCAGGGCTTTATGTAATCCATGTCGTTGAGCCCTTGGGCCTGTTTGCCGAGTCGGTACTGCAGAGCCATCTGGGCGAGGAGGCCTTGAAAGAGCTTCGCGGCAAGGGTGTTAATACGTTTCTGGACGCCATAGAGCAACGAATGCTCGACGGCTTTCGTGAAGAACTGGGAGACGGCCACGCGGACCTCTCCCTGATTCGTACGGTGCGTGTCGTTCAGGGAGAGCCTGCCAGTATGATTATCGAGCAGGCGCACAAGCTGGAGGTGGATTTGCTGGTGGTGGGCAGTCACAGCCGCAGGATAGAAGAGGGCACCTCGATAGGCCGGACGGCTGCCAGGGTCCTGCAATTTTCCGACGTGCCGGTCTACATGGTTCCGATGATGTTGAAAAAGGAGTGAGGGTAAGGAGAGGAAGGTTCAATTGGTGGTTTTAGTGAAATCGAGCGTGCGATCACCTTACAAAGGTGATAAAAAGTTCTAGAATTATTCGTCTCACCATTAATCCAGTTATATACCGTCGCTGATACCCATAGGGTTTATCTGCTTTGAGGGATACATATGAAGCTCCAACAACTGCGCTACATTTGGGAAGTGGCGCACCACGACCTCAACGTTTCTGCGACGGCCCAGAGCCTTTACACCTCCCAGCCCGGCATCAGCAAGCAGATTCGTCTGCTTGAAGACGAGCTGGGCGTCGAGGTTTTCGCCCGTAGCGGCAAGCACCTGACGCGCGTGACACCCGCAGGCGAGCGGATCATCACCACCGCAGGCGAGATTCTGCGCAAGGTCGAAAGCATCAAGCAGATTGCCCAGGAGTTCTCCAACGAGAAGAAAGGCACACTGTCGATCGCAACCACTCACACCCAGGCGCGCTATGCGTTGCCGCCGGTCATCAGTAATTTCATCAAGCAGTACCCTGACGTGGCCTTGCACATGCATCAGGGCTCGCCAATGCAGATCGCCGAAATGGCCGCTGACGGGACGGTCGATTTCGCTATTGCCACCGAAGCGCTTGAGCAGTTCAGCGATCTGGTGATGATGCCGTGCTATCGCTGGAACCGTTGCGTTGTTGTACCGCAGGGCCACCCGTTGACCAAGGTGCCCAAGCTCACGCTGGAGCTGCTGGCCGAGTACCCGATTGTGACTTACGTATTCGGTTTTACCGGCCGCTCCAAGCTCGATGAAGCGTTCAGTCATCGGGGGCTGGTGCCCAAGGTCGTGTTTACGGCTGCGGATGCTGACGTGATCAAGACCTACGTCAGACTGAATCTGGGCGTGGGCATTGTTGCAAGGATGGCGGTAGACGAAGAGGTCGACAGCGATCTGGTGGTACTGGACGCCAGCGACCTGTTCGAGTCCAGCGTGACCAAGATCGCTTTCCGTCGCGGCACCTTCCTGCGTGGCTTTATGTGCGATTTCATCGAAAAGTTTGCCCCGCACCTGACCCGTGAAGTCATGGCCAAGGCGATTCAGTGCCATAACAAACAGGAAATGGAAGAGCTGTTTGCCAACGTCGAGTTGCCGGTGCACTAGTCGCAGCGGCAAGTTACAAGTCAGAGCCGTACGCGCTTTGACCTGTAACTTGCAGGTTGAGGCGTGCCTCTGGCGGCGTCAGTTGCGCGCTATCAGGTTGCCCGCATGCAGCCCGCATTCCTTCTGTGTGGCTTCTTCCCACCACCAGCGACCTTCGCGTTCGTGCTGGTTCGGCAATACCGGGCGGGTGCAGGGTTCGCAGCCGATGCTGATGAAACCGCGCTCGTGCAGGCTGTTGTAAGGCAGTTCCAGCATGCGGATGTAGCCCCAGATTTCTTCGCTGCTCATCTGCGCCAACGGGTTGAATTTGTACAGCGTGCGTTCGGCGGTCGAGAACGCGCTGTCGATTTCCAGCGCGGCAACGGCGCTGCGTGTGCCAGGGCTCTGGTCGCGGCGCTGGCCGGTGGCCCAGGCTGTGACGCCAGACAGTTTGCGGCGCAGCGGTTCGATCTTGCGGACGCCGCAGCATTCGCCATGACCATCCCGGTAAAAGCTGAACAGGCCTTTTTCCTTGACGAACGGTTCGAGCTTGCTCTGGTCCGGCGAGATGATTTCGATCTCGATCTTGTAGTGGTCACGGACCTGTTCAATGAAACGATAGGTTTCCGGGTGCAGGCGTCCGGTGTCGAGACTGAAGACCTTGACGTTTTTGTTCAGCTTCCAGGCCATGTCTACCAGCACGACGTCTTCGGCGCCGCTAAAGGAGATCCATAGTTCGTCACCGAAGTGTTCGAAGGCCAGTTTCAGAATGTCTTGTGCAGACTTGTTCGCATAGGTCGTCGCCAGTTCAGCGACGTCGAAAGGTTGGCTCATCAGGCGGCTTCCTAGAATGCAAGAGTGGCGCTTAAGCGCTCGTGATGGCAGCAATGGTAACAAAATCCGCTGTTCAGTGGCCGTTGCCGGAGGCTAGAGTGCTGCCTGCGTTGATAGCCAAAGCCTTGAGGAGTGTGCTGTGGAAATTGCCTGTCTGGACCTGGAAGGTGTGCTTGTCCCGGAAATATGGATCGCCTTTGCCGAAAAAACCGGTATTGAATCACTGCGCGCAACCACTCGAGACATTCCCGACTACGACGTCCTGATGAAGCAGCGCCTGCGTATTCTCGATGAGCACGGTCTGAAACTGTCGGATATTCAGGAAGTGATCGCCACCCTCAAGCCGCTGGAAGGTGCAGTGGAGTTCGTCAACTGGTTGCGCGAGCGTTTTCAAGTAGTGATTCTGTCCGACACTTTCTACGAGTTCTCGCAGCCGCTGATGCGCCAATTGGGTTTTCCGACCCTGCTATGTCATCGCCTGATCACTGATGAAACCGGCCGGGTGGTCAGTTACCAGTTGCGTCAGAGAGACCCCAAGCGTCAGTCGGTACTGGCGTTCAAAAGCCTGTACTACCGGATCATTGCGGCAGGCGACTCCTACAACGACACCACCATGCTGGGCGAGGCTGACGCCGGTATCCTGTTCCATGCCCCCGACAACGTTATCCGCGAGTTTCCGCAGTTTCCGGCGGTGCATACCTTTGATGAGTTGAAAAAAGAGTTCATCAAGGCGTCGAATCGGGATCTGCCGCTCTAGACGCAGGGCTTGCGTTTTTCGTTTCTGCGCAAGATCGGACGCGGAGCGTCCAGAACGGCGTGCCAACGCGTAGCATTGGCACGATAGTCATAGAATCTCCCACAGAAGCTTGATCTCAGAGCGCCTCAAGCGTTTCCAGCAGCACACGGACCTTGGTGAAGGTTTCCTGATATTCGGCCTCGCAGTTCGAGTCCGCCACAATGCCGCCGCCGCCCCAACAGGAAATGCGCCCATCCTTGACCAGCAGGCTGCGGATGGCGATCGAGCTGTCCATTTCGCCGCGTACGTCCAGGTACATCAACGAGCCGCAATACAGGCTGCGTCGGGTCGGCTCCAGCTCGTCGATGATCTGCATGGCGCGGATCTTCGGCGCGCCCGTGATGGAGCCACCGGGGAAGCTGCCACCGATCAGGTCCAGAGCATCGTTGCCAGCGGCCAGCTCCCCGGTCACGCTGCTCACCAGATGGTGCACGTTGGGGTAGCTTTCGAGGCTGAACAGCTCGGGGACTTTCACCGAGCCGATGCGGCAACTGCGGCCGAGGTCGTTGCGCAGCAGGTCAACGATCATCAGGTTTTCAGCGCGGTCCTTTTCGCTGGCCAGCAGCTCGTTGGCGAACGCGGCATCCTCTGCGGCGTCCGGGCTGCGCGGCCGCGTACCTTTGATGGGGCGGGTTTCGACCTGCCTGGCGCTGACCCGCACGAAGCGTTCCGGAGAAAGGCTCAGGATTGCATCGCGCCCCGGCAGGCTCAAGTAGCCGGCGAACGGCGTCGGGCAAGCCGCTCGCAGTGCACAATAAGCGGCCCACGGGTCGCCAGTACATTGCGCCTGAAAGCGTTGCGCGAAGTTGACCTGATAACAGTCTCCCGCCTGGATATAGGCCTGAATGCGTTCGAAAGCCTGTCGATAGTCGTCCGCATTGATGCTGGCCTGAAACGCTTGACTGAGCCGGAAAACGGTGGGTGGTTGAGTGACGCTGACAGAGAACAGCTCAATCAGACGTTTGCGCTCGGTCTCGGCCAGCTTTGGGTGAAAGACAAGCTGGCTGGTCTGTTGCTGATGATCGCTGATCAGCGCCCAGGCGTAGAGCCCCAGGCGCGCTTCGGGCAGTTGCAGATCGTCAATGGCCTGATCCGGTAGCGGTTCCAGGCGTCGACCAAACTCATAGCTCAGATAACCGATCAGGCCGCCAGCGAAGGGCAGTTCGCACCCGTCAGGCAATTGCGCTGTGCCGAGCGCCTCGAGACTGTCGCGCAAGCGCTGGAGATAGGCGGCTCCATTCTCGTCATCGGCAACGGTCAGTTCCTGCAGCGGCCATGCACTGAGCAGGTCATATCGGCCGCGCTCGGCGGTCGGCCTGCCGCTGTCGAGCAGCACCGCGCCCGGCGCTCCGCGGATTCGCGCAAAGAACGCGATCGGGTCGGCGCTGTAGGGCAGGGGGTGTATCGAGCAGATCGGCATCGTCGAATATCGGTCTTGGAAACGCGGCTGGCGATTGTAGCCTTGCCGATGCGGCAGTCCTAGCGGTATGTCCGTTCAGACGCCGGGCACGTGACCGAACAGGTCCTGGACAAAGCTGACCCGCTCCTGCGCCGATTCCTGGCGTCCTTCAAGAGCCAGCTGCTCCAGACGCGCCTCGACGGCCTGGGTGCGGTGGGTCAGGCCACTGTCATTGGCGATCTGAATGTTCAGGCCGGGACGGGCATTGAGTTCCAGAATCAGCGGGCCCTTGTCCTGGTCCAGTACCATATCGACACCGATGTAGCCCAGACCACACAGCTCGTAACACTCGGCGGCAAGCTTCATGAAACCGTCCCAGTTGGGCAGTTGCACGCCGTCTACCGAGTGAGTGGTGTCCGGGTGTTTGCTGATGATGTTGTTCAGCCAGGTGCCTTGCAGGGTGACGCCGGTGGCCAGGTCCACACCGACGCCAATCGCGCCCTGATGCAGGTTGGCCTTGCCGCCTGACTGGCGGGTCGGGAGGCGTAGCATGGCCATCACCGGATAGCCCATCAGCACGATGACGCGGATGTCCGGCACGCCCTCATAACTGATGCTTTTGAAGATCGGGTCCGGAACAACCCGGTATTCGATCAGCGCCCGGTCACGGTGGCCGCCCAGCGAATAAAGGCCCGTAAGGATGCTGGACACCTGATGCTCGATTTCCGCATGGCTGATGATGCGTCCCGAGACGGTGCGAAAACGCTCCTCGAAACGGTCGGCGATGACCAGAATGCCGTCGCCGCCTGCGCCCTGGGCGGGCTTGATCACGAAGTCGCTGTGCGCGCCGATGATATCGTCAAGCCGGTCGATTTCCTTTTCCGTGGAAATCACTCCGTACATTTCCGGCACGTGAATACCTGCCGCGATGGCCCGCTCCTTGGTGATGATCTTGTCATCGACGACCGGATAAAGGCTGCGCTTGTTGTACTTGAGCACATAGTCGGCGTTACGCCGATTGATGCCCATAATGCCGCGGGCCTCAAGCGCCTTCCAGGTCTTCCACCAGCCGATCATTTAGTCTTTTCCTCTTTCAGAAAAGCCTTGAAGCGCATCAGTTCGGTCAGGCGATAGCCACGGTATCTACCCATCGCCAGCATGAAGCCGACCAGTATCAACAGCACTGCCGGGAAGGTGAAAACGAAATAGGTCAGTTCCGGCACGCTCATGATCAGGTGTGCCAACGATGCCGCGAACAGTGTGCCGATCGCGACTTTCATGGCGTGGCTGCCGCCACGCTCTTCCCAGGTAATCGACAGGCGTTCGATGGTCATGGTCAGGATCACCATCGGGAACAGCGCCACCGAAAGCCCGCGTTCGAGCCCCAGCTTGTGGCTGAACAGGCTGATGGCCGCAATCAGCACCACAACGAAGGTCAGTACAACCGACAGGCGCGGCAGCATTTGCAACTTCAGGTGCTCCAGGTACGAGCGCAATGACAAGCCCAGAGCGGTGATCACCGTAAACAGAATAATGCCGAAACCCAGTTGGGTTTCGCGGAACGCCAAGGCAATCAGCACGGGCGTGAAAGTGCCCAGTGTCTGCAGGCCGATCAGGTTGCGCAGGATCAGGATGACCAGTACGCCAATCGGGATCATGACCATGACCATGAAGGTCTGCTGGGTTTGCAGCGGCAGCCCGTAGAGAGAATAGGCGAGGAAGTCGGAGTCGGTGCTGGCATCGGTCAGTTTGGCGAGACGCATGGCGTTCATTTCACTGTTATTGAGGCTGAACGTGACTTGCACTTTCTTGCCCCCTTCGACACTGACCAGGGCGTCTTCACCGGTCCACCACAACAGGCGATCATCCGGCAGACCGGCTTCACCGGTATCCGGGTTGAAGTACAGCCATTCCTTGCCATTGAAGCTGCGCAGCCAGAGTTCCGGCGTCTGCTGCTCGGCATCCAGGCGAATGGTGTGGGCCTTTTCCAGTGGTACGTGGGCGATCGACAGCAGCAGCTCGGTGACCCGGGCCTTGTTGGAGGCCGAGTTATCACCGGCCAGCAGCAGCTTGACGTTATCGTCATTCAGGTTGTTGACGCGTTTGATGGCTTCGGTGATGAAGGTTTCCACGTCCGCAGAGTGCTGGCGAATGGGGGCCAGCAGTGCCTCGGCTGCAATTTTTTCGGGGCCTTCGACGGTCATGCTGTCGCGAAAGATCGGCCCTTTGACCTTGGGTTTCTCACCGCTGTAGCGCTTGGTCAGTACCAGTCGGTAGTAAAGCGTCTGGTTGCCGGTGGCGCGACGGGCGGACCAGGTGACCTTGCGGTTGCCGTCAGCGCGGTTGACGCTGACGCCGTAATTGTTCGAGATGAAGCTTTCATTGAGGCTGATGTAGTCGTGGGCCAGTGGCGGCACGAACATCTGGACCTTCACCGAATCCTTTGGATTGGCGATGAATTCGACTTTGGCGTCGATATTCCACAGGTCATCGGTTTCGTCTTCGGTGACGGGTATGCCGAGCGCCAGTATCTGATAGGCCGTGATCGCGATGCCCAGGGTCACAAGGGCAGTGATCAGGATCTTCAGATGGAGTGTAAGAGAGCGCATGGGTTTACTCTGCGTTTTGAGCGACGGAAGCGCAGCCGGGCTTCCCTGCCGCATATTTAAGACTTGGATCGACCAGCGCATCGAAGCGTTTCAACGCTTCGGAGCCGATCAAAAGCGGATATTGGAAAGCACTTCGGTCAGTCAAGTTCACTTCGATGGTGCGTAAAGCTTCACCCATACAGATATCGAGGTTGATCACCGGACGTGACGAGTATTTATTTTCTTCATTCGGGTCAACGTCGTCGGCGCGGCGCTTGATCTTGCTGACCCGGGCCAGAGGTCGTTCTATGGGGTGTATATGCTTGCTGTCGCTGGCTATATAGAAGCGCACCCAGCTTTCGCCATTGCGTTTGAAATGCTTGATGTCGCGGGCGCTCAGTGAAGCGGTCTTGGCCCCCGTATCCAGTTTGGCGGCAATCTCGACGTCGATTTCAATGAGGCTGGCGTATTCGTTGAGGCCATAGACTGTCTTGTTGGCGGCCAGGCTGACGCTGGGCAGCAGCAGGCCGGAAAAGAACAGCAGGCAGAGCAATGTGGGCAGGCTAGTCAGTCTCATAAATCCTGGCGCGATGAGCGAACAACTTCAGGGTCAGGGCGCAAATGGAGTTGACCTGAGGGTGATAGGGCAGGCAGTTCGCAGTCGCCGCTCCGGTGCGGAGCGTGCTGTGCGGACGCGGCGCATTCTAGCATGAAGCCTCGGCGCTGCCAGTGATCAACCTGTATGTCTGTTCAGGTTCTCTCGCAGGAACCTTTGACGTCCTTTCGATATATTGTCGACAATCCTTTGTTTTGCTTTGACTGATTTGCAGTTTATGGCTAGATTTGCGTCTTAAAAGGCTAAAGGTGTCGACAATGCTGGGTGCGGTCGAGAAGGCAGTAGCAGTCGTTGATGAGTCGGAAACCCTCTCCGAGAACGTTTTCCGACGCATTCAATCCGCTATTGTGAAAGGCGAGATCGCCCCCGGTAGCAAGATCTCCGAACCGGAGCTGGCGCGCACCTACGGCATCAGTCGCGGGCCGTTACGTGAAGCCATTCACCGGCTCGAAGGGCAGCGACTGGTGGTGCGCGTGCCGCACGTCGGTGCACGTGTTGTCGCGCTCAGCCATGCCGAGCTGATCGAGCTTTATGAGATCCGTGAGTCTCTGGAAGGGATGGCCTGCCGCCTGGCCGCCGAGCGTATGACCCAGGCCGAGATTGATGAATTGCGCGGCGTCCTTGACACCCATGAGCGCGATGCTGCGTTTCAGGCGGGCATCGGCTATTACCAGCAGGAGGGTGATTTCGATTTTCATTACCGGATCATCCAGGGCAGCCGCAATCGTACCCTCAGCCAGATGCTGTGTGGCGAGCTGTACCAACTGGTGCGCATGTACCGCATCCAGTATTCCACAACGCCCAACCGGCCTCGTCAGGCCTTTGCCGAACATCACCGCATTCTTGATGCCATCGCTGATCGCGACGGTGAGCTGGCTGAATTGTTGATGCGCCGCCATATCGGTGCATCCAGACGCAACATCGAGCGCCACTTCCAGGCGGCTCCCGACCGAGGTGAACAATGAGTCACAACAACAATACTCCCGGCCAGCGTTTCCGCGATGCGGTCGCCAGTGAACAGCCGTTGCAAGTGGTCGGCGCAATCAATGCAAATCATGCGCTGCTCGCAAAACGCGCCGGATTCAAGGCTATTTACCTGTCTGGCGGCGGCGTTGCGGCAGGGTCACTGGGCATTCCGGACCTGGGGATTACCGGTCTTGAGGACGTGTTGATTGATGTGCGCCGCATTACCGATGTCTGCGACCTGCCGCTGCTGGTGGATGTCGACACCGGTTTCGGTTCTTCGGCGTTCAATGTGGCGCGAACCGTGCGCTCGATGATCAAGGCCGGCGCTGCTGCGATTCACATTGAGGATCAGGTGGGTGCCAAGCGCTGCGGGCATCGCCCGAACAAGGAAATTGTCTCGCAGCAGGAAATGGTCGACCGGATCAAAGCCGCCGTGGATGCGCGCACTGACGACAGTTTCGTGATCATGGCGCGCACCGATGCACTGGCGGTCGAGGGGCTGGAATCGGCACTTGAGCGTGCTGCGGCCTGTATCGAAGCGGGCGCAGACATGGTGTTTCCAGAGGCAATCACCGAACTGGCGATGTACAAGCAATTTGCCAACCGTGCAGGCGTGCCGATCCTGGCCAATATCACCGAATTCGGCGCTACGCCCTTGTTTACCGTCGATGAGCTGCGCGCGGCCGACGTGTCGCTGGTCCTTTACCCGCTTTCTGCCTTCCGCGCCATGAACAAGGCTGCGGAAAATGTTTATGGCGCAATTCGTCGCGATGGTAGCCAGAAGAACGTGGTCGACAGCATGCAGACGCGCATGGAGCTGTACGACGCCATCGACTACCACACCTTCGAGCAGAAACTGGACGCGCTGTTTGCGCAGAAGAAAGGCTGATAACCACAGAACGAGAACTCTCGTTCCCACGCTGCAAGCTCAGCGTTATACACAGGTCTTGAGATGACCATCGTGCCAATGCTCCGCGTTGGCATGCAGTTCGTGACGCTCTGCGTCACAAGTCTCCAGCCTGGCGAGAAAGCAAACGTAATCGAAACTCAGGCCCGCATTCGTACGGACTGAATCACGCGTCAAGGCTCCAATGTGTGACGCGGAGCGTCACGAAATGCATTACCACGCGGAGCGTGGGAGCGATCATCATCGTAGTTTGAGCCCCGTTTTCCGGGCTCATTGGGCTGATGTACAACAATGAGCGCTGCAGGTGTGAATTTATCTCGTGACGCTCTGCGTCCCATCACACAAAAACAATAGTGGAGAACATCATGGCTGAAGCAAAAGTATTGAGTGGTGCCGGGCTGCGCGGGCAGGTTGCCGGGCAGACGGCGTTGTCCACGGTGGGCATGGCGGGTGCCGGGCTGACGTATCGCGGCTACGACGTGCGCGAACTGGCCGCTGAGGCCCGGTTCGAGGAAGTTGCCTACCTGTTGCTGTACGGCGAGCTGCCGACCCAGGCCCAGCTGGCTGCTTATCTGGATAAACTCAAGAGCCTGCGCGATCTGCCTCAGGCCCTGAAGGAAGTGCTGGAGCGCATTCCCGCCGACACTCATCCGATGGACGTCATGCGCACCGGCGCGTCAATGCTCGGCACACTGGAACCGGAGCGCAGCTTCGATCAGCAGCGCGATGCCACCGACCGTTTGCTCGCGGCGTTCCCGGCGATCATGTGCTACTGGTATCGCTTCAGTCATGACGGCAAACGCATTGACTGCACAACCGCTGAAGACTCCATCGGCGGGCATTTCCTGCACCTGCTGCTCGACAAGGCACCCAGCGAACTGCACCGCAAGGTCATGGATGTGTCGTTGATTCTGTACGCCGAGCACGAATTCAATGCCTCGACCTTCACCGCCCGCGTCTGCGCGTCGACGCTGTCGGACCTGTATTCCTGCGTCACGGCAGCCATCGGCACATTGCGCGGCCCGCTGCACGGTGGTGCCAACGAGGCCGCGATGGAAATGATTCAGCGCTTCGCTTCGGCTGAGGAAGCCACCAAAGGCACGCTGGGAATGCTGGAACGCAAGGAAAAGATCATGGGCTTTGGCCATGCGATCTACAAGGAGTCCGACCCGCGCAACGAGGTCATCAAGGGCTGGTCGAAGAAGCTTGCCGACGAGGTGGGCGACAGCGTGTTGTTCCCTGTCTCCGAAGCCATCGACAAGGTCATGTGGGAGCAGAAGAAACTGTTCCCCAACGCCGACTTCTACCATGCCTCGGCGTACCACTTCATGGGCATCCCGACCAAGCTGTTCACCCCGATCTTTGTCTGCTCGCGCCTGACCGGCTGGGCCGCTCACGTTTTCGAACAGCGCGCCAACAATCGCATCATCCGTCCGAGCGCCGAATACACCGGCGTCGAACAGCGCAGCTTCCTGCCCATCGAGCAGCGCTGAAAAGGGGGCAGGGGAGCCGCTGACGAGTTCCCCGCCCGCATTCCGAACACTCCGTGATCGAGTCCCGCAATGAACAGTGAATTTCGCAAAACGCTTCCTGGCACCCGACTGGACTATTTCGATGCGCGCGCAGCGGTCGAGGCGCTCAAGCCCGGCGCTTATGCCACGCTGCCCTACACCTCGCGAGTGCTGGCCGAGAACCTCGTGCGCCGTTGTGATCCTGCGACCTTGAGTGCTTCTTTGACCCAGCTCATCGAGCGCAAGCGTGATCTGGACTTTCCGTGGTTCCCTGCGCGGGTGGTCTGTCACGACATTCTGGGGCAGACCGCGCTGGTCGACCTTGCCGGCCTGCGTGATGCGATTGCCTCGCAGGGCGGTGATCCTGCGCAGGTAAACCCGGTGGTGCCGGTGCAGCTTATTGTCGACCATTCGCTGGCGGTGGAATCCGACGGTAATGACCCACAGGCGTTCGCAAAGAACCGCGCCATCGAAGACCGTCGTAACGAAGACCGCTTTCATTTCATTGACTGGACCAAGCAGGCGTTCAAGAACGTCGAAGTGATTCCGCCGGGCAACGGCATCATGCACCAGATCAACCTGGAGAAAATGTCGCCAGTGGTGCAGGTACTCGACGGCGTAGCCTTTCCCGACACGCTGGTGGGGACAGACAGCCACACGCCACATGTCGACGCGCTGGGCGTGATTGCCATCGGCGTCGGCGGCCTCGAGGCCGAGAACGTCATGCTGGGACGCGCCTCGTGGATGCGCCTGCCGGACATCATCGGCGTCGAACTGACTGGACGCCGTCAGCCGGGTATCACCGCCACCGATGTGGTGCTGGCTCTGACCGAATACCTGCGTCAGCAGAAGGTAGTTGGCGCGTATCTGGAGTTCTATGGTGCAGGTGCGTCGAGCCTGACCCTCGGTGACCGGGCGACGATTTCCAACATGGCACCGGAATACGGTGCGACGGCGGCAATGTTTTCCATTGATTCGCAAACCATCGATTATCTACGCCTGACCGGCCGTGAAGACGAGCAGGTAAAACTCGTCGAGCTGTATGCGCGGCACACCGGTTTGTGGTCGGACAGCCTGCACGAAGTGGAGTACGAGCGCGTGCTGAGCTTCGACCTGTCCAGCGTGGTGCGCAACATGGCCGGGCCGTCCAACCCCCATGCGCGGGTCGCCACTGCGGATCTGGCCGCCAGAGGCATTGCCGGGCAATGGGACGAGGTGCCGGGGCAGATGCCGGATGGCGCAGTGATCATCGCGGCGATTACCAGCTGCACCAACACCAGCAACCCGCGCAACGTCATTGCCGCCGGTCTGCTGGCACGCAACGCCAACCGCCTGGGGCTGCTGCGCAAGCCGTGGGTGAAATCATCGCTGGCACCCGGCTCAAAAACCGTGGCGCTATACCTGGACGCAGCAGGGCTGACCTCGGAGCTGGAGCAATTGGGTTTTGGCGTCGTGGCGTTTGCCTGTACCACCTGTAACGGCATGTCCGGCGCGCTGGACCCACTGATCCAGCAGGAAATCATCGACCGCGATCTGTACGCCACTGCGGTGTTGTCGGGTAATCGCAATTTCGACGGGCGTATTCACCCTTACGCCAAACAGGCCTTCCTGGCCTCGCCACCTCTGGTGGTGGCCTACGCCATTGCCGGTACCATCAGGTTCGATATCGAAAACGATGTGCTCGGAATGGCCGATGGCAAAGAGATTCGCCTCAAGGACATTTGGCCGAGCGACGAAGAGATCGATGCCGTGGTGCAGGCGTCGGTGAAGCCGGAGCAGTTTCGTCAGGTCTACATTCCGATGTTCGCCATCGAAGAACACACAGGGCCGAAAGTCGAGCCGCTTTACGACTGGCGCCCGATGAGCACTTACATCCGTCGCCCGCCCTATTGGGAAGGCGCGCTGGCCGGAGAGCGCACGCTCAAGGGCATGCGCGCACTGGCCGTGCTGCCGGACAACATCACCACCGATCACCTGTCACCGTCCAACGCGATCATGCTCGACAGTGCTGCGGGCGAGTATCTGGCGAAAATGGGCGTGCCGGAGGAGGACTTCAACTCCTACGCAACCCACCGGGGCGACCACTTGACGGCCCAGCGGGCAACCTTTGCCAACCCGCAACTGGTCAACGAGATGGCGGTGATCGACGGCAAGGTCAGGAAAGGCTCGCTGACCCGCATCGAGCCCGAGGGCGTGGTTACGCGCATGTGGGAAGCCATTGAAACCTACATGGCCCGCAAGCAACCATTGATCATCATTGCCGGTGCCGATTACGGGCAGGGTTCGTCCCGTGACTGGGCCGCCAAAGGCGTCAGGCTGGCGGGTGTCGAAGCCATCGCCGCAGAAGGTTTCGAGCGTATCCATCGCACCAACCTGGTCGGCATGGGCGTGCTGCCGCTGGAGTTCAAACCGGGCACCAGCCGCCTGACGCTGGGCATCGACGGCAGCGAAACCTTCGACGTGATCGGTCAGCGCACACCGCGCGCGACCTTGACGCTGGTGATCCAGCGCCGTAACGGTGAACGTGTGGACGTGCCGGTGACGTGCCGTCTGGACACTGCCGAAGAGCTTTCTATTTATGAGGCTGGCGGCGTACTGCAGCGTTTTGCTCAGGATTTTCTGGAGGCTACTGCATCGTAGCTACGCTGGAGCTTGAGGAACGATAAGCGTGCGCAAGAGCACTATCGTGCCCATGCTTCGCGTGGGCATGCAGTTCTGGACGCTCTGCGTCCGATTTTGAGCGCGCAGCGCGCTCTTTGAACAGGACAACGAATTCATGGCTCATTTACCCCAGATCCGCATCCCCGCCACTTACATGCGTGGTGGCACCAGCAAGGGTGTGTTTTTCAGGCTGACGGACCTGCCCGAAGCTGCACAGATCCCGGGATCGGCGCGGGATGCGTTGCTGCTGCGAGTCATCGGCAGCCCGGACCCCTATGAAAAGCAGATCGACGGAATGGGCGGGGCGACGTCCAGTACCAGCAAAACGGTCATCGTGTCGCGCAGCACCAAGGCCGACCACGATGTCGATTATCTGTTCGGTCAGGTGTCCATCGATAAGCCCTTCATCGACTGGAGCGGCAATTGCGGCAACCTGTCGGCGGCCGTCGGCTCGTTTGCTATCGCCAGTGGTCTGCTCGATGCTGGTCGTGTGCCGCAAGACGGCGTCGTCATTGTGCGTATCTGGCAGGCCAATATCGGCAAGACCATCATCGCCCATGTGCCCGTCAGCAACGGCGAGGTACAGGAAACCGGCGATTTCGAACTGGACGGCGTGACCTTTCCGGCCGCGGAGGTGGCGCTGGAGTTTCTTGATCCGGCAGCGGACGAAGAGGGCGCAGGCGGCTCGATGTTTCCCACCGGCAACCTGGTAGACGACCTTGAAGTGCCCGGTATAGGCACCCTGAAAGCGACCATGATCAACGCCGGTATCCCGACGATTTTCGTCAACGCCGCCGACATAGGCTACAGCGGTACCGAGCTGCAGGGCGATATCAATGGTGATCCGCAGGCGCTTGCCCGTCTGGAAACCATTCGCGCCTACGGTGCCGTGCGCATGGGCCTGATTCGCAGCATTGATGAAGCCGCAACGCGGCAGCACACACCCAAGGTGGCTTTTGTAGCAGCGCCTGCCGATTACCTATCTTCGAGTGGCAAACCTGTCGTAGCGCAGGATATCGACCTGCTGGTGCGTGCCGTGTCGATGGGCAAGCTGCATCACGCCATGATGGGCACCGCTGCCGTGGCCATCGGCACCGCCGCCGCCATTCCGGGGACGCTGGTCAGCCTGGCGGCTGGTGGACAGGCGCGCAGCGCGGTGCGCTTCGGTCATCCCTCCGGCACGCTGCGGGTCGGCGCGCAGGCTGTTCAGGAAGGCGCTGACTGGAAGGTCACCAAAGCCCTCATGAGCCGCAGCGCCAGAGTGCTGATGGAAGGCTGGGTGCGAGTGCCACAGTAAAACGACTGAAAAAATCAGCTGACGTGGCTACCTTCAACGGTTATTTGAAGCGCCGCTCTACACCTTTTTCGACCAGCACCTTGGCAGAGATTTCTTCCACCGAAAAATGCGTGGAGTTGATGTTGGGAATGTTCTCGCGGCGGAACAGGCTCTCTACCTCGCGCACTTCGAATTCACACTGCGCGTAACTGGAATAGCGGCTGTTTGGCTTGCGCTCGTGACGGATTGCGGTGAGACGGTCCGGGTCAATGGTCAGGCCGAACAGCTTTTCGCGATGCTGCTTGAGCGCCGCAGGCAGTTGCAGCTTCTCCATGTCATCCTCGGTCAGCGGATAGTTGGCGGCCCGGATACCGAATTGCATTGCCATGTACAGGCAGGTCGGGGTTTTGCCGCAGCGCGACACGCCAACCAGGATGATGTCGGCCTTGTCGTAATAATGCGTCCGCGCGCCGTCGTCGTTGTCCAGCGCAAAGTTGACTGCCTCGATGCGCTCCATGTAGTTGGAGTTATGCCCGATGGAGTGCGATTTGCCCACCGAATAGGAAGAGTGTGAACTAAGCTCCTGCTCCAGCGGGGCGAGGAAGGTCGAAAAGATGTCGATCATGAAGCCATTGGACGTCGCCAGAATCTCGCGGATGTCCTGATTGACGATCGTGTCGAAGATGATCGGGCGCACATCGTCCTTGTCGGCGGCATTATTGATTTGTTGTACCATCGCCCGCGCTTTCTCGACGCTGTCGATATAGGGCCTGGTGAACTTGTTGAATGTAATGTTTTCAAATTGTGCCAACAGGCTCTGGCCCAGGGTTTCGGCGGTGATACCGGTGCCGTCCGAGATGAAGAAAGCAGATCGTTTCATTTTTGACCCAGGCCTTAAGCAGTTGACGAATTCTGGCTATCATAGGCGTGCCTGCCTGCAGGTGCGTCTTTTTTGAAGGTACGGTTTCAAGGCATGGGCCTGCGCCCGGCCAGACACGCCCGAGGTCACATCACATGTGATTCGGGTGAATGAGCTTTTCCCAACAACAAACACAGTTAGTGGAGAGATCACCTTGGTAGAGTACGTAGTTTCCCTCGATAAGCTCGGCGTCCATGATGTAGAGCACGTGGGGGGCAAAAACTCGTCCCTCGGCGAGATGATCAGCAACCTCGCAGGTGCTGGCGTCTCAGTGCCCGGCGGCTTCGCGACTACGGCCCAGGCTTACCGTGATTTTCTTGAGCTGAGCGGTCTGAACGATCAGATCCATGCTGCGCTGGACGCGCTCGATGTCGATGACGTCAACGCCCTGGCCCGCACCGGTGCGCAGATTCGCCAGTGGATCATGGAAGCCGAGTTTCCCGAGACGCTCAACGCCCAGATTCGTACTGCATTTGCCGAGCTGTCAGCCGGCAATCCGAACCTGGCGGTGGCGGTGCGCTCTTCCGCGACCGCGGAAGACCTGCCGGATGCCTCGTTCGCAGGCCAGCAGGAGACTTTCCTGAACATTCGCGGTGTCGAGAACGTTATCCGCGCTGCCAAGGAAGTCTTCGCTTCGCTGTTCAATGACCGTGCCATTTCCTATCGCGTGCACCAGGGCTTCGACCACAAGCTGGTCGCGCTGTCGGCGGGTGTGCAGCGTATGGTGCGTTCCGAAACCGGAACGGCGGGCGTCATGTTCACCCTCGACACCGAATCCGGTTTCCGCGATGTGGTGTTCATTACCGGTGCCTACGGCCTGGGCGAGACGGTTGTGCAGGGCGCGGTCAACCCGGACGAGTTCTACGTGCATAAAGACACGCTGGCTGCTGGCCGTCCGGCGATTCTGCGGCGCAATCTGGGTAGCAAGGCTATCAAGATGATTTACGGCGAAGAAGCCAAGGCTGGTCGTTCGGTCAAGGTGATCGACGTAGAGCCTGCTGATCGTGCGCGCTTCTGCCTGACCGATGCCGAAGTTTCGGAACTGGCTAAACAGGCAATGATCATCGAGAAACATTACAAGTGCCCGATGGATATCGAATGGGCCAAGGACGGTGACGACGGCAAGCTGTACATCGTGCAGGCGCGTCCGGAAACCGTGAAAAGCCGCGCCTCGGCCAACGTCATGGAACGCTACCTGCTCAAGGAGACCGGCAAGGTGCTGGTCGAAGGTCGTGCCATCGGCCAGCGCATCGGCGCAGGCAAGGTGCGGATCATCAAGGACGTGTCCGAGATGGACAAGGTCCAGCCTGGTGACGTGCTGGTGTCCGACATGACCGACCCGGACTGGGAGCCGGTCATGAAGCGCGCCAGCGCAATTGTCACCAACCGTGGCGGTCGTACCTGCCACGCCGCGATCATCGCGCGCGAGCTGGGCATTCCGGCAGTGGTCGGTTGTGGCAACGCCACCCAGACGCTGCAGGATGGCCAGGGCGTAACGGTTTCCTGTGCAGAAGGCGACACCGGTTACATCTTTGAAGGCGAGCTGGGTTTCGACATCAAGACCAACTCGGTCGATGCGATGCCCGAGCTGCCGTTCAAGATCATGATGAACGTCGGCAACCCGGATCGTGCGTTTGATTTCGCCCAGTTGCCCAACGCCGGTGTCGGTCTTGCGCGTCTGGAGTTCATCATCAACCGCATGATCGGCGTGCACCCCAAGGCGCTGCTCAACTATTCGCTGCTGCCGCCGGAAATCAAGGAAAGCGTCGACAAGCGCATCGCCGGTTACCATGATCCGGTCGGTTTCTACGTCGACAAACTGGTCGAGGGCATCAGCACCCTGGCCGCCGCGTTCACGCCGAAAAAGGTCATCGTGCGTCTGTCGGACTTCAAGTCCAACGAGTACGCGAACCTGATCGGCGGCAAGCTGTACGAGCCTGAAGAAGAAAACCCGATGCTGGGCTTTCGCGGTGCTTCGCGCTATATCAGCGAGAACTTCCGCGACTGTTTCGAGTTGGAGTGCCGTGCGCTCAAGCGCGTGCGTGAAGATATGGGCCTGACCAACGTCGAGATCATGGTGCCATTCGTCCGGACGCTGGGTGAGGCGAGTCA
Organism: Pseudomonas syringae group sp. J254-4; assembly: GCF_032586855.1. NCBI lineage: Bacteria > Pseudomonadati > Pseudomonadota > Gammaproteobacteria > Pseudomonadales > Pseudomonadaceae > Pseudomonas > Pseudomonas syringae group sp. J254-4. The sequence continues at coordinate 348,953 of NZ_JAWHOO010000001.1, read as the reverse complement.
GGTCATCGACCTGCTGGCCGCCAATGGCCTGAAACGTGGCGAAAACGGCCTGCGCATCATCATGATGTGCGAGTTGCCGTCCAATGCGATTCTGGCCGAAGAGTTCCTCGAGTATTTCGACGGTTTCTCCATCGGCTCCAACGACCTGACCCAGCTGACACTTGGCCTTGATCGCGACTCCGGCGTCATTGCTCACCTGTTCGACGAGCGTAACCCGGCGGTCAAGAAGCTGCTGTCCAATGCCATTCAGGCGTGCAACAAGGCGGGCAAATACATAGGCATCTGCGGCCAAGGCCCTTCCGACCACCCGGATCTGGCGCGCTGGCTGATGGATCAAGGGATCGAGAGCGTATCGCTCAACCCTGATTCGGTGCTGGAAACCTGGTTCTTCCTCGCCGAGGCGCAGGCGCCTGTCTGAGGCGACACGGCCTTCGTGTGACGCGAGGGTGGCCTGAGCCGTCATGTGCTTCAGGTGTTTGAAAGAGGCGGTTTCTTCGGAAGCCGCCTTTTTTATGGCGTGCCGCGATAGCCCCGGAGCCCGATGTTTCATCCCGTCTGTCAAGCCAGATAAAGAGTGATATGCAAAGCAGTAGCCAGCTTTTTCCCGTTGCCTTGATCAGCGCCGAGCGTCGCGGCGATCTTGTCGAGGACGTCTACCGTCTCAAGCCAGCCAACAGCCCGGACCCCAGCGTCGAACTGGTGGTGACCCGACTGGGGCTGGTCGATCAGCCCGATGTGCGCGGTATCCCGGTGATTCTGCTGCATGGCAGTTTTTCCAACCGGCGTTTCTGGTATTCGCCCAAAGGTATCGGTCTGGGGCCGTATCTGGCGCGTGCCGGTTATGACGTCTGGATCCCGGAAATGCGCGGGCACGGTTTGTCGGCACGCAACCAGAACTATCGCGCCAACTGTGTGGCTGACTATGCCCGTTTCGACGTACCCGCCATTGCCGCTTTCGTCTGCGAGCAAAGTGGTCAGATACCGCACTGGATAGGTCACTCTCTGGGCGGCACAACCCTGGCGGCCGCCTTGGGCGGCCAATACCTGGGGCCGGAAACTGCAGCGTCGGTGGCGTTGTTCGGCAGTCAGGTCAGCCGCACGTACTGGCCACTGAAAATTCCGCCGCTGCAATGGTCCGCGCGACTGTTGCTCAGGTCCTTCGAACATGTCTCGGGGCCGCGTTTCAAGCGTGGGCCGGAAGATGAGCCGATAGGGCTGGTGCTGGAAAGCCTGCGCTGGCACGGGCTGTTCGGGCGTTTTGGCGAGCGCGACAACAACTGGTGGGCGGGGCTTAAGGAGGTTCAGGTGCCGTTGCTGGCCGTTGCTGCGGCTGGCGATCATCAGGACCCGGTGTGGGCCTGTCGCACGCTGTTCGATCAGATCGGATCAGAGCAGCACAAACAGTTTCTTTGTCTGGGGCGCGAGCATGGCTTTGACGAAGACTTCGACCACGTGCGGATGCTGGTCAGCAAGGCCGCGCAGCAACAGGTCTGGCCGCGGGTCATCGCGTGGCTGAACGAGCAGAATGTTCCTGAACAGGTTGTAGAGTTTCAGGCGGCGGTGGGCAGTTAGCGGTTAAAGTCGCTATGGTTAGCGTCAGCCGGTCGCGCCTGATTCATCAGGCCGGTCCGTATCAATCCCGAGACAGGAGTTGACCTCATGCACTACATCACCCCCGATCTGTGTGACGCCTATCCGGACCTGATTCAGGTCGTGGAGCCGATGTTCAGCAATTTTGGCGGTCGCGATTCGTTTGGTGGCCAGATCGTCACCGTTAAATGTTTCGAAGACAACTCGCTGGTCAAAGAGCAGGTCGAGCTCGACGGCAAGGGCAAGGTGTTGGTGGTCGACGGTGGTGGTTCGCTGCGTTGTGCCTTGCTCGGTGACATGCTGGCAGAGAAAGCGGCCAAAAGCGGCTGGGAAGGTATGTTGATTTACGGTTGCATCCGCGACGTTGACGTCATCGCGCAGACCGATCTGGGTGTTCAGGCATTGGCCAGCCATCCGAAAAAAACCGAGAAACGCGGAATCGGTGACCTGAATGTGTTGGTCACCTTCGGTGGTGTGACCTTCCGTCCGGGAGAGTATCTGTATGCCGACAACAATGGCGTCATCATTTCCCCTTCACCCCTGACCATGCCGGAATAAGCGAAGTATCCATGTTCGATGAAGCAAACGCGCAGTGGGGGCTGGTGCATGCCCTCGTATTGGACGGTAAAGGCGGGGCGCGTTTCATCGCTCGAACCGAGTTGCAGGACCTTGAGCTGCAGCCGCAGGAAAGTCTGTGGCTGCATTGGGATCGCAGTCATCCGCAGACCCATACATGGCTGCGCACCGGTAGCGGTCTGAGCGAATTTGCCTGCGACCTGTTGCTTGAAGAGAACACCCGGCCGCGCCTGCTGCCGTTGCCGGAGCAAGAGTTGCTGCTGTTTCTGCGCGGGGTGAACCTCAACCCCGGTGCCGAACCGGAAGACATGGTCTCGGTGCGCATTTTTGCTGCTGCGCAGCGGGTGATCTCGCTGCGCCTGCGTCCTCTGCGGGCCACTGAGGAACTGATCGAGAGGCTGGGGCAGGGCAAAGGCCCCACCAGTGCATCGGAGCTGATCCTGTACCTGGCGCAATACCTGACTGACAAGGTGCAGGACCTGGTCGGCGAACTCACCGAATCGGTCGATGAAGAGGAAGAAAAGACCGACGCCGACGAACGGTACAGCCCCGAGCATGGCAAGCTGCTGCATATTCGTCGACGCGCAGCCGGTCTGCGCCGGTTTCTCGGGCCGCAGCGCGATATTTATGGCCAGCTTTCGCGGATCAAATTGTCGTGGTTCGCGCATGACGACGCCGATTACTGGAATGAGCTGAACAACAGCCTGACGCGCTATCTGGAAGAGCTCGAGCTGACCCGCGAGCGGGTAGGGCTGCTGCTGGAGTCCGAAGACCGGCGCTTGCGCGAGCACATGAACCGCACCATGTACCGTTTCGGGATCATTACCGGTATCTTCCTGCCCATGAGTTTTCTCACCGGTTTGCTGGGTATCAATGTCGGCGGTATACCCGGTTCTGACAGTTCATACGGCTTTCTGGTGGCGTGCTTGCTGATTGTCGCGCTCGCGGTCGGGCAGTGGTGGCTATTCAAGCGATTGCGCTGGGTATAGGCGTGGGCTTGTCCGGGTTTTTGACGGGCGTGTGTGACTTGTTGTTTTCGCGTCGCGTCTTTGACTGACATTACGTGAGGTGCCTGATGCACGATCCGTTTGAAGAATCTTTACGCGACATGCTCAATTCTTCATCCTCCAGCCGGGATGATGACGCATGTCTGGGACGCGTCCTGAAAACCGCCAATCGCCAGGTCGGTGCCGGTGTGTTGTTCGGGTTGCTGGGCCGTTGGTCAGAAGCACTGATGATTGCCGTGAACAACGGCTCTGCCCACGTCTCTCCTGTTTCTCGCCGCACCATTCCGGGTGCCCGTTCTATCGATAAAGGCTGATTGAGCATGGAATTGAATCTCTGGACCCAGAGCCTTCTTGCTGCAATGACTGCATTGTGGACCAAAGTCGCAAATTTCATCCCTAACCTGTTCGGCGCCCTTGTTGTGGTGCTGCTGGGTTTTGTCGTCGCCAAACTGCTCGACGCGCTGCTTTCCAAACTGCTGGCCAAACTGGGCCTGGATCGTCTGGTCGGCGGTACCGGTCTGACCAAGATTATCGGCCGCGCCGGCGTCAAGGTGCCGATCTCAACCCTGATCGGCAAGATCGTCTACTGGTTTGTCCTACTGATTTTCCTCGTCTCGGCTGCCGAATCGCTGGGGCTGCAGCGGGTTTCAGCTACGCTGGACATGTTGGCGCTGTATCTGCCCAAGGTATTTGGTGCCGCGCTGGTGCTGCTGGTTGGCGTGCTGCTGGCGCAACTGGTCAATGGGCTGGTACGCGGCGCAGCCGAAGGCGTAGGTATCGACTACTCTGCCGGCCTGGGGCGAATTGCTCAGGGTCTGGTCATCATCATCAGTATTTCGGTTGCGATCAGCCAGCTTGAGGTCAAGACCGACCTGCTGAACCACGTTATTGTGATTGCCTTGATTACCGTTGGTCTGACAGTGGCGCTTGCCCTGGGCCTCGGCAGTCGGGAGATTGCCGGGCAGATCATCGCCGGAATTTATGTTCGTGAGCTGTTTCAGGTGGGCCAGCAGGTGCGGGTGGGCGATACGGAAGGTCAGATCGAGGAAATCGGTACGGTCAAAACAACGTTGCTGACAGACGAGGGGGAGCTGGTGTCGTTTTCCAATCGCATCCTGCTCGAGCAGAGAGTAAGCAGCCGTTAAGCGGTTAACCTGCTAATGTATGCCGCCAGGTTGCCGATACAGGCCGTGGCGGACACTGACCTGACTGTCGGCAAGATTTGTTTTGAATAAACCTCAACCGTTTTCGACGCGCTACGATCCCCGCGAGCTCTCTGATGAGGAGCTGGTCGCGCGCGCCCATGTTGAGCTGTTCAATGTGACGCGGGCTTATGAAGAATTGATGCGTCGTTACCAGAGAACACTTTTTAACGTCTGCGCACGTTATTTAGGGAACGATCGCGATGCTGACGATGTCTGTCAGGAGGTGATGCTTAAGGTGTTGTATGGGTTGAAAAATTTTGAAGGTAAATCTAAATTTAAGACTTGGCTTTACAGCATCACCTACAATGAATGCATCACGCAGTACAGGAAGGAACGGCGTAAGCGTCGCTTGATGGACGCTTTGAGTCTGGATCCACTTGAGGAAGCGTCGGAAGAAAAGACGCCCAAACCTGAAGAGCGGGGCGGACTTGATCGCTGGCTTGTGTATGTGAACCCGATCGATCGGGAGATTCTGGTCCTGCGTTTTGTTGCAGAACTTGAATTCCAGGAGATTGCTGACATCATGCACATGGGCTTGAGCGCAACGAAAATGCGTTACAAGCGGGCTTTAGATAAATTACGAGAGAAATTTGCGGGAATCGCCGAAACTTAATACGGTGCAAATATCTCTAAAGAACTGGCGAGGTCTGGTAGACTCGCCGCTGAGTTGTCCCCCTGTGTGGGACCGCTTAATAATCATCAGATGGGGATTTAACGGATGAAACTGAAAAACACCTTGGGCTTGGCCATTGGTACTATTGTTGCCGCAACTTCGTTCGGCGCTCTGGCTCAAGGCCAAGGCGCAGTCGAAATCGAAGGCTTCGCCAAGAAAGAAATGTACGACAGCGCCCGTGATTTCAAAAACAACGGCAACCTGTTCGGCGGTTCGATTGGCTACTTCCTGACCGACGACGTTGAATTGCGTCTGGGCTACGACGAAGTTCACAACGTTCGTAGCGATGATGGCAAGAACATCAAGGGCGCCGACACCGCTCTGGACGCTCTGTACCACTTCAACAACCCAGGCGACATGCTGCGTCCATACGTTTCTGCCGGTTTCTCCGATCAGAGCATTGGCCAGAACGGTCGCAACGGTCGTAACGGTTCCACCTTCGCCAACATCGGCGGCGGTGCCAAGCTGTACTTCACCGACAATTTCTATGCTCGTGCTGGCGTTGAAGCTCAGTACAACATCGACCAGGGCGACACCGAGTGGGCGCCTAGCGTCGGTATCGGCGTAAACTTCGGTGGCGGCAGCAAGAAAGTTGAAGCAGCACCAGCTCCAGTAGCTGAAGTGTGCTCCGACAGCGACAACGACGGCGTGTGCGACAACGTTGACAAGTGCCCTGACACCCCAGCCAACGTAACCGTTGACGCTGATGGCTGCCCAGCAGTTGCTGAAGTCGTTCGTGTTGAGCTGGACGTGAAGTTCGATTTCGACAAATCCGTAGTCAAGCCTAACAGCTACGGCGACATCAAGAACCTCGCTGACTTCATGCAGCAGTACCCACAGACCACCACCACTGTTGAAGGTCACACTGACTCCGTCGGTCCTGACGCTTACAACCAAAAACTGTCCGAGCGTCGTGCAAACGCCGTTAAACAGGTTCTGGTTAACCAGTACGGTGTTGGCGCTAGCCGCGTAAACTCGGTTGGTTACGGCGAATCCCGTCCAGTTGCTGACAACGCAACTGAAGCTGGCCGCGCAGTTAACCGTCGCGTAGAAGCAGAAGTAGAAGCTCAAGCTAAGTAATTAGCCGCTTATACTGAAAAGCCCGGCTTAGGCCGGGCTTTTCTTTGCCTGCGATTTGCTCAGGCAGACGATCCTCAAGGGGCAGGGTCAGCCGGCATTCAGCTGTGCGTGATCCATCAGCGTTTGATTCAGCAGCTCATTGCTGCACGCGGCAACCGCGCCGATCACCAGAATGGCAGGGCTCTTCAGCTCGAAAGCGCTGGCGTCGCGCTGCATTGCATTCAACGTGCTGCGGCACTCGCGCTGCCAGGGCAGTGAAGCATTCTCGATCATCGCCACCGGCATCTCGCCACTCATTCCGCCAGCCAGCAGGCTCTCGCGAATTTCCGCCAGCTTTGCCACGCCCATGTAGACCACCAGAGTAGTTCCGCCTTGCGCGAGGGCCTGCCAGTTGAGGCTGCTGTCGTCCTGGGTATGGGCAGTGACCAGTGTTACGCCACGGCTTATGCCGCGCAGGGTCAGCGAAATGCCGCACTGTGTTGCGCCTGCAAGCCCCGCCGTGATGCCGTTGACCAGTTCCACCGCGACGCCGCGTTCCTGCAACCACTGCGCCTCTTCACCGCCACGGCCAAAGATGCACGGATCGCCGCCCTTGAGGCGCACAACGCATTTGCCCTGACGTACATAGCGCAGCATCAGGCGATGGATGAACGCTTGTGGCGTTGAACGGCAACCGCCGCGTTTGCCGACCGCAATAACTCGCGCATTCGGGCAGTGCTCAAGCACTGCGGTATTGACCAGATCATCGATCAGCACCACATCGGCTTCGTGCAAGGCTCGCACTGCCTTGAGGGTGAGTAATTCCGGGTCACCGGGACCGGCGCCCACCAGCCATACTTTTGCGCTCATGCTGCACTCCTCATTGGGTAACGGCCACGGTGTTGATCAGTCTTTTTATTTCAGGCACGCAGGAGCCGCATTGGGTCCCGCAGCCCAATTGTGTCTTGAGTTGATTCAGGTCCAGGCCGCGCCCGATTCCGTCCATTACTGCGCTCTGGCTGACGTTCATGCAGTTGCACAAGGTCTTGTCACGGGGCTGCGTCGAGTCTTTGCCAGGTTCGCTACTGAGCGGGGCAAGCAGCCAGCGCCGTAGCGAAGCATCAATGCGCTCTTCCAGCCATAGCGCCTGCAGCCAGTGTCGGGCAAGTGTTTCACCGGCCAGGCGGATGGCGGTAATGCGGCCGTTGTCGATACGCACCCGCTTGCCAATTGAGCGCTTGGGGTCGTCATAAGCCATAACCGGCCCTTCATTGAGGCCCAGTATCTGGTCAATGTGCTGCAGCAGCATCGGATCAGGCGCTTCGGCGCTGGCGGCGCGTATGACCAATGCAGGCCGCTCGCGTCCGGCAAGGCCCATGCTCAGGTAAGTAAACACGTCGCACAGAGGGCGCAGCCTTTCCATCTGCTGCTGCACATTGCCCTCGATCAGGGCGAAAAACTGCCAAGGCAGATAAGCTTTTTCGATTCTGACTCCGGAATGCTTGAGTTCCGGTTGTTTCGAGACCGGGTCGAAGGCTGGCTGAGTCAGCGCGTTTACGCCGCCCTTGAGAAACCGGTCGCCCCAGTGCATCGGCAAGAAAGCCTGACCGCAGGCAACACTGTCATCGCCGCCGACGGGCAACAGCAGCTCGCCGCGTCGGCTGATCAGCTTGACCAGATCGCCAGGTTGCAGGTCATGACGCTGCATGTCCTGCGGGTTGAGGCTCAACAGCGCTTCGCTGACATGCCCGAACAGCCGCGCAGCCGTGCCGGTGCGGCTCATGCCATGCCACTGATCGCGCAGCCTGCCGGTGTTGAGTGTCAGTGGATAGTCAGCATCGCGCAGCTCTTTGGCGGCGATGTAAGGCTCGGATAAAAACTGCGCACGGCCCGAGTCGGTGGGGAAAATACCATCGGTATACAGCCGCGGCGTGCCCACGCTGGCACCGCGAGGGAAGGGCCACTGCTGTGGGCCATGGAGGTCGATGAGCTCGCGGTCGATCCCGGACATGTCCAGATCCCGCCCGACCGTCAGGCCTTTGAATTCATCGAACAAGGCCTTGGGTGTGTGGAAATCGAACAGCGCAGATGCATCGGGTTGCAGGCGCTTTTGCAGGCGCTGGGCGAAGTCCACAGTGATTGCCCAGTCGGAGCGCGCTTCGCCGGGGGGCGCAACGGCTTTGCGGACATTGGAAATGCGCCGCTCCGAGTTGGTCACCGTGCCTTCTTTCTCGCCCCAGCTGGCGGCAGGCAGCAACAGGTCGGCATAGCGCGCCGTTTCGGTGGTCTTGAAGGCCTCCTGAAGTACCACAAACGGGCAGGTTTCCAGCGCCTGTCGGATTCTGTTCTGATCGGGCAGTGATTGTGCCGGGTTGGTACAGGCAATCCACAATGCCTTGATCGTACCGTTCTGCAGTTGTTCGAACAGTTCGATGGCCGACAAACCGGGCTTGGCGGGCAGGCTGTCGACGCCCCAGTAGTGCGCAACCTGCGCACGGTGTTCGGGATTGGCTGCGTCGCGATGGCCGGGCAGCAGGTTGGACAGGCTGCCCGTTTCACGTCCGCCCATGGCGTTGGGTTGGCCGGTGAGCGAAAAGGGGCCTGCACCGGGTCGGCCGATCTGCCCGGTGGCCAGGTGCAGGTTGATCAGTGCGCTGTTTTTTGCGCTGCCCGCAGTGGATTGATTCAGGCCCATACACCACAGCGACAGAAAGCCCGGGGCTTCACCCACCCAGCGGGCGCAGGTGTGTAGCTGTTCCTGGGTAATGCCGCAGAGGGTTGCTACGTGTTCAGGCGGGTAATCTCGTACCAGCGCTGACAGCGCCTCATAGCCCTGTGTGTGTGCGGCAATGAACTCGGGGTCAACCAGGCTTTCGCTGATCAGCACATTGAGGATGCCGTGAAACAGCGCAACGTCGGTGCCAGGCTGAATCGCCAGGTGCAGGTCCGCCAGTTCGCAGGTATCGGTGCGTCGTGGGTCGATGACGATGAGTTTCATCTGCGGGCGACGGCTTTTCGCTTCTTCCAGGCGACGAAACAGAATCGGGTGCGCGTAGGCCATGTTGCTGCCGACGATCATCACGCAATCGCTCAGTTCGATATCTTCATAGCTGCAAGGCGGTGCGTCGGCGCCCAGGCTGCGCTTGTAGCCGGCCACGGCCGAAGACATGCAAAGCCGTGAATTGCTGTCGATATTGTTGGTGCCGACCAGTGCGCGGGCCAGCTTGTTGAACGCGTAGTAGTCCTCGGTCAGCAACTGGCCGGAAATATAGAATGCGACGCTGTCGGGGCCGTGCTCGCGGATGCTCTCGGCGAAGACGTTGGCCGCGTGCTCCAGCGCAGTGTCCCAATCGGTGACGCTGCGTGCCAGGTCTTTGCTCAGGCGTAGTTCCGGGTACAGTGCGCGCGCGTCGATGTCCCCGGTCAGGTGCAGACTTGAACCTTTGCTGCACAACTTGCCGAAGTTGGCCGGGTGCTTCGGGTCACCGCTGACGCCGAGGATATTCTGGCCGTCATGCTCGATCAGCACGCCGCAGCCAACGCCGCAATAGCAGCAGGTGGAGGCGGTTACCCGAGTGGTCTGAATGGCGAGGCTGGTCATGCGCGGGCGGCCTCTGGCGCAGCGGGCTTGCCGAATATCAAGTGATTGCGTATGGCATCGATGCCCTGGCCATCACGGATCTGCTGCAAGTACCAGCTACCGTCTGCGGTGTCGCCATAAAGACAGGCGCCGACCAGTACGTCGTTCTTGATCACCAGTTTCTTGTAGACGCCGCCGATGGGATCCGAGAGGGTGATGCTTTCAGTGCCTTCGGCACCGAGAAAGTCCCCGGCGGAAAACAGGTCGATGCCGGTGACTTTCAGCTTGGTCGAGGTCACTGACCCCGGATAACGGGCAAAGCCAAGCTGCGCAAGGTGATTGGCACACACACGGGCCTGCTCGAACAGCGGCGCCACCAGCCCGTAAGCGATGCCGCGATGGCTGACGCATTCGCCAATCGCATAGATGCGCGGGTCGTAGGTCTGCAAGGTATCGTTGACCAGAATGCCTCGGTTGCAGGGCAGGCCAGCCTGTTCGGCCAATTCGGTGTTGGGACGTATGCCTGCAGCCATGACCACCAGATCGGTGTCGATCACCTCGCCGCTTTTGAATTGCACCGCGCGTACGCGGCCCAGATCATCGCTAAGCAAGGCTTCGGTCTGTTCGTTGAGGCGAAAACCCAGGCCGCGCTTTTCCAGTGCTGCTTGCAGCATCAGCCCGCTGGTTTTGTCCAGTTGGCGCTCCAGCAGCGTCTGGCCGTTGTGAATCACAGTGACCTGCATGCCGCGCAGGCTCAAGCCGTTGGCAGCTTCGAGCCCGAGCAGGCCGCCGCCGATGACCACTGCACGTTTGTGCGTGACGGCGGTATCGATCATCTGGCGGGTGTGGCCGATGTCGCGGTAGCCGATGACGCCTTCCAGCGTGTTGCCGGGAACCGGCAGAATAAAAGGTCGCGAGCCGGTGGCGATCAGCAGGCGATCGTAAGAGGCCTGGGTGCCGTCATCGGCGATTACCACGCGTTTGATTCGGTCAATCTTCACCACGCGACGGTTCAGCAACAGCTGGATACCGTTGCTTTCGTACCAGGCCAGATCGTTAAGCACGATGTCTTCGAAATTCTGTTCGCCTGCCAGCACCGGGGACAGCATGATGCGGTTGTAGTTGGGGTGTGGCTCGGCACCGAAGACCGTAATGTCATACAGGTCTTCGCTCAGTTTCAGCAACTCTTCGAGTGTGCGCACGCCGGCCATGCCGTTGCCTACCATCACCAGTTTGAGTTTTTTCATCTTGCCTCCGAGTCACTGCAGCGCGTGCTCGACACGTTTCGCGCAAACAAAAAAAGGCGTCCCGCCAGTTGCCTGACGGGGACGCCTTTGTCCGGTCCCGTTCTATCGGGAGGCGCAGCCCTCATCGTTGAGGGCTACGCGTTATGAATGATCTGCACAAGACCATGCAGCGCCTGTGCCAACTCGCATTTACCTGCGTAAAGGGGGTTACGGTCGATGCCTCAGGTTATTTCTGCACTGCGTTGAGGCGTGTTGCACAGAAGCAGGGCGGTCCGCTTCAGTGATGGCTCATGAGCCAGATCACCAGCAGAAGATTGAGCAGCATCGAGAACAGTGCCAGCGTTCGCCAGACTTTGAGCGGTTCGCGTTCCAGCAATGGGCGCGGTTTTGCTACCACCGGGCGATGCTCGGCCTGCTCCATTTCCAGTAACCACTGCTCGGCGGTTTCGTAACGCTGGTACGGGTCGGCTTGCAGTGCCTTGTCCAGACTCTGGCTCAGCCATTGCGGCAGATCCGGTCGATAACGGCTGGCGGCGATCGGCGTGCCGAAGCGGCGATGCTGAAAGGCTTCGATCTCGCCATATGGGTAGTGGCCTGTCAGCAGGTAGTACAGCGTGACGCCTGCCGCATAGAGGTCTTGCTGAGGATGCGGCTCAGCGCCGTTGAAGGCTTCCGGAGCGATGTAGCTCGGGGTGCCGGGCAAGTCGTCAGGGTTGCCGGTTGACAGCCCCGGGCAGTAAGCCAGACCGAAATCCAGCAGGCGCAGTTCGCCATCATCTGCCAGCAGCAGGTTTTCCGGTTTGATATCGCGATGAATGATGTTGCGTCGATGCAGCAGGCCCGCAGCGCGTAACAGTCGGGTCGCGAGGTGCTGCCATTGAACCAGCGGCAGCGGCCCGTTGCGTGTGAAGACCTCGGCCAGTGTATTTCCGCAATACTCGCGCATTACGTAATACAGGTGCTGACGGTCTGCAAGCGGATGGACCTCGGGAAAGAAGCGCCCGGCAACCCGGCGCAAAAACCACTCTTCAAGCAATAACCCTTGGCCTGCACCCGATTCGTCATGCCGGCTGGCTGGCAGGGTCTTGAGCAGCCACGGTTGGCCGTGGGTATCGGTCACCCGATAAAGGATGGACTGGCGCGACTGCGCCACGATGCTGCCAACCGTCCAGCCTTCGAAGGCCTGGCCCGCCTTGAGCGCGGGTGGCAGTGGCCATTGCTGCAATTGCAGCAGCGTGTCCCCCAGATCGTCCTCGCCCAAGCTATCGACCTGAATCAGCAGGGCGCTGGCATTGTCCTGGCTGCCCGCCAGATGCGCCGCGCTGACCAGGGTTTTCACCGCCGAATCGAGGTCGTCCTGCTCGGTCAGAATCGAGCGGATGCTGGCATCGCCAAGGGTTGCCCAGATACCGTCGCTGACCAGCAACAGCCGCTCACCTTCACACAGCTCGCCGTCCAGATAGTCCATGACCACGTATTGGTCCAGGCCCAGCGCGCGCTTGAGCACATGCTGCATGTCGGCCTGTTCCCAGACGTGGTCTTCACTGATGCGCTTTAGCGTACCGGCCTGCCAGCGATAAGCCCGGCAGTCACCGACATGGGCAAGGGTGAAGCGTCGTCCACGCAGCACCAGAGCGCTGAGGGTAGTCAGTAAACCATTGGCTAGCAGCCAGCGATTCTGCGCCAGCAGCAGGCGGTCGAGAGACTGGGCCACGCCCCAGGTTTCCGGCGTGGCGTAATAGTCGAGTGCCAGCGCCTGTAGCGTAGACTGCGCAGCCAGTGCGCCATCGGCACATTGGCTGACGCCGTCGGCCAGGGCGAACAGATAGCCCTTGCTGGCGGCCAGTGCCGGGGCCGGAGTGACCAGGCGCAGAGCATCCTGGTTTTCCGCGCGCGGACCGCTGGCGCTGAATTGAGCGAACTGCAATTGCAGCGTCATCGGCGGTTCAGACTCGCGCCGCAGTCACGGCCGCCGAACCCCAGGTGGTTCTCCAGCGACGTTTAACGTTCAGCAAACCGAACCAGGCCAGCACCGCCAGACCTGCGAACAGCCACAGGCCCAACTGGTAATCGCCAGTGTTCTGTTTGATAGTGCCCAGACCGGCTGCCAGCAGGAAGCCACCGATGCCGCCTGCCATGCCGATCAGGCCGGTCATGACCCCGATTTCCTTGCGGAAACGCTGCGGAACCAGCTGAAAGACCGCGCCGTTACCGGCACCCAGGCCCAGCATCGCGGCAACGAACAGGGCCAGTGCTGCCCACGAACTTGGCAGGTTGAAACCCACCGCCGCGATACCGATGGCCGCAACGGCGTACATCACGGTCAACGTGCGAATCCCGCCAAAGCGGTCAGCCAGCGCGCCACCGAGCGGGCGCATCAGGCTGCCGCCGAAGACACAGGCAGCGGTGTAGTAACCGGCAGTAATCGGGCTCAAGCCATATTGGTCGTTGAAATAGCCGGGCAGGGCGCTGGCCAGGCCGATGAAGCCGCCGAACGTCACGCTGTAGAAAAACATGAACCACCAGCTGTCACGATCACCCAGCGCCTTGAGGTAGTCCGCCATGGATTTGGGCTTGCTGCGCTCCGGGGCGTTGCGCGCCATAAGGGTGAAAGCGATCAGGGTCAGAACCAGCGGGATCAGCGCCAGACCGAACACGTTGCCCCAACCGAAACTGGCGGCCAGTACCGGCGCGATCAATGCTGCCAGCACGGTACCCGAGTTGCCCGCACCGGCAATGCCCATCGCCTTGCCTTGGTGCTGCGGTGGATACCATTGCGACGCCAGAGGCAGCGCGACGGCGAATGAAGCGCCCGCCATACCCAGAAACAGCCCCAGCAGCAGTACCTGACCGTAGGTGTGAATGCCCAGTTGCCAGGCTGCCAGCAGTGCGCCGATGACAATCGCCTGACCGATGATGCCGGCGGTCTTGGGCGACAGCTGGTCCGCCAGCAGACCCATGAAAAAGCGCAGCACGGCACCCGCCAGAATCGGTGTGGCGACCATCAGGCCGCGTTGCTGAGTGGTCAGGTGCAGGTCAGTGGCAATCTGCACGGCCAGCGGGCCGAGCAGATACCAGACCATGAAACTCAGGTCGAAATAGAGAAACGCCGCAAACAGGGTCGGTTTATGGCCTGCCTTCCAGAAGCTTGTATCCATGTGCACACCTCATCATCTGCTAGTTAGTCAGTCGGGCCATGACCGCGACACGGGGTATTCCAGACGCTGTGGTGGAGTGTTCCGAATGACGGCGACTCCACCGGCCCCGTACCCGGGACCAAAACGCAAAAAACGTCGCCTCTCTGTCCACGTGAGCGGAAAGAGATGAGCGACGTCTTTGTCGTAAAAGGTGATAGCCGCCGTTGGCTACCGTGCGATTGCTAAAGCAAGAGATGGGCCAATGGCGTTGCAAGCGGTTAGCTGCAAGCTGCGAGCGGGTTTGGGTGATTTCCAGGAAGTAGGCGAGGGCCGGTCAGTGACCTTGAAGCGGGCGCTCGTCAGCAAAGCGCCGTAAAACAGGGCGCGCCGCGAGCGACAGCCTGCAGCCTGACAGGGCGAGATCAAGCGTGGTTACTGAAGAGTTTATTAAAATTCAATGGCGTTATTATTATTTCATGTGCCACTAGTTTTGATATTAGGTACTGTCACTGTGATGCTGTTTTGATGTGCTTGTATGACGGTCTTAATAGCGGTGATCAATAAGTGTTAATATTTATTAATTTTCTGTTTATTGAAGTTGTACGATAACACCGGTCTCAATATTTAATTTACATTGCCCGGTATCTCTGACAGCATTCATTGCACCGTGATTAACACGGCTCATTCATCAGGACATGAATTTACTCTTCATTACGGCGATCTGTAATTGCAAATTGCCTGTCAATTTCGATAAATGTTTACTTTTGAAAAAAGTAATCGGCTACTCGCTCTTTTTCCGGTTTTCAGTTGCCCCAGGGCTTGAAACACCGATCCCGGGTACCTCCCGGCAATACAGTCCGCAGACCGGGCTGTCTTCCTCTTCGCGCTTCATTGCAGGCGCCAATATAGGACATCATCATCATGAGTAACATCAATTACGCACCTACCATCTGGTCCCGTGCCGATGCGTTGAAGGTCAATGAAAATGACCCGACCACCACGCAGCCATTGGTAAAAGCGGACTTTCCGGTCATGAGTGATAAGGTCTTCATCTGGGACACCATGCCGTTGCGAGAGCTTGACGGCACGGTGGTCTCAGTCAACGGCTGGTCGGTTATCGTCACACTGACGGCTGATCGCCACCCCGACGACCCGCAGTATCTCGGCGCCAACGGCCGCTACGACATCAAGCGCGACTGGGAAGATCGTCACGGGCGGGCGCGCATGTGCTACTGGTATTCGCGCACCGGCAAGAACTGGATCTTCGGTGGCCGGGTCATGGCCGAAGGCGTGTCGCCCACCACCCGTGAGTGGGCAGGCACACCGGTATTATTGAATGACAAGGGTGACATCGATCTTTACTACACCTGCGTGACACCGGGGGCGACCATTGCCAAAGTGCGCGGCCGTATTGTGACGTCCGACAAGGGCGTGGAATTGAAAGACTTTACGGAGGTGAAAACACTGTTCGAGGCCGACGGCAAATATTACCAAACCGAAGCGCAGAACTCGACCTGGAACTTTCGCGACCCCAGTCCGTTTATTGATCCCAATGATGGCAAGTTGTACATGGTTTTTGAAGGCAATGTCGCCGGCGAACGCGGCACGCATACAGTAGGCACCGCAGAACTTGGTCCTGTTCCGCCAGGTCATGAGGAAATAGGCGGTGCCAGATTTCAAGTCGGCTGTATCGGACTGGCCGTTGCGAAAGACCTCAGTGGTGATGAGTGGGAAATACTTCCGCCGCTGGTCACCGCAGTGGGCGTCAATGATCAGACTGAACGCCCGCATTATGTCTTTCAGGACGGCAAGTATTACTTGTTCACCATCAGCCACAAGTTTACTTATGCCGATGGTGTTACGGGTCCGGATGGTGTTTACGGGTTTGTCGGCGAGCATTTGTTCGGGCCTTACCGGCCGATGAACGCTTCCGGCCTGGTGTTGGGCAATCCGCCTGCACAGCCATTTCAGACTTACTCGCACTGTGTGATGCCGAACGGTCTGGTGACCTCGTTCATCGACAGCGTACCCACCTCTGGCGAGGATTACCGCATTGGCGGTACCGAGGCACCGACGGTGAGGATTCTACTGGAGGGCGATCGCTCGTTTGTGCAGGAAGTGTATGACTACGGCTACATCCCCGCGATGAAGAACGTGGTGCTGAGCTGACCGACTGCACGCATTAACCTGATAGCGGAAGAACGCCTGTGCGAGCAGGCGTTCTTCGCTCGTTTACCCCAGCAACTCGCTCATCGCGATAATTTGCTCGGCCACCTGAATCAGCTTTTGCTGGCGACTCATAGCCTGACGCCGCATCAGGGTGTACGCGTCTTCCTCGTTGCAATCCTTCATTTTCATCAGCAGCCCCTTGGCCAGCTCGATGCGCTTGCGTTCGGCCAGTTGCTGATCGCGGGCATGCAGTTGCGCACGCAGCGCCTGATCGCTCTCGAAACGGGCCATCGCCACGTCCAGAATCGGTTGCAACCGTTGGGCCTGGATACCCTCGACGATATAAGCGCTGACCCCGGACTTGATTGCCTGGCGCATCACGCCCGGATCGTGCTCGTCGGTGAACATCACGATGGGCCGCGGTTGGTCACGGCTGACCAGCACCACTTGCTCCATTACGTCGCGTCCTGGCGATTCGGTGTCGATCAGGATGACGTCCGGGCGCACCGCTTCAACGCGGGCGGGCAAGTCGATGATCAGTCCGGATTCGTCGATTACTTCAAAACCGGCCTCTATCAATGCCGATTTGAGGCGACCTACCTTTCTGGCCGTGTCATTGATAAGCAGGATACGCAGCATGCTCACGTTCTCCGTCAACGACTGGCCACAGCGGGCGCGTTGTCGGCCAGCGAGTGGAGCTTGAAGCTACGCGCGTAGCCTGCGGGATCGCTGCCGTCCCAGACCTTGCCATCGATCAACTGACTGCTGCGCAGGGTTGCTGCGGGTGAGTCGATGCCCAGCGCATCGGCTGCCTGGCGATACAGGTCCAGTTGCTGGACGCGGCTGGCGACGGCCAGGTAGTCCGGGTCTTCACGCAACAGGCCCCAGCGCCGGAACTGGGTCATGAACCACATGCCGTCGGACAGCCAGGGGTAGTTGACCTGTCCTTGGGCATGGAAGCTGACCGCGTGAGGGTCTTGCCAGCGATTGCCGAGACCGTCGCTGTACTGACCGAGCAGGCGTGGCTCGATGCAGTCCGGCGAGGTATCCAGATAATCCGCACCGCTGAGCAGCTGTGCGGTGCTGCGCCGGTTATGGTCGCTTTGCTCGATGAAACGGCTGGCTTCCAGGACGGCCATGATCAGTGCTCTGGCCGTGTTGGGGTTCTGTTCGACAAACTCGCGGGTACAGCCCAGCACCTTGCCCGGGTGATCCGGCCAGATCGACTGGCTGGTCGCCATCGTGAAGCCCAGTTGCTGCTGAACGGCGCTGGCACCCCAGGGTTCGCCGACGCAGAAACCGTCGATGCGCCCAGCCTGCAGGTGTTGCGCCATTTGCGTGGGCGGCACCACGACACTGTTCACATCATCGAGCGGGTGAATGCCCTGGCTGGCGAGCCAGTAGTAGAGCCACATGGCGTGGTTGCCGGTGGGGAAGGTCTGCGCGAAGGTCAGCCTTGATCCGCTTTGGTGCGCGCGTTTGTCCAGTGCTTCAGGAGTGATCACGCCCGCCTGCTGCAGCTCGCGGGACAGGTTGATGCACTGGCCGTTCTGGTTGAGCCCCATGAGGATGGCCATGTCGGCCGCCGGGCCACCGCTGATGCCCATTTCCACCGCATAGATCAGGCCGTACAGGCTGTGTGCCGCCTGCAACTGCCCGCTGACCAGCCTGTCGCGCAGCCCGGCCCAGGAGGTCTGACGCTCGAGGTTCAAGCTCAGGCCGTAAGGCTGGGCGAAACCCTGGGTTGCAGCGACTACCAGCGGGGCACAGTCGGTGAGTGCCATGAAGCCCACGTCCAGGCTGTTCATTTCCGGTGCGTCGCTACCGGCCACCCAGTCCAGCGCATTGCCGGTTCGTTCGTTCATAAAACGTGCTTCATAAAGGTCCGTCCAGAAAAAAGGCGTCGTCCGACCCCTTGCCGATGCAAGTGTCGAAGCGACGCCGTTGTCCATGCACCGCTCCGCCGTTGGAGCGAGTACCGATAGCGGTTTCAAGCAAGGCATATGCCATCGCCGGGGAGGGGCGAGCAACAAGTTTGTCGCGCGCCTCGCCTGACAGGCCTGCACACGTCTATAATCGCCACCCTGAATTCAGCTGCTCACGAGCCCATCCCGCCATGTATAACCTGGCCCGCCAGTTACTGTTCAAACTTTCCCCGGAAACCTCTCATGATCTTTCGCTGGACCTGATCGGTGCAGGCGGGCGGCTGGGCCTCAATGGCCTGCTGAGCAAGTCCCCGGCGAAGTTGCCGGTCAGTGTGATGGGCTTTGAATTTCCCAACCCTGTGGGGCTGGCAGCAGGTCTGGACAAAAACGGTGCAGCCATCAATGGCTTTGCGCAACTGGGCTTCGGCTTTGTCGAGATCGGTACTGTGACGCCACGTCCACAGCCGGGCAACCCCAAGCCGCGCATTTTCCGCCTGCCGCATGCCGAGGCGATCATCAATCGCATGGGCTTCAACAACCTGGGGGTCGACAACCTGGTGTCCCGAGTCCAGGCGGCAAAGTATCGCGGCATTCTGGGCATCAATATCGGCAAGAACTTCGACACGCCGGTCGAGCGTGCGGTCGACGATTACCTGATCTGCCTGGACAAGGTCTATGCCCATGCCAGCTACGTCACCGTCAACGTCAGTTCGCCCAATACGCCGGGGCTGCGCAGCCTGCAGTTCGGTGACTCGCTCAAGCAACTGCTCCAGGCCCTGAGCCTGCGCCAGCAGGAACTGACGCAACGGCACGGCAGGCGCGTGCCACTGGCGATCAAGATTGCCCCAGACATGAGCGATGAAGAAACCGTGCTGGTGGCCTCTGCACTGATAGAGTCGGGTATGGATGCAGTGATTGCCACCAACACCACGCTCAGCCGCCAGGGTGTGGAAGGGCTGCCGCATGGCGATGAAGCGGGTGGTCTGTCGGGTGCGCCGGTGCTGGAAAAAAGCACGCACATCGTCAAGGTGCTGGCCGGTGAACTGGCGGGTCGCCTGCCGATCATTGCTGCTGGTGGAATCACTGAAGGTCGGCATGCTGCCGAGAAGATAGCCGCAGGTGCCAGTCTGGTGCAGATCTATTCCGGTTTCATCTACAAGGGCCCTGCGCTGATTCGCGAATCGGTGGACGCCATTGCGGCAATGCCTCGCGCCGCACGCTGAGCCCGGGGTAAAAAAAAGGGGCTCTGCAAGAGAGCCCCTGGGCGTTGGCCCGCCGCCCGGGTCGGGCGTGCATGGTACAGGTGTGAATCAGTCAATCATGTGGGTGGCCCGACAGAGGCCTGAAAGTCTTTTAATTAATCGCCTCATCCGACCGCGTGAAGTTCGTTGAGTCTGTGGATGCCCGCAGTGCCGGTCATACCGTCCCAGTTGTCGCCGCGTCCTTCGCGCCAGCCATTGATCCATGCCTGGCGTACTGACGGTAGAGTAAAAGGGCAAAGCTCACGGGATTTACCATGAACGCCGTATTGATATCCGCGTAAAAATGCTCTTTCCAACGGATCACGCTTAAGTCTTCTCATAGGGTAATGCCCTCGTCTGTTGACTGTAATATCCCTGAGACCCCGTGATGAGGTCGGGCAGAATCTTCTGCCGTTGGGGCCCGCTGCCGGCGTCGCGGGCCTTGATGCCATGACCATTGCGGCTATGACCTGAGACGATTTCTAACCAAAGCGCAGGGCGGTGTGAATGATCGTTTTGTCATAAGCACGTCACATTCAGGTCTGTCGAGCAATAAGCGATGATCTGTTTCCACCATGATTTTTTCTGCGGCCCCTTGAACATGGGCGTTTGCAGGCTAATTGAAATCGCTTATCAGGCTCATATACTGGCTCAATGCCTTGGCTGTTTAAGCGACGAAGGGTCATGATCGGCGCTGCACAAATGTGACTTTTCAAAACACGACTTTTGATTGCGCACCTTATTGCCGACATCGGCTTGCCTGATATCTGTTCTAATACGCGCCATAACTGCCGCAATGACATGACAGGATCATGCGGTGGACCGGCACACATCACGTGCCACGCAGGCGTTCTCCACGAAAGACGCCTGTTCAAATCTGGCAGGGCAATGCGTTGCCCGCCGCTGACGGCTCAGGCCCTGGAATACACATGTCGGATCGCTACGAACTTTTCCTTACTTGCCCCAAAGGCCTCGAAGGACTGCTTGCCGAGGAAGCTACGGCACTGGGTCTGCAAGAGACCCGCGAGCACACGTCGGCCATTCGCGGCTCGGCCGACATGGAGACCGCCTACCGGCTTTGCCTCTGGTCGCGACTGGCCAACCGCGTGTTACTGGTGCTCAAGCGCTTCCCGATGAAGGATGCCGAAGACCTCTACCACGGCGTACTGGATGTCGAGTGGCATGATCATCTCGAGTCCGATGGCACCATCGCAGTGGAGTTCAGTGGCCACGGGTCAGGCATCGATAACACCCACTTCGGTGCATTGAAGGTCAAGGATGCGATCGTCGACAAACTGCGTACACCCGATGGCGAGCGTCCGTCGGTGGACAAGATCAACCCCGATCTGCGCGTGCACCTGCGACTGGACCGAGGCGAAGCCATTCTGTCCCTCGATCTGTCCGGGCACAGCCTGCACCAGCGCGGCTATCGCCTGCAGCAGGGCGCTGCACCGCTGAAGGAAAACCTTGCCGCCGCGATCCTGATCCGCGCTGGCTGGCCGCGTATTGCTGCCGAGGGCGGCGCGCTGGCTGACCCGATGTGCGGTGTCGGTACATTCCTGGTCGAGGCCGGCATGATCGCCGCCGACATCGCCCCGAACATCAAGCGTGAACGCTGGGGCTTCTCGGCCTGGCTGGGCCACGTCCCGGCGCTGTGGCGCAAGCTGCACGACGAAGCGCTGGCCCGCGCAGAAGCCGGGTTGGCCAAAACACCTTCGTGGATTCGCGGTTACGAGGCCGATCCGCGACTGATCCAGCCTGGACGCAACAACATCGAACGTGCAGGTCTGAGCGACTGGATCAAGGTCTATCAAGGCGAAGTTGCGACCTTCGAGCCGCGTCCGGATCAGAACCAGAAAGGTCTGGTGATCTGCAACCCTCCATACGGCGAGCGTCTGGGTGATGAAGCCAGCCTGCTGTATCTCTACCAGAATCTGGGCGAGCGCCTGCGTCAGGCCTGCCTTAACTGGGAAGCTGCGGTGTTCACCGGCGCGCCTGACCTGGGCAAGCGCATGGGCATTCGCAGCCACAAACAGTATTCGTTCTGGAACGGTGCCTTGCCGTGCAAACTGCTGCTGATCAAGGTCACGCCTGATCAGTTCGTGACGGGCGAGCGTCGCACACCCGAGCAGCGTCAGATCGAGCGCGAGAACCCTGTCGAAGTTGAAGTCGTTGAAAGAAAGCTCAACAAGAACGGCAACCCGATCAAGCCGGAACCGGTGGTGGTCGAACAGGCGCGCCTGAGCGAAGGCGGGCAGATGTTTGCCAATCGCCTGCAAAAGAACCTCAAGCTGATGGGCAAATGGGTGCGCCGCGAAGGTATCGATTGCTACCGCGTGTATGACGCCGACATGCCTGAATATTCGCTGGCGATCGACCTGTATCACGACTGGGTTCACGTTCAGGAATACGCAGCGCCCAAGTCCATCGATCCGGAAAAGGCTTCGGCCCGGCTGTTCGATGCGCTGGCGGCGATTCCGCAGGCGTTGAACATCGACAAGAACCGTGTGGTGATCAAACGTCGCGAGCGTCAGAGCGGCACCAAACAATACGAGCGTCAAAGCGCGCAGGGCCAGTTTCTGGAAGTCAGTGAAGGCGGCGTCAAGCTGCTGGTCAATCTGACCGACTACCTCGATACCGGGCTGTTTCTCGACCATCGTCCGATGCGCATGCGTATTCAGCGCGAGGCGGCCGGCAAGCGCTTCCTGAACCTGTTTGCCTACACCGCGACTGCCAGCGTACATGCTGCCAAAGGCGGTGCGCGCAGCACCACCAGCGTCGACTTGTCGCGGACTTACCTGGACTGGGCGCGGCGCAATCTGTCGTTGAACGGTTTCTCCGACAAGAATCGTCTGGAGCAGGGCGACGTGATGGCCTGGCTGCAGGCCAATCGCGACGAATACGACCTGATCTTCATCGATCCGCCGACGTTCTCCAACTCCAAGCGCATGGAAGGCATTTTTGATGTGCAGCGTGATCAGGTCGAGCTGATCGATCTGGCCATGGCGCGTCTGGCTCCGGGTGGCGTGCTGTACTTCTCCAACAACTTCCGCAAGTTCGTGCTCGATGAAAATCTGAGCCAGCGCTATGCGGTGGAGGATATTACCGCGCAAACCATCGACCAGGATTTTGCCCGCAACGGCAAGATTCACCGCGCCTGGAAAATCATGGCGCGTGCCTGACACGGTGTGTGATGAGCTTGCCTGTAACAGTTTTGTACAGGTTTGCTCATCGCTCGCTATGAAAATTACTGGCGAATAGCTATAACAGAAGTCATAGCCAGCTTGGCGTTTCAGCATGTTGGCGTCATGAGTTTCTGTGTATGACAGCGAAACGGTTCAGGCTCAGAGTTCTGAGTTTCATCAACGGCCAGCTCTCAGCGTGGCCAATAGCCGTTTTAGCATTGATGGTCGGAGCGGCACTTACCATCATGTTGGCGCTGGCCGACAATGAGCTCTACCAGCGTCAATTGCGCCAGCGGTTCGATATGCTTGCCGCAGAGCGCTTCAGTCGTCTTCAGGAGCGTCTGGACCGGCAGGTCACTCGGCTGGACACCCTGTGTCGCTTCTTTATCTTTTCCCATCAGGTCGAGCAATCGGAATTCGACGGCTTTGTCGCGCCATTGCTGATTGGAACCCAGGCGTACGCCTGGAACCCCAGAGTGACGTTTGCGGAGCGGGCCGCTTTTGAACAGCAGGCGCGCGAGGAGGGCTCAGCCGAATACGCCATACGAGAAATGGATGAAAACGGTACCTTGAAAACCGCCGCTGTGCGCAATGAGTATTTTCCGGTTCGATTCATCCAGACCCTCAGCAAAATTCCCACGCCGTCGGGGTTCGATATAGCCTCGGAGCCGGTACGTCATGTCGCCCTTGAGCGTGCGCGTTTGCTCAAGCGCATTGTTGCAACGCCTCGTATCAGCCTGCTGGCCCTTGACCCGTCAGACACGTACGGAATTTTGCTGGTGGCGCCGGTATTCTCCATTGGCGAGCCGCCTTCGGAATTGAGGGGGTATGTCACGGCAGTGATCAGCCTGGCGCAATTGATGAGCATTGGCACCGCGGAACAGGACAATCTTGCGGTCACCATGCTTGACCTCAGCTCGCCGACAAAGCCTGAGCAGGTTTACCAGTCGCCGGTCGCAGCCATACGCAATCATTTGTACGCCAGCAGCCTGCTGAGCCTGGGCGACAGGGATTATCTGGTCGAGGTTCGCCCTACGGAAATCTTCAGCCAGAGCAATCAGAGCATTATGCCGGGCCGGGTGCTGTGGCTCGGCGGGCTTTTGAGCCTGATGCTCAGCGCGTTGCTCTACAGCCTGATCAGCCAGCGTCAGCGAGCCTTGCAGCGTGTGGCGCAGCGTACCCGTGAGTTGCGCCAGCGCGGGCAGCAGTTGCGGGCGGCGCACGGGCAATTGCGCAGTGTGCTGGACGCCGCGACGGAAGTAGCGATTATTGCAACCGACCTGGACGGGCTGATCACAACGTTCAACGTCGGTGCGCAGAAGATGCTGGGTTATTCGCAGGAAGAGGTGCTGGGCAGGCTGCGCCTCATGGACCTTTATCAGTCGGCTGAGCTGGAGGCTCGTGCGAGTGTATTGAGCAAGGACCGCGGGCACCCGGTCAGCGCTTCCCGGCTGATGTTTCTCGACGCCGTGCAAGACGCTCATCATCCCTCGCAGGAGTGGACCCTGCAGCGTAGTGACGGCAGCACCCTGGTGGTGAACATGCTGGTGACCGCCGTGCGCGACGATCAGGGGCTGTGGACCGGGTACCTGGCGGTGTGCATCGATGTCACCGAGCACAAGCGCGTCAACGAGGCTCTTGCCGAACAAGGGCAATTGTTGAAAAAGCTCGGCTCGCAGGTGCCTGGCGGCATTTATCAGTATCACCTGGCTATCGACGGCAGTGCGCGCTTCAGGTACGCCAGTGCCGGTATGTGCGAGCTGTTTGAAGTCGATGAAGCGCAGTTGCTGGGCGATTCCGAGGCCGTTTTGCGACGTATCCAACCACCGGACCTGACGCGCGTCAAAAGCTCGATTCTGGTCAGCGCGAAGCATCTGACACCCTGGAGCGAAGAGTACCGTGTCGACCTGCCACGCAAGGGCCAGCGCTGGTTGCGCGCTGCATCGACACCGGAACGGTTGGCAGACGGCAGCGTGCTATGGCACGGCTTTGTGTCCGATATCACCGACCTCAAGCGTGTCGAACAGGAATTGCGCGCGCTTTCGGTCACCGACGTACTGACCGGCGCCTACAACCGGCGCTATTTCCAGGACCGCATGCAGGCCGAGCTGAAAAGGATCGACCGGCACGGCGGTAACCTGTCGATCATCATGCTCGATATCGATCATTTCAAGCGCATCAATGACCGTTTCGGGCATGCCGCAGGCGATCAGGTGCTCAAGGCGATTTCGGAAAAGATCAGCCAGCGCCTGCGCAGCGATGATGTGTTCTGCTGCCTGGGCGGAGAAGAGTTCATGGTGATCTGCCCGGGCGCACGGGGCTCGCAGGCGTATCAGCTGGCCTTGAGCCTGCGCGAGGGCCTGCGCAATCAGGTTATCGAAGGCGTCGACCAGGTTGTGACGGCCAGCTTCGGCATCGCCAGCTGGCGAGCCGGTGAGGGGATCGACACGATGTTGTTGCGCGCTGACTCGGGCGTCTATGCCGCCAAACAGGCCGGTCGCGATCGGGTCGAGCCCGAGCAGATCTGACGCACACAGACCCGCTTCGAAAGCGGGTCTGCTGGTTGCATGCTGCGGGTGGTTATTGCTGGATCGAGACCGTGGTGTTGCTCAGTTTCGGCTGTCGATACAGATCGACCAGTACCTCGTCAAGTATCGAGGATGCGCCAAACGGACGCGGATCGTTGAGGATCGCCACGACCGCCCAGGTGTTGCCGTTGCTGTCGCGGCTGAAGCCGGCAATGGCGCGAACCGTGTTCAGTGTGCCTGTCTTGATGTGCGCTTCACCCAGCAGCGGGGTGCGCTTCAGACGTTTACGCATGGTGCCGTCCATGCCTGCCAGCGGCATCGAACTCATGAATTCGGCAGCATACGGGCTGCGCCAGGCAGCCTGCAGGATAATGGCCATCTCACGGGCACTGACACGTTCCGCACGTGACAGACCGGAGCCGTTCTCCATGACCAGATGCGGCGCGGTGATGCCTTTTTTCGCCAGCCATTGGCGGATGACGCGCTGTGCGGCTTTGCCGTCGTCACCGTCAGCTTCATTACGGAACTCTTCACCCAGGCTCAGAAACAGTTGCTGGGCCATGGTGTTGTTGCTGAATTTATTGATGTCACGAATGACTTCCACCAGATCCGGTGAAAAAGCCTTGGCCAGCAGCTTGGCATTGCCGGGCAGAACGCCAACGCGGTCCTTGCCCTGGATGGTGCCGCCCAGTTCCTGCCAGATGGCCCTTACTGCGCCGGCCGCGTAGGTCGGATGGTCCAGCAGCGAAAGATAGGTCTGCGAATTGCAACCGTTGCCCAACTGGCCAGTCACCGTCACATTGACGCTGCCGTCAGGCTGGGTGACCGGGTTGTAACGCACATCTCCGGTGCACTGCTTCGATGCGCTTGCCTTGACCTGGTTGTCGATGTGGATGGTCGCAATCGGCGGCTCGACCGAAACCAGAATCCTGCCGTCATCGTTGCGGGTCACGAAGCGCAATGCCTTGAGGTTGACCATCAGCGCATCGGGCTTGACCAGAAACGGCTTGTTCTCGTCGTTGCCGTCATCATTGAACTCGGGCAATTGCGGCTGCACAAAATGACTGCGGTCCAATACCAGATCCCCGGTCACCTGTTGCACACCGTTGGCGCGCAGGTCACGCATCAGCAACCAGAGCTTTTCCATATTCAGCTTTGGATCGCCGCCGCCCTTGAGGTACAGGTTGCCGCGCAGCACGCCGTTGCTCAGGGTGCCGTCGGTGAAGAATTCGGTTTTCCACTGGTGGGTAGGGCCGAGCATTTCCAGCGCGGCGTAAGTGGTGATCAGCTTCATGGTGGAAGCCGGGTTGACCGATACGTCGGCATTGAACACGGTCGGCGTGCCCGGCCCGTTGAGTGGCAACATCACCAGCGAGAGCGCGTCATCGCCGAGTTTGCTGGCTTTAAGGGCCTGTTGAACCTTGGGGGGCAGCGTGGTGTTGATGACGGCGGCGTAGGAGGGAAGAGCCAGTGGCAAAAGAATTGACGCGAGCAACAATGGACGTAGCGACTTGATCATTGAATAAAACCCTACTGCAAGGGGGACATAAAAAAGAGGGCATGGATGGATTCCCTCGGTAACTATTTCGATGCGATGTTGATAACTATAGTAGTGAATGCGTGGCGGGCTTTTTTTGTAACACACAGTGCCAAGCATGAAACGAGCCGCATTATGCCCCAAGCAGGGCAGGCTTGTGATGGGGGGCAGGCCGGTAAACGTTATTTTTTATCGATCGGGCCTGCATCGCTGTCGCAACCCCGGATATACATGACAGACCGCAATTGTCGGGCTTTTAAATCGCCAAGCTGGTAAAGTGCCGCCCGATATTTATTGATGAGGATTGTCCCATGGCCACTAACCGCTCCCGCCGTCTGCGCAAAAAACTGTGTGTGGACGAGTTCCAGGAATTGGGTTTTGAACTGAACCTGGACTTCAAGCAAGAGCTGGATGACAAGGCAATCGATGCTTTCCTTGACGCTTTTCTGAAAGAAGCAATGGAAGCCAACGGTCTTGGTTATGTGGGCGGCGACGACTTCGGTCTGGTTTGCCTGAGCAAGCGTGGCTCGGTCAGCGAAGAACAGCGTGTTGCTGTCGAAGCCTGGCTCAAAGGCCGCAGTGAACTGACAGAAGTCACTGTCAGCCCGCTGATCGACGTCTGGTACCCGGAAAAAGAAATCAACCCGGCCGCCTGATGTAACGGGAGGCAGGCCAGCGCCTGCCTCCCTTGCTGCTCCCCCTTCGCCATACCTTCTTTGAAGCACCTTCAGTCAGGTTTCGCCTGCTGCAGAATCAGCGCGTCCTCAAGCTCGATCATCGCCAGCTCCACAACCTGCTGACAGGTATGGAACTGTTCATCCGGTGTGTCCGCTTCGCAGGCCTGTTCAAGCGCATCGCAGGCATCGACCACCCTTGAAGCGCTGATGATTCGTGCGGCACCTTTGATCCTGTGGGCCAGGTCGCGGGTTTTCCTGCGATTGTTTTCCGGTATCAGTCTGGCCAGCAACAGCCGGTCCTCGTGATTGCTGTGCAGGAGCTGCGCAAGCAGGCGTTCAACCATTTCCGGGCGGTCACCGGTCAGGTTGCTGACGCTGTCGAGGCTGAACGGCAGAGGTGTGCGCGCCTGTGGCGAAATGGCTGTCAGCCGTTCGCTGAGCATCGAAAGGCTGATGGGTTTGAACAGGCAGTCGTCCATGCCTGCTGCGCGGCAGCGCTCGATCTCATCAGGTTGCGCATTGGCCGTGAAACCCCAGACCGGACAGCGTGGCTGGCCGTCTGCATCTTCAATCGCGCGGATTGCCGTGGTCATGTCATAGCCGTTCATGACCGGCATGTTGCAGTCGACAACCACCAGATCAAAGCTATCGGTCTTCCAGTGCTCAAGCCCCTGCGCGCCGTTTTCGGCCATTTCGCAATGGTGACCGAGAAAACCAAGCTGCTGGCAGAGCAGCAGCCGGTTGGCAGGATGGTCGTCGACGATCAGGATCCGTAGCGTCTGGTGAGCCACAGCTATCGGTGGTTTAGCGACGGGCTGGCCGCTCAGCGGTTCAAGTGTGGTCAGCACCAGATTCATACTGACCCGGGTGCCTTGACCCGGTGTGCTGTCGAGCGAAAGGTTGCCGCCCATCATCATGCACAGGTTGCGGCAAATCACCAGGCCCAGCCCTGCACCGGTACGCGCCATTTGCCCGGTGTTATCGGCCTGGGCAAAGGGCTTGAACAAACGCTGCTGGTCTTCAGTGCTGATGCCTATGCCGCTGTCCTGAACGGTGATGTGCAGGTGCAGCAACTGCGGGTCGGGGCTTTCTGCTGCCTGCAGCACGATCCTGATCCGTCCCATCGGGGTGAACTTGATGGCGTTGCTCACCAGGTTGGACAGTATCTGCTTGAAGCGCAGCGGGTCGATCAGCACATCGGCGGTGATTCGGCTGTCCAGTTCCAGCACCAGGTCAAGGTCCTTCTGGCGAGCCAGACCGTCGAATACCCGCAGCACCGACTCTACCAGTCGACGCAGGTTCGCCCGCTCCGGGTTCAGTGAAAGCCGCCCGGATTCGATGCGTGCGATATCGAGAATGTCGCCGATCAGGTCCAGAAGGTCGTTGGCCGAGCTGTAGGCGACTTCTATGGCGGAACGGTCAAGCTCGCCATGATCGGCACGTTTGAGCGCCAGCTCCAGCATTCCGATCACTGCATTCATGGGCGTACGGATTTCATGGCTCATGGTGGCAAGAAAGGTGCTCTTGGCACGGCTGGCAGCGTCAGCCTGTTCCTTGGCGGCCTGCAGGTCTTCGATAAGCTGGCGACGCTCGCTGATATCGATCCAGCCGCCAATGATGCCTTGTACCTCGCCCAGAGAGTCACGAAAGGGCAGGATCCAGTGGTAGATGGTCATCTGCCGGTCGCCAATGCGCAGGGGGCGGTCAAGGATCAGTGCGGTATTGCTGGCCATGACCCGTTGATAGTCGGCAGCGTATTCCCGTGCTTCGAAGGCATTGCCCAGCACACCTTCGGTAGCGCTCTTGCCGATGATGTCTTCACGTTGCGCGGAGAAAACCCTCAGGTAGCTGTCATTGCACATGCGCAGCATGCCTTCGCGATCCCGCACGTAGATCGGATGGGGTGTGCCTTCGACCAGTGCACGCATGAATTCGAACTGGTCGCCCAGCGCCCGTTCCGCTGCTTCACGCTGCCGTATCTGCCGCCGCATCCAGGCATTCCAGGCCAGCAGGCCCAGCAGCAACAGGCCTGCACCGACCAGAATCTGATAGATCAGGCGTTCGTAGTCATGCCAGTTGGCGCTTGAAGGGGTGTAGGCGCGCCATCGATTGTTGATCGCCGCCAGATCCTGCGGCGCGATGCTTGCCAGCGCCTTGTCGAGAATCGAACTCAGCTCGATGGCATTGCGTGAGGTCGCCATGGAAATCAGCGCCGGGTCTTCGCCGATGGTGGCGGTCATTTGCAGGCGCTCCTCGAAGATGCCTGAAGACAGAAAGTAGTCTGCACTGAGCAGCGAGATGACCGCGCCTTCTGTTCTACCCAGTGACAACATGTCCAGCGCCTGGAAGGGGTTGTCGATTTCCAGCGGTACGACTCTGGGATATTTGCGGCGCAGCCAGTCCAGCATCGGGCTGCCCTGGGTGATTGCCAGGCGTTTGCCGTCCATCTGCTCCAGATAGCTGGGCGAGCCCTGGTCCTTGCGGGTGACCAGTACGAAGGAATTGTCGATATAGGGCCGGCTGAAGCTCAGGCGGTCTTCTCGCTCATCGCTGGACACCAGTGCGCCGATCAGGTCCGCCTGGCCCTCGCTGACCTGGTTCAGCATGTCGGTCAGGCTGGGCGAGCGTTTGACGTCGAACCTGAGCCCGGTGCGCAGGCGGACCAGTTCAAGCAGGTCGGCGGTGATGCCGCGAAAGTTGCCCTTGGCGTCGAAGAAGGTCAGTGGTGCGTACGCTTCATTGACTACCACGCGTACGGTCGGGTGCTGAGCGATCCAGCGCTCCTCGCGTTGCGTCAGTTGCAGCTTCTGGTCGGTGAGCATCAGGTCGCTGCCGGTGCTCCAGCGCCTGGAAATGTTGATGCGCTCATCGACCGGAATTGCTTTCAGTGTCTGGTTGATGACACCCAGCAATTGTGTGTTTTCATTGCTGACGGCAAAGCTGAAGCCATTGGGCTCGTGCTTGCCGAAATTCGACATCTGCACGTTGTTCAGATAGCCCTTGTTGATGATGTATTGGGTGGAAATCGTATCGCCCAGAAAGACATCGGCCTGGTTGAAGGCTACGGCGTTGATGGCGTTCTGAAACGAGGGGTAGGTTTTCAGTGTTGCACCGGGGTACATCGCCTCGACCTCTGCGGGTGGCAGATAGTGATAGACCATGCTCAGCCGCATGCCTTTGAGGCCCTCATTGAGGGGCCGCGTGTCTCCGACCCGAGTGACCAGCACGGGCTGATCAACCGAGTAGGGCTGTGACAGTCTGATGTTGCGATCAACCGCTTCAAAGCCGTTGGCAGTGCCCAGCAGGTCGACCTGGCCTGTGATCAGGGCCTTGATAGCTGCATCGCGGGTTTCGAAACGCTGCACCCTGACCGGCAGGTCCAGCGCATCCGAAATGATGCCTGCGTAATCGGCAGTGATGCCTTCGTAGTCGTTGCCTGACATCGTGATATCGAAGGGCGGGTAATCGGGGTTCGAGATGCCGAGAGTCAGTTCACGTTGACCGCGTACCCATTGCCATTGGCTGCTGTCCAGCTTCACGTCCATGTGCGCCGGGCTTGAGCGACCGAGCAGTGTGTAATGTTCGGCCGCATAAAGGCTGGCCTGAGCACTCCAGCCCATGCACAGGCCTGTGGCCAGTATTAATAATTGTCTGAAGCGCTTGGGCATCCGTTTTCTCACACTAGCGCGTTGCGTTTTGCCATCTCGATAAGTTCTACCAAGGTTCTTGTTTTTAGTTTTTGCATCAGTCGCGTTTTGTAAGTACTGACGGTTTTGTTACTGAGAAACATACCCTTGGCTATTTCCTTGTTGGAACGGCCCTGGGCAAATAACTGCAATACCATCAGTTCGCGGTCATTGACCAACTTGAACAGCTCCAGCTCGTTGGTCTGTCCATCTTCACGAACTGCGCACGTCAACGCCTGGCTGGGAAAGTAATTGTAGCCGGATAATACCGCTTTCACCGAACTGAGCAGCTCGCTAAGGTCTTCCTGCTTGCACACATAACCCGAGGCACCCGATTGCATGCAGCGAATGGCAAACAGGTTGGGGGTTTGCGACGTCAGCACCAGAATCTTGGAGGACAGCCCCATCGTATTGAAGCGCGCCAGTACCTCAAGGCCGTCGAGCTTGGGAATGCTGATGTCGAGAATGATCAGGTCAGGCATGCATTCGCGAACCATTTGCATCGCGTCGACGCCATTATCGGTTTCGCCCACCACTTCGTAATTTTCGTTTTCCAGAAGCATTCTGACCGCCATCCGGATAACCGGATGGTCGTCGATGATAAAAACTGAGTTCATATTCCATTCCATAACAAGCAGTGAAGAAAGCGCGCACCTTAGCTCAGATGTTCGGGCAGGCACATAAAGAGACTTGCTCGGCAGGCATATATAGGAAAAGTCCTACAATAATTAGCGTATCGGAGTACGTAAAAGCCTACGTTGAACACAAGTGTGTTTAAACGTTAACGCTTATTTCAGTGTGTATTTGGTTATTGAGGCACGGGGTGTTTATTACTTTATGGAATCATCATTCATGTGCGTTGATGATTTCCTACGAGACTGAACGTGAATTCACAAACGACGCGGTTTTGTATCAATTGACGTTTACATAGTTGCCAGACATTTCTGAAGTCGCTTGAAGCAGGATTTGTCGATGTCACTCAGGACCGTGTCCCAGCAAGCGACTGAGGTCAGGGCCATGCAGGGGTTTGCTCAGGCAGCCGAGCAGAGGCAGGTCGCGCTGCGCGGCAAGTTGCTGAATGTTTTCAAGCTGTACATCGGGCAGGCCGCTGAGAAGAATGGCCCGGCGTAACAAGCCTTGACGGGTCGCCTCGTCGATCAGGTCAAGGCCTGACATATCCGGCAGGCACTGATCGCACAGTAAAAGCCCGTAGGGCTCCGGGCTGCGTTGCATGGCGGCCATGGCCTCTGCGGCGGTGAGGACGGGAGTCAGCAGAAAATAGCCCTGATTGTTGAGCAGCACCTGAGTGGCGATCAGTTGAAACGGGTGATCTTCCACCAGGAGGATGCGCAGGCTGTGTGTGGACATGAGTTTTCCGGAAAGGCCCTGGCGAGAGGTTCAGGCCTCGCAGACGGCGTGCGGACCGTTAGTATCGCAGGCGGATGGATGACGAGCCGGAGTGGCATTTGAAGTGGCTGTAATTATTGAGGGATGCAAGAAAAGCTGCGATAGGACTCGTCTGACATGCATGTAGGGCCTGTCTGAGTTTTGCAGGGCAATCAGGTATGACCAGCGTTGTATCTGCCTGCGCTCAGGTACTCGGCTGGTCTATCAAGGCTAAATCTGTCCGGAGCGGCCGGTCATTTCCCGGGCCATTTCACTGGCATAGCTGTCGGTCATGCCGGCGATGAAGTCGATCATGCGCAGGAACGAGGCATGCAACGGTGCCTTGGGATCCGGCGCGCTGTTGCCCAGCAGGTCGAGGATACGTCGATGCTTGAAGGACGGCGTCCTGCCGCCAAACTGTTCGACCGCTGCACCGCAAAAAGCGTTGAGGAGAATTTCCAGGGTGGTGTAGGCGCCTATTTCATGCAGCGTTTTGCGCTTGTCCTGAAAGATTTTCTTGCGCGCCATGTCCTTGGCGTTCAGGACGCAGCGCTTGGCCGGACCGTGCATGTGTTCCACCAGATCCCCGGGCAGCGTGCCCGCAAGCAGGGCGTCCTGTTGTTCGACGAATGCTCTGGCCGCTGCGTTGGTCAGGTGCTCGATGGCCTTGCCGCGCAGGATGGCCAGCTTGCGCCGCCGTGAGTCGCCAGGGCCCAGTTGCCGATAGGTTTCCGGAAGATCATCGCCGACCAGTCCAAGCAGAAGTGACTCAACTTCCGCGTACTCCAGCAGGTCCATCTCCAGGCCGTCTTCCAGATCGATCAGGGCATAACAGATGTCATCGGCGGCTTCCATCAGATAGACCAGTGGATGGCGCGCCCAGCGTTGTTCCTCAAGTTGCGGCAAACCCAGCTTGCCAGCGATCTGCTCAAGGATCGGCAGTTCGCTCTGATAGCAGCCGAACTTGTGCTTCTTGTAGCCCAGCGAGTCTGCGTGGCGCGCGGTCCACGGGTATTTGAGGTAAGTGCCCAGTGTGGCGTAGGTCAGGCGAGTGCCGCCGTCGAACTGGTGGTATTCCAGCTGCGTAAGGACTCGGAATCCCTGGGCATTGCCCTCGAAATTGAGAAAGTCATTGCGCTCGGTCTCACTCATCGCGTCGAGCCAGCCACGTCCGGCAGCCTGATTGAACCAGTTGCGAATTGCGTCTTCGCCCGAATGGCCGAACGGAGGGTTGCCTATGTCATGTGCCAGGCAGGCAGATTGTACAACCATGCCCAGGTCGCTCGGTTCGCACCAGTCGGGCAGGGCAGTGCGCAGGGTTTCGCCAACGCGCATGCCCAGTGAGCGGCCGACGCAGCTGACTTCCAGCGAGTGAGTCAGACGGGTATGAATATGGTCGTTGCTGGACACCGGATGGACCTGGGTCTTGCGTCCCAGGCGGCGAAATGCACCGGAAAAGATGATCCGGTCATGGTCCTTGTGAAACGGACTGCGTCCCAGCTCTTCGGGGCTGTGCAGGGTCTTGCCAAGTCGTTCGCGGTTAAGCAGGGTTTGCCAATCCAAGGCGTGCACTCCGTCAGTAATGTTGGCTGTAGCTTCCCGGTTCGGCACGCCTGCCGCAAGGCCTGACGCGCGGACAGAGAGAAACAGGGGCTGTTAAAAAGCAAATGCCCGCCCCGGAGCACCGGAGCAGGCATTTGTCGCGAGGTTCGATTCACGCAAAAAGTCTGGCGTAATCAGAGCCTGCGGTTGCGGTTCTGAATGGCGCGACTCTGCATGGCGACCTTGATCAGTGGCGTCAGCGTGATGCCGAGCTTCAACAGGCGACCCAGCAGGCTGGTGCGTCCGGTCTTGGCACGTTTGCCGCTCAGAAACCCCAGCAGGGCGACCGAGCCCACGCCCCAGAGTGGCGCGTGGCGAAAGCCGAGCGCGCTTTTCCAGTCATGGCGGATCCCGCGAAAGCGTTGCAACGGCTGTAACAGTTGCGTCGATTCGTGACGAATTTCCTGACGGTGCATCTCCATGCGCAGGCGGATCAACGCCTTGCGCAGTTCCCGACGGGTATTGCTCTGGTGCGACTTGGGTTCACTCATGGCATCAATCGCTCGCGGTCGTTGGCCAGCTCTTCAAGGGTTGCGTGAAATGGCGACGACTCATCGAAAATCGCGGCCTTGAGGCGCAACCCGCAGAAGACGGCGGCCAGCAGGTAGAACGTGCACAGGCCGACGATACCCGCCAGGCGATAGCTGTCCCACAGAACGATCAGCAACAAGGCCGAGAGCCCGGTGAGCAGCAGCAGACCGAAAACCAGCGCCAGTCCCGCGAACAGCAGCAGGCTCACGGTGCGTGCCTTCTGCTCCTGCAATTCGATGCCGAACAGTTCGACGTGCGTGTGCAGCAGGCCAAGGAATGCAGCGCCAAGACGCCGCGGTGAAGAGCCCGGAGTTCCCTCGGGCGGTGCTGATTCCGTTCCCAGAGTCATGATGTTAGCGCCTTGTAGCCAGCAGACCGATCAGAAAGCCGACACCTGCGGCGATACCGACTGATTGCCAGGGGTTGTTCTGAACGTAATCTTCGGTCGCGATCACAGCAGCCTCACCGCGCTCGCGAAGCGAGTCTTCAGTGGTCTTCAGGGTTTCCTTGGCACGTAGCAGGCTCTCACGAATCTGGGCACGCAGTTCATCGGCCTGATCACCTGCCAGCGATGCGGTATGCGCCAGCAATTTCTCAGTGTCGGCAACCAGTACCTGGAAGTCGGCTCTCAGGATTTCCTGAGCATTCTGTGCGGTTTGGCGGGCCATGATTTTCTCCGTTTGGGTGGCATATGGATGTTTCGAGTACAGGTGATTCCTGAAGGTTCACTTCGATTGCCGTCTGGTGTCCAATCAGGCTGTGCGCTGCCGCTGCACCTTACTCCAAAAGTATCTGTCAGGAAAAACCGCAACGTGTTGAAGATTGGGGTTCCGTATTTCTGGCCATTGGCTATGCTCCACACGCGTGATCACGTGCATGGCGCGCGATATAAGAGCTGAATGGAGAGAGGCATGGAGCGGCTGTATTCCCTGCAGGGGCTCAGGGGCATAGCTGTCCTTGGTGTGGTGTTGTTTCACATGATGTCGGTAGAGAGCAAGTTTTCCGGTGGCGACATCCTTCTGCCGCCGCTGCTCGATTTTTTTCAGCTGGGTGTCGATCTGTTTTTCGTCATCAGCGGTTTCGTGATGGTGATTGTCAGCCGTGGCCGTTTCCAGAGCGGGGTCGAGGCGCGACGCTTTCTATTCAACAGGGTGTCGCGGATCTACCCCACGTACTGGCTGTACTTTTTCATTACGCTGGCGGTGTACCTGGTGCAGCCGGGCATGGTCAACAGCGGGCATGGGTCTTCCAACTTGCTCATGTCGTTCCTGCTGCTGCCCAACGATAAAGTGCTGCTGGTGATGGTGGCCTGGTCGCTGCTGTTCGAACTGTGGTTCTACGTCGTGTACTCAGGCTTTCTGTTGTTTCGTGAACGCAGCGTGCCGCTTTTGCTCGGCGGCTGGGCGCTGATCATTGTTGTGTTCAACGTGCTGGCCGACTGGCAGGACTATTCGCCCGCACTGAAGATCATCCTGCATCCCTATGCCCTTGAATTCATTCTTGGTGCAGCGCTGGCATTGTTCTTTTATGGTCGGCACAGCGCGCGCGTGCCGACAGCTGCCGTCCTTGCGTCGTTGGGTGGTGCATTGCTGCTGGGTGTGCCCCTGATCGGTTACTTCCGGTTATACGACAGTCAGGGCTTGCTGCGCATGCTCATGGTCGGAGGGACGTTCGGCCTGCTGGTGCTGACCCTGGCCCTGCTTGAACGGCGTCGACAACTGGTTGTGCCTGGGTTTCTGGTCGCTGTGGGCGACATGTCCTACACGATCTACCTGTCTCATCTGCTGGTGCTGGGGGTGATCGGGCGGGTGTGGAGCCTGGTCGGTGCCTGGCCCGAAAGCTATCTGGACAACCTGTTTTTCGCGCTGCTGATGATGGCGGCAGCGGTGTGTTACGGCTGGGTCGGTTACCGTTGTTTCGAGAAACCGGTATTGGACCGCGCCAACGCGTTCAGCAAGACGCATTTCCGGATGTCGACGTGATCCCGGGGTGCGCCTAGAATAATTTTCGGTCGTAGAGGATTTGCCGAGGATCAATTCATGCCGCCCGAATGCCAGCTGTTCAGCACCTTGGGATGCCCGCTGTGCGAGGTTGCCGAAGCGGTTTTACTGCCGTTCGCTATCGAGCACGGCCTGCTGGTTGAGCTGGTGGACATCTGCGAGGATGAGCAACTGCTTGAACGCTACGAGTTGCGCGTTCCGGTGTTGCGTCGAGTCGACACCGGCGATGAGCTGGACTGGCCATTTGACGCGCCTCAGGTGGCGTCGTTTCTGAGCCGCTGAGCTGCCTTGTCGTTGAGCTGCATTCCCTTTCACTTACCGGACACGACGCGCAGTGAATATCGATACACGCATCAAATTTCGCCACCTGGTCTGCTTTCTCGAAGTGGCCCGGCAGGGCAGCCTGGCGCGTGCCTCCGACGTTCTGGCGATCAGTCAGCCTGCGCTGTCAAAAAGTCTCAAGGAACTGGAAACCCTGCTGGCCACCACCTTGTTTGTGCGCAGCAAGAGCGGTGCGGCGCTGACCGAAGCGGGCGTGGCATTCATGCGTTTCGCCGGGCCGAGCGTCCAGGCCCTGCGTGAGGGTGTCAGCAGCCTGCGCTCGGGTGAGCACGAAACTGTCACCGCCCGGCTGGGCGTGCTGTCCACTGCTGAAAGCCTGCTGGTTCCAGAGGTGGTCCATCGTCTGCACGAGCGCCACCCGGCGTTGATTGTCAGCGTCATGACCGGCCCCAGTGCCTACCTGCTGTCGCAACTGAGGGTAGGGGAGCTGGACCTGGTGGTCGGGCGCATGACTGACAGCCCGCAGATTCAGGGCCTGACGTTCGAGCACCTGTACAACGAGTCGATGACGCTGGTGGTGCGCAGCGATCACCCGTTGCTGGCTGCGCCGCTCAAGCCCGAAAGTCTGGAGCAATTCCCGCTGGTATTGCCGCTGGCAGGCACCACCATCCGCAAGTTTGCCGACAGCCTGTTCGTACAGTGCGGTATCCGCATGCCACGTCAGCGCCTTGAAACACTCTCGCTCACCCTGAGCCGCCGCTATGTGCAGTGCAGCGATGCGGTGTGGATCGCGCCACTGGATGCTGTGTCGCTGGAGTTGAAAGGCGGCACGCTGGT
Organism: Pseudomonas syringae group sp. J254-4; assembly: GCF_032586855.1. Lineage (NCBI taxonomy): Bacteria > Pseudomonadati > Pseudomonadota > Gammaproteobacteria > Pseudomonadales > Pseudomonadaceae > Pseudomonas > Pseudomonas syringae group sp. J254-4. Next base: position 311,293 of record NZ_JAWHOO010000001.1, on the reverse strand, counting down.
GGAGCTGGACATGGGTATTCGTGAGCCGGGCGGCTCGGTCGGTTTGTGCAGCAACCCGGCTTTGCCGCTGACACGCGCGGCGCAATGGTGTGTGGATGAGCTACGAGGCGTCGGAGAGACCTACCGCAAAGCGCAGTATGCATAACCATTTGGTTATGGATGGCCGGTTTTATTTCAATTCTCTGTAAGTATGGATCGCGCGACACTTCGCCGCAGCCTGTAGCGCATGTGACCCACGCCTGCGCGCCCCATAAGAAAAACGAGGAGAACGCCATGTCTGCCGCGGACAACAGCCGCTTCGTCATTCGTGACCGAAACTGGCATCCAAAAGCTCTCACCCCTGATTACAAGACCTCAATCCTGCGCTCGCCGCGTCAGGCGCTGGTCAGTATCCCGCAGTCCATTTCCGAGACCACCGGCCCGGATTTCTCGCATTTGAAATTCGGTCAGCACGATAACGATCTGCTGCTCAATTTCAACAACGGCGGTCTGCCCATCGGCGAGCGTATCCTGCTGGCCGGGCGGGTCTGTGATCAGTACGGCAAGCCTATTCCGCATACCCTGGTGGAGATCTGGCAGGCCAATGCCGGCGGGCGTTATCGCCACAAACGCGATGCTTATCTGGCACCCATCGACCCCAACTTTGGCGGCGTAGGGCGAGCACTGACCGACAGCGAAGGCAATTACAGCTTCCGCACCGTCAAGCCAGGCCCTTACCCGTGGCGCAACGGTCCCAATGATTGGCGCCCGGCGCACATTCATGTGTCGATCAGCGGCCCGTCGATTGCCACACGCCTGATCACCCAGCTGTATTTCGAAGGCGATCCGCTGATTCCGATCTGCCCGATCGTCAAGGCCATCGCCAATCCGGACGCCGTGCAGAGCCTGATTGCCAGGCTTGACCTGGGCATGGGCAACCCTATGGATTGCCTGGCGTACCGCTTTGATATCGTGTTGCGCGGCCAGCGCAAGACTCACTTCGAAAATTGCTGAGGAGGCCCGACATGCCCGTTCAATTGCTGCAGGAAACCCCTTCGCAAACCGCTGGCCCTTACGTCCACATCGGTCTTGCACCACAGGTGGCCGGCAATCCGACCCGCGAGCTGGAAATCTGGAACGAGATGGCCAGGCCCGAGGCGCCGGGCGAGCATATCGTGCTGCTGGGCAACGTCTTCGACGGCAACGGTCATCTGATCCGCGATGCGTATCTGGAATTCTGGCAGGCCGACCATCAAGGCGCGTATCACAGCGAATTCGACCCGGACAGGCCGTTCAACGGCTTTGGTCGCACAGCTACCGCGGACGATGGCCAATGGATCCTCAAGACCATCAAGCCAGGCTCGGCACGTAATGCGGCCGGGGTGCCGATGGCGGCGCACATCAATGTTTCGCTGTTTGCCCGCGGTATCAATATTCATCTGCAGACGCGGCTGTATTTCGATGACGAAGCCCAGGCGAATGCGCAGGACCCGGTGCTCAATCTGATCGAGCAGCCCCCGCGTCGCGAAACCCTGGTGGCGCGCCGTTGCACGCACGAGGGGCAGACGGCCTATCGTTTTGATATCCGTGTGCAGGGTGAAGGCGAGACAGTGTTTTTCGATTTCTGAATCGCTTGTCGATTCAGAAATCAATGTGCGTGCGTTTCAAGGCGCCTGCATCGGCAGGCGACCCTATAAAAATAAAAGGACACCTTCATGACGCTTTCCGCCAGCAGCCCTGCGTCGAGTACGCTCGACGTTCAGGCCTTCATCAATGCGCAACCGCTGTCCGGCTATCAATGGCGAGTGGTTGCGCTGTGTTTTCTGATCGTGTTCCTCGACGGTCTTGATACCGCCGCAATGGGCTTCATTGCACCCGCGCTCAGCCAGGATTGGGGAATCGATCGGGCCAGTCTGGGGCCGGTGATGAGTGCCGCGCTGATCGGCATGGTGTTCGGTGCGCTGGGTTCCGGCCCGCTGGCCGACCGGTTCGGCCGCAAGGTGGTGCTGGTGGTCGCGGTATTCCTGTTCGGTCTGTTCAGCCTGGCGTCTGCCTACAGCAGCAACATTGATCAACTGCTGGTATTACGCCTTCTCACCGGGCTGGGGCTCGGTGCCGCGATGCCCAATGCCACCACGTTGCTGTCGGAATACACCCCGGAACGGCTCAAGTCGTTGTTGGTGACGAGCATGTTTTGCGGTTTCAATCTGGGCATGGCCTGCGGCGGTTTTGTCTCAGCCAAGCTGATCCCCAGCATGGGCTGGCACAGCCTGTTGATGCTGGGAGGTATCCTACCCATCCTGCTGGCGGCGGTGCTGATGGTCTGGCTGCCGGAGTCGGCGCGGTTTCTGGTGGTACGCAATCGCGGTGCAGAGCGGATTCGCAAAGTGCTGGCACCGATTGCGCCGAAGGCGCTGGCTGGCATCACCGATTTCAGCGTTCCTGAACAGAAAACGGTCAGTAGCCGCAACGTGCTGAAAGTGATTTTCTCCGGTACATACAGCGCTGGCACGCTGTTGCTGTGGCTGACGTATTTCATGGGCCTGGTGATCGTCTACCTGTTGACCAGCTGGCTGCCGACGTTGATGCGCGACAGTGGCGCGAGCATGGAGCAATCGGCGTTCATCGGTGCGCTGTTCCAATTCGGCGGGGTACTGAGTGCAGTGGGAGTCGGCTGGGCAATGGATCGTTACAACCCGCATAAGGTCATTGGTCTGGCCTATGCGCTGGCGGGGGTGTTCGCCTGGCTGGTCGGGCAGAGTCTGGGCAATGTCGCCCTGTTGGCCACGCTGGTGCTGCTGGCCGGGATGTGCATCAACGGTGCGCAGTCGGCAATGCCGTCGCTGGCGGCGCGTTTCTACCCCACTCAGGGGCGTGCAACGGGGGTGTCGTGGATGCTCGGGATAGGTCGCTTCGGTGCCATTCTCGGTGCCTGGGCCGGTGCCACCCTGCTGGGCCTTGGCTGGAGCTTCGAGCAAGTGCTGACGGCGCTGGTGGTCCCGGCCGCCCTGGCCGCGATAGCGGTGCTGATCAAGGGCTGGGTCAGTCATTCGGACGCTACCTGAAACCTTTCAATCTGGAGTGGTGATGTGAACAGAGCGAGCAATCAACTTTTCGATGCCTACTTCATGCAACCCGAAATGCGCGAGATCTTTTCGGATGAAGGCCGGGTACAGGGCATGCTCGATTTCGAGGCTGCGCTGGCGCGGGCACAGGCACGCGTCGGCCTGATCCCGCCCGAGGTGGTCGCCGACATCGAGCTGAGCTGCGACGCACGGCTGTTCGATTTCGACGCGCTGGCAATGGCCATCGGCAGCGCCGGCAATTCGGCGATTCCGCTGGTCAAGGCGCTGGGCAAACAGATTGCCGCACGCAGCGCTGAAGCCGAGCGCTACGTGCACATGGGCGCGACCAGTCAGGATGTGATGGACAGCGGTCTGATCCTGCAACTGCGTCGAGCCATCGTACTGCTTGAGCATGATCTTGCTCGACTGGCCGATGCGATGGCTGAGCAGGCACAGCGTCATGCTGGCACGCCGCTGGCTGGACGCACCTGGCTGCAACAGGCCACGCCGGTCACCCTGGGGATGAAAATCGCCGGCTGGCTGGGCGCGGTCACTCGTCATCGACAGCGCTTGAACGAGATCAAACCACGCCTGCTGTGCCTGCAGTTCGGCGGTGCTTCCGGCAGCCTCGCGGCGCTGGGCGATCAGGCCTTTTCGGTGGCCGAAGCGCTGGCCGGTGAATTGCAACTGGCGTTGCCCGAGCAGCCCTGGCACACCCAGCGTGACCGACTGGTAGAGTTTGCCGGTCTGCTGGGCCTGATCGCCGGTAGCCTCGGCAAACTGGGGCGCGACGTGAGCCTGCTGATGCAGACCGAAGTAGGCGAGGTCTTCGAGCCTTCGGCCCCGGGCAAGGGCGGATCTTCGACCATGCCACACAAGCGCAACCCGGTTGGCGCTGCCGTCATGATCAGTACAGCCACCCGCGCCCCGGGGCTGGTCGCCACCATGTTCGCGGCCATGCCGCAGGAGCATGAACGCAGTCTGGGCCTGTGGCATGCCGAGTGGGAGACTTTGCCGGAGCTGTGTTGCCTGGTTTCCGGTTCGCTGCAACAGGCGTTGCAGGTGCTACCCGGCCTGCAGGTCGATGCCGAGCGCATGGCGATCAATCTGCAGTCCACCAAAGGACTGGTGCTCGCCGAGGCAGTGAGCATTGCGCTGGCTCAGCGTATCGGGCGCGACGCTGCCCACCATCTGGTAGAGCAGTGCTGCCGTCGTGCGGTAGAGCAGGGCGCGCTTTTGCGTCAGGTGCTTGGCGAAACCCCGCAAGTCAGCGAGCAGTTTTCTTCCGACGAGCTGGATCGTCTGCTTGATCCGTCCCATTACCTTGGCCAGGCCCGACAATGGGTCGAGCGTGCCGTGGCTGAACACACAAGGATTTTCCGATGACCGAAGACGAACGTTACCAAGCCGGCATGCAGGTGCGCCGTGCGGTGCTGGGCGATACGCATGTCGATAACAGCCTGAGCAAACTGACGCCGTTCAATGAAGAATTCCAGGAGATGATTACCCGTCACGCCTGGGGTGATATCTGGACCCGTCCGGGGCTGCCACGCCATACCCGCAGTCTGATTACCATTGCGATGTTGATCGGCATGAATCGCGAGGGCGAATTGCGCCTGCACCTGAAGGCCGCAAAAAACAACGGCGTGACCCGTGAAGAGATCAAGGAAGTGCTGATGCAGAGCGCTATCTACTGCGGCATTCCGGCCGCCAATGCGACGTTCCACCTGGCTGAAGCGGTATGGGATGAAATGGGGGTGGAGTCGTTGAAGGAGGATTGAAAAGTCGCATGACAAGGAGCGCTGCAGCGAAATGTCATGCCTTACCCGCGTTCACTGCCCATATGAAAGCGCTGTTTTATCACGAAGTCGGGCCTGAATCTCACTGACTCGCAGAACCAGCGCGTAGCGCCACAAAGAGGACGCAGAGCGTCCAGAACTGCATGCCGACGCGGAGCGTCGGCACGATAGTCAGTTGAATTTCTGTATAACGATGAGTGATCAACCGTGGCGGCGTTCTTTGTTTTTAGAGCAGCGACAGCGGGTAGCTGACGATCAGGCGGTTTTCGTCGAACTGGTTGGTGTTGTAGTCACGACGCATGGTCGAGTTGCGCCATTTGAGCGACAGGCTTTTGAACGCGCCACTCTGGAACACGTACGCCAGCTCGGTTTCCCGTGCCCACTCTTCGCCGTCGGTGATAGCGCCGGTGTGTACATTGTCGCCGCTGATGTAGCGGTTCATCAGGGTCAGGCCGGGTGCGCCCAGGGCTGCGAAGTCGTAGTCATGGCGCAACTGCCAGGATTTTTCCCTGGCGTTGTCGAAGCTGGAGTTGTAACTGTCGTTGGCCAGTGTACCGCCGCTGGTGCCGTTGACGCGCATCCAGGCGCTGTCGCCGCTGACCTTCTGCAAACCCAGGTAAAAGGTGTTACCGCCGTGCCGTGCCGAGAGCATCGCTGACCAGGTCTTGTTGTCCAGATCCCCGGCCAGCGACTGGCCATCGTCCTTGCCCTGGAAGTAGCCAAGGTTGGCACCCAGCGTCCAGCTGCCCAGCGGCTGGCTGTGCAGCAGGTTGAAATATTGCTGGTGGTAGATGTCTTCAAGCTCGGCGTACCAGACCCCGACCTGAGTGCGTTTGTCGTTGAAAACGTACTCGCCGCCGCCGAAGTTGAAACGGTCTGAGGTGAACGCTGAGCGGCCGTTCAAGGACATGTCTTCCATGCTGGCGTCGTTGCGCGGGCTGTTGCCGCGGAACTGGCCGCCGTACAGGGTCAGGCCGTCGATCTCCTTGGAGGTGATCTGCCCGCCCTGAAAGGTTTGCGGCAGCGAGCGGCCGTCATCCGAGCGCAGGATCGGCAACACGGGCATCCACTCGCCGACCTTCAATTCGGTCTTCGAGAAGCGCGCCTTGCCCGCCACGGCCAGTCGTCCGAAGTCGTCGGCCGGGCGTCCATCGCTGTGGATCGGCAGCAATTGCGTGCCGCCTGTTCCCTTGCCGCCGTCTAGCTTGAGCGAGTAAAGGCCCAGCGCATCCACACCAAAGCCAACGGTGCCTTGGGTGAAGCCGGAGCGGGCGTCGAGGATGAAGTTCTGCGTCCACTCCTCGGCGTAGTTCTGCGCATTGGCCGGGTCGACGAAGTTGCGGTTGATGTAGAAGTTGCGTAGGTTCAGATTGACCTTGGCGTCTTCGACGAACCCGGCAGCGTTGCTGCTGATGGGTGTCAGGTTTGCAGCAATGGCCGCAGACAGACCGCAAAGGAGTTTGCAGGAGGAATTGGCGCGCATGGAACAGACCTTTTTTGTAGTTATTGAGTCGTGTAGCTGGCTACGATAGTGAAAGGCCGGAAGGTGCCGTGCAATTGTGAAATAACTGTTTCGGGCGATTATCGAACGTTAATGAACCGGTTCGAACATTTTCTGCGAAGCGCTGCAAACGGGTGTGCGATGCTCACGGGTCTGTCGATATGAGCAGCGGGCGCTGGCGCTTTCGGCCACGCTGTCAGGCTGCTGAAACTTGAACAAGGAAGCGCAATGAGCACTGCCAGCACGCCGTTGTCCGGCGTCAATCAACCTCTAAAAGGTATTGGCTTCATTCTTCTGGCGACCTTTCTGTTCGCCAGTCACGACACACTCTCCAAGTACCTGTCCGGCTTCTATCCGATCATTCTGGTGGTCTGGGCGCGCTATCTGGTGCACACGCTGCTCATGGCCTGCATCTTCATGCCATCGGCGGGGTTGCGCGTGCTGCGTACCAAGCGTCCCGGCTTGCAGGCATTGCGTGCGCTGGCGCTGTTGGGCACCAGTCTGCTGTTTACCAGCAGCCTGATGTTCATCCCGCAGGCAGAGGCGACGGCGGTCAACTTTCTCGCTCCGTTGCTGGTCACGGCACTGTCGGTGCCGCTGTTGCATGAGCGTGTGACGCGCGGGCAATGGGTTGCGGTGGTTGTCGGGTTTATCGGGGTGATGATCATCATTCATCCTGGGGGCGAGCTGTTTACCCCGGCGATTCTGCTGCCGCTGTCATCAGCCTTGTGCTTTGCGCTGTATCAACTCCTGACGCGGCTGGTCAGCCCGTTCGACAGCCCGACCACCAGCAACTTTTTTGCCGGGCTGTTCAATACCCTGTTGATGAGCGCGCTGGTGCCGTTCTTCTGGGAATTGCCTGCGCTTAAACATCTGCCGTTTCTGCTGGCGCTGGGGGCATGTGGTATGTCGGCCCACTTGCTGCTGACCCAGGCCTTCCGCTTCGCCGCCCCGGCCATGCTCGCACCGTTCAGCTATTGCCAGATCGTGTTTGCCGGGCTGCTGGGTTTCGTGGTGTTCGACCACATGCCATCACCGACCGCACAGGCAGGCATCGCCATCATCTGCCTAAGCGGCCTGGCGGCGGCTTGGCAACAGCGGCGTAAGGGTGGGTGATGAGCTGTTCCTTCGCACGAATACACAAATCTGACTGACTATCGTGCCAATGCTCCGCGTTGGCATGCAGTTCGTGACGCTCTGCGTCACATCTGTACCGCAGCACAACGTAGTGTCTTGCGCGCAATCACTGTGTATAGATAAAGCGCTTTTTTATCGCGGTGGCACTGACGACGCAGAGTGCGACGTTAGTGACGGCTGAGTCCTGGCACTGATCCGGGGGATGCGAGGCAGGACGCCGAGCAAGCCGCATCGGGCCAAGGATGGCCCGTTGCGGCGGCCCCCGGATCAGTGACAGGGCGAAGGAACCCGACGAAGTCGGGCCGGAAACAGGAGCGAGGGGATTTGCCTACTTTGGCCCCATCAAAGTAGGTCGCCGAGGGGCGAAAAGGTGACCTGAGTCGACCCCCAATCCACCTGAAACCACAGAATCGCCGTGTGACGCGGAGCGTCACGAACTGCATTCCCACGCGGAGCGTGAGGAACGAGCGGCGTCTGGGATAACAAAGGTGACCTGAGTCGACCCCCAATCCACCTGAAACCACAGAATCGCCGTGTGACGCGGAGCGTCAAGAACTGCATTCCCACGCGGAGCGTGAGGAACGAGGGGCGTCTGGGATAACAAAGGTGGCCTGAGTCGAACCCTAATCTACCTGAAACCACAGAATCGCCGTGTGACGCGGAGCGTCAAGAACTGCATTCCCACGCGGAGCGTGAGGAACGAGCGGCGTCTGGGATAACAAAGGTGACCTGAGTCGAACCTAAATCTACTTGAGGTCGCAGACCCACGAGAGGCGTCCGGGAGAGCACTTTTCGTCACTCTGCGCAAAGCGTGGGGACAATAGCAAAAAGGCCCGGTCACTGAGTGAGCCGGGCCTTTATGACGGTGTCAGACGATTACTCGCTGAGCGTCGGCACCTTGCGCGGGGCCATGAAGTACAGCCAGATCAACGCGATGAAGTACATCGCCGGGATCATGGTGAACAGCACGTTGTAATTGTTGTTGGTGGCGGTCAGCACGGCACCGACAATCTGGGTCATGAACATACCGCCAATGGCCGCGCACATGCCGCCGAAGCCGAACACGGTACTCATCATGTGCTTGGGCGTGTAGTCCATCACCAGGCTCCAGATATTCGCGGTCCAGGCCTGATGCGCACCTACCGCAAGCGAGATGGCCAGTACCGCCACCCACAGGCCGCTGGCGTTGGCGGCGAATACCACGCTGCAGATCGTGATGGCAAAGATCAGCATCGACAGCAGACGCGCAGTGGTCGCACGCATGCCGCGCCCGATCAGCCAGGAGGACAGAATGCCGCCACCCACACTGCCGAAGTCGGCGGTCAGCCAGATCAGGATCAGCGGGATGCCCATCTGCGTCACGCTGATCCCCAGGTTGTATTGCTGATTGAGAAACGGCGGCAACCAGTACAGGTAAAACCAGAACACCGGCGCAGTGATGGCGTAAGCCAGCGCGAACGCCCAGGTGCCGCGCATCTTCAGAATGCCGGTGAAGGGCACCTTGACTGGCGCAGGTTCGACCTCCTGGTTGATGTAATCCAGCTCGGTCTTGCTGACGGTCGGGTGCTCTTCGGGGTTGTAATATTTCAAGCGCCACATGATGACCCAGATCAGCCCCAGCGAACCCATCGCTAGAAAGGCAGCCTGCCAGCCCCAGACGGTAAGGATCAGCGGCAGCAGCGCCGGGGTCAGCATTGCACCGACGTTGGTGCCAGCGTTGAAAATACCAGTCGCCACTGCACGTTCACCTGCGGGGAACCACAGGCGTGTGGTCTTTACACAGGCCGGGTAGTTGGCCGCCTCGGTCAGGCCCAGAATGAACCGGCAGACCATGAAGCCCACGGCGGAAGTTGCTAGGCCGTGGGCGCCGGTTGCCAGGCTCCACAGCAGTACCGCGAGGAAGAACGCACGCTTGACGCCGACCTTGTCGATAAAGCGGCCTTGCAGCACGAAGCCCACCGCGTAACCGACCTGAAACCAGAAGTTGATGTTGGCGTAGTCCATCGCCGTCCAGCTCATTTCCTTGGCGAGGATGGGCTGCATGACGCCAAGCGCCGCCCGGTCGATGTAGTTCAGCGTGGTGGCGAAGAACACCAGGGCGAGCATGCCCCAGCGCGTCTTGCCCACGGCGAGTGCGCCGCGAATCTTTTCGCCCATCCCGGCACGGGCGGCCTGGGCGACAGGGTTGGTCTGGGTGTTAAGCATGATGTTCTAACCATCCGTTCCAGGACTGTGCTGCTGGCAACAGTCGGACTGAGAAGTCCACTCGATGCAGGCGTTGTGCAGGTAAAGTGAAGTCGTAGAACCGTGATTCGACTGGCCTGTTGACTCAGGCTTTCATCGAGACGATCCGTCGGGCCGACAATTTACAGGTTGGGCCGCGCAAGTGTGTTGGAATGTTTCAGGCGACGTAGATCCGCGCCGGGCTTTTGGCCGGACGAGTTCGTTGAACCTGACGTCTGGTGAGACGGACGGGCGAGCGGGCGAGCAAAGCGAGAGGGGTGCACATGAGCAATGTTCCTGTTTTTTGAATTGTTATGGGTTGCTGCTGATGAAGCAAAAGATCAAAACGTTTGACTGCGGGTCTACCCTGCAATGTGATGCTGATGTTGAGCATTGCGCGATACAGCGTCAATTGAGCAAAACGGCTTTTGTTCGATAATCGAACGTAAAACTAACCGGTTCGTACACTTTATGTTGCTGTAGTATTTTGACAGGCAAATACTTTACTCGCACCTCTGAATAAGGCCGGGAAAGGCCAGGAATGCGGTGCTGTCCAGTCGTGACCGAAACAGGTCGCGTTCATCCAGGAGCTGAAAAGCATGCAGCGTTCAATTGCTACCGTATCCTTGAGCGGTACTCTGCCCGAAAAGCTCGAAGCCATCGCCGCAGCCGGCTTTGACGGCGTCGAGATTTTCGAAAACGACTTATTGTATTACGACGGTAGCCCACGCAACGTCAGGCAGATATGTGCCGATCTGGGAATCGCCATTACCCTGTTCCAGCCGTTCCGGGATTTTGAAGGCTGCCGCCGTGATCGCCTGCAGCGCAATGTCGACCGTGCCGAACGCAAATTCGATCTGATGCAGGAACTGGGCACCGATCTGGTGCTGGTCTGCAGCAATGCGTCTGCCGATTCGGTGGGCGACGAAAATATTCTGCTGGATGACCTGAGCCTGCTGGCCGAGCGTGCCGGAGCCCGTAACCTGCGTGTCGGTTATGAGGCGCTGGCCTGGGGCAAGCATGTGAACACTTGGCAGCAGGTCTGGAACTTGGTGCGTCAGGTTGATCATCCGGCACTTGGGGTGTTGCTCGACAGCTTCCATACCTTGTCACTCAAGGGCGACCCGAGCGCGATTGCGCAAATTCCGGGTGACAAGATCTTCTTTGTGCAAATGGCCGACGCGCCGATTCTGGCCATGGATGTGCTGGAGTGGAGCCGCCATTTCCGCTGCTTCCCCGGTCAGGGCGAGTTTGATCTTGCCGGTTTCCTCGCGCCGATTCTGCGCAGCGGCTACACCGGTCCGTTGTCGCTGGAAGTATTCAACGACGGTTTCCGTGCCGCCCCGACTCGCGCCAATGCGGCGGACGGTTTGCGTTCGCTGCTTTATCTGGAAGAAAAAACCCGTCAGTTGATGGCGCGTGACGAGCCAGCCGCTGCGCCTGAAATACTCTTCAACCCGCCCGCTGCCAGCACTTACAACGGCGTCGAGTTTCTGGAATTTGCAGTCGACGAGAGCCACGGCGCGCGCCTGTCAGGCTGGCTGCAACGGCTGGGCTTTGCCAAGCTGGGTCAGCATCGCTCCAAGGCGGTCAGTCTGCTGGGGCAGGGTGATATCAAGATTGTGCTCAATGCCGAACCCTATTCTTTTGCCCATAGCTTTTTCGAGGCCCACGGGCCGTCGTTGTGCGCCACTGCCTTGCGCGTCGATGACGGCCATCAGTCGCTGGAGCGTGCGCGGGCCTTCAAGGGCCAGCCGTATCGCGGGCTGGTCGGCCCCAATGAGCGGGAGATTCCTTCGGTCCGCGCGCCCGACGGTAGCCTGATCTATCTGGTTGATAACGCTGCGCCCGGAGAATCGATTTACGACAGCGATTTTGTCGTCGACCCGCAAGCGGTTGCCAAGGGTGGTTTACAGCGTATCGACCACATGGCCATGGCGCTGCCCGCTGACAGCCTGGACAGCTGGGTACTGTTCTACAAAAGCATTCTGGACTTCGAGGCCGATGACGAAGTGGTCTTGCCCGACCCCTATGGTCTGGTGAAAAGTCGTGCCCTGCGCAGTCGTTGCAGTACCGTGCGCCTGCCGCTGAACATTTCCGAGAATCGCAACACGGCCATTTCCCACGCGCTGTCGAGCTATCGCGGCTCTGGGGTGCATCACATTGCGTTCTCCTGCGAAGACATCTTTGCCGAGGTCAGCCGCGCCAAGGAAGCGGGGGTGCCGTTGCTGGACATCCCGCTCAATTACTACGACGACCTGGCAGCCCGCTTCGATTTCGATGAAGAGTTTCTCAGCGAACTGGCGTATTACAACGTGCTTTATGACCGCGATGCGCAGGGCGGCGAGCTGTTCCACGTCTACACAGATGCCTTCGACGGGCGCTTCTTCTTCGAGATCCTGCAACGCAAGAATGGCTACGTCGGCTATGGCGCGGCCAACGTGCCGGTGCGTCTGGCGGCGATGGCCAAGGCGCGCAATGTGGCAGCGCGTCAGGCGCGGCTGTAAAGCGAGGCCGACAGTAGAGCTGCTGCGAGGGTTCGAATCCCTCGCAGCTTCCCTCTGCCTGCGGTCAGCTTCATACTTCGCGCATTACCCGTGGTCATGAGCCAACAATGAAAAAAATCGACTCCGCCGTTGCCGTTGAACCTGCCGCTACCGTGCCCAAGGGCCGCAAGAACAATCCGGAAAAAACCCGCGAAGACATTCTTCAGGCTGCTGTCGCCGAATTCGTTGCCCACGGTCTTACAGGCGCGCGCGTCGATGCCATCGCCGAGCGCACTAAAACCTCGAAACGGATGATCTATTACTACTTCGGCAGCAAGGAGCAGCTGTATGTCGAAGTGCTGGAAAAACTCTACGGTGCGATTCGCAACACCGAGAGCGAGCTGAACCTGAGTGAGTTGGAGCCTGTCGAGGCTATTCATCGCGTGGTGGAGTTCACTTTCGATCACCACGACAGCAACGTCGATTTCGTCCGCATCGTGTGCATCGAAAACATACATTACGGCGAGAACGTCAAACAGTCCGATTCGATCCAGGCCAAAAGCCAGAACATCATCAGGGCGCTCGACGGCATCCTGCGTCGCGGCGAGGCCAGTGGCTTGTTCCGCGATGGCGTTCATCCGGTGGACCTGCACCTGATGATCAGTTCTTTCTGCTTCTACCGGATCTCCAACCGCCATACCTTCAGCGAAATTTTCCAGATCGAGCTGTGGAGCGAGGAGGTCAAACAGCGTCACAAGGCGATGATTTGCGACGCTGTGCTGCGTTATCTCAAGCGCTGAGGTTTACAGCGTATGGAAGTGCGCCATCATCCGTTCTGCATCGGCTGACTGGCCACTGAACAATTCGAACGCCTTGACCGCCTGAAACACCGCCATGGTGCTGCCATCCAGCGTGCGGCAGCCCAGTGCACGGGCATGCTTGAGCAGTTCGGTTTCCAGCGGGAAGTAGATGATTTCCGCGACCCACAGCTCAGGGCGCAGCAACTCGACCGGCAACGGCGTACCTGGCAGTTTGGTCATGCCGACCGGCGTGGTATTGACCAGGCCATCGGCTTTGGCCATCGCGGCAGGCAAATCGACACCCACCTGCGCCCGTCCGGCACCGAAATGCGCGTTGAGGTTGTCCACCAGGCCTTGCGCGCGTTGCGGCTCGACTTCGAATACCGTCAGGCATTCGACGCCAGCGCTCAATAACGCATGAGCCACGGCAGCGCCTGCGCCACCTGCGCCCATTTGCACCACCTGCTGACGTGGAGCCTTGTCCAGGCCGCGTTGGAAGCCTTCGGCAAAGCCCAGGCAGTCAGTGTTGTGACCGATGCGCTTGCCGTCCTTGAACACCACGGTATTCACTGCGCCGATACCGCGGGCTTCGGCGGACAGCTCGTCGAGTAAGGGGATAACTGCCTGCTTGCACGGAAAGGTGATGTTCAGGCCGGTGAAGCCGCAGTTTTGCGCGCTTTCGATAAGCCGGGGCAGGGCGCTGATGTCCAGTTGCAGGGCGTCGATATCAATCAGCCGATACAAGTAGCGCAGGTTCTGTGCATCGCCTTCGTGCTCGTGCATGGCGGGCGTTCGCGAGGCCTGGATACCCGAGCCGATCAGGCCGGCGAGAACGGATGTTTTTTCAGCATGGGTCATAGAATACGTCTCTTGTTTTTGTGCCACTGCCCGGTCCAGAGCAGGTGTTGAGCGGAATGTACCAGATGGTTAATAGTGCCGCAGGTGGCAGGCGATTACTACGCAGCGATGTTGTGCGGTGATCGCCCTAATCAGTGATAATCCACGGCCAGCCGCTTCAGATCAGCCAGAGTTCACGCCGCACATGCCCGATTCCGTTTTCAGCGCCGCACAGCAACAAGCCAGCACGTTGTACCTGCCACCGGGCGCGTGGGCCACAGTGCTTGATTGCCTGTGCGCGAAATTCACCGCCATCAGCCGCGAACAATGGCTGGACCGTATTGCCCGCGGGCGGGTACTGGACGAAAACGGCAAGGCCATCGCGCCTGACCTTGCTTACCGCGAGGGCCTGCGCATTCACTATTTCCGTGAGGTGCCCAATGAAACGCCGATTCCGGTGCTCGAGACGATTCTGTACGCCGACGAGCATCTGGTGGTGGCGGACAAACCGCACTTTTTGCCCGTGACACCCGCAGGCGAGTACGTCGAGCAGACGTTGCTGCGCCGTTTGATCCATCGCCTGGGCAACCCCGATCTGGTACCGCTGCACCGTATCGACCGGCACACCGCGGGGCTGGTGCTGTTTTCCGCCAACCGACAGACGCGCTCGGCTTATCAGGCACTGTTTCCCACCCGGCAGATCGACAAGTTCTACCAAGCCATTGCGCCAGCGCTGCCGGGCCTGGAGTTTCCACGTTTGCACGAAAGCCGTCTGGTTGAAGGCGAACCGTTCTTTCGCATGCAGGAAGGAGCAGGGGCGAGCAATACCCGGACGCAGATCGAGGTGCTCGAGCGGCAGGATCAATTGTGGCGGTACGGGCTTTATCCGGTGACCGGCAAGAAACATCAACTACGCGTGCACATGGCAGCGCTGGGCGCGGGGATCTGCAACGATCCTTTCTACCCGGACGTGGTAAAAGACCCTGTCGACGATTATCAAAACCCTCTGAAGCTGCTGGCCAAGGGCTTGCGCTTCATCGACCCGCTCAGCGGTGAACAGCGTCAGTTCGAGAGCCTGCTTGAACTCGACTGGTAAGCGCTAAAGCCGGGCTGACGGCCAAAAAAAACCCGCACTCGGCGGGTTTTTCCAAATCAGTCACGCGACGCCCGGATCACAGATCCTTGACGGTACGTACCTGATCCTTGTTGATGCGGGTCTGCTTGCCGTCGAGTTGCTTGAACTCGTAGAAGCCCGATTCTTCATCGTACTTTGGCGTGTCGACAGCCTGGATTTCACGACCATCGTTCAAGGTGATCACAGTGGGCGATGCGCAGCCGGCGAGGGAGGCAATGCTCAATGCAAGCAGGAAGGCAGCGGGAAGGGTCCGTTGTTTCATTACTGTGTCTCCAGATGGATTCTTGATTTACTGAACTCTCAGACGGATACACCGTCGGCAAAGTTCCGTATACACCGTCAGCAAGTTCAATAGCCAGCCACTTGCTACGGTTTCTCGCTGATCCCGGTCAATAGACAGGGGGTGTTCAGGTTGGCCAGGCGTGAATCACCGGCTTCCAGTTGCAGGGCGACTGGTTGCAGCGGTTCCAGGGCCCGTCTCGGGCTGCGTTCGCCGGCCTGCCATGCGGCTTCCAGCGTTGCGGCGTGAGCGATGGGGATCATACATAAAAGCGGCTGCCAGTGCTGGCCTTCACGCACCATTATTGGTCGCTCCGGGCATTCAACAGCCTTCTCGCGCAACGCTTGCAGCAACGGTTCATCGACCAAAGGTACATCGCAGGGCAAAACCAGCAACCACGGATGCCGGGCGAGTGGCAGGGCGGCGCGAATTCCGGCCAGAGGGCCGTTGAAATCGGCATCATCGTCCTGCACCAGTTGATCGGCGTACTGCGCATAGCGCTCGATGTTGCGGTTGCAGGAAATAATCAGGTCGTCGGTCAGCGGCCGGGTCAGCCGGTGCAGATGCTCGATCAGCGCCTTGCCCTGCCACTCGATCAGGCCCTTGTCGCGCCCGCCCATGCGCTGCCCGCGACCTCCGGCCAGCAGCAGGATAGAGCAGGGCGGCAGTGCGGCAACTACATTCATCAAACACTCGGCGGGCAGTCAAAAGGAGTGCTGTGATATAACACCGGCCTGTTTCCTTAACAACTGGATGAGGCCATGAAAGCCAAGGCTGACACACCTTTCGTACCCCTGAATATCGCCGTGCTGACCGTCAGCGATACCCGCACCCGTGAAACCGATACCTCGGGCCAGATGTTCGTCGACCGCCTGACCGACGCCGGTCATGGCCTGATCGAGCGCGTGCTGCTCAAGGATGACCTGTACAAAATCCGCGCTCAGGTAGCGACCTGGATCGCTGACGATCAGGTGCAGGTCGTGCTGATCACCGGTGGCACCGGCTTTACCGGCCGTGACAGTACGCCGGAAGCCGTGGCGTGTTTGCTCGACAAGCAGGTCGATGGTTTTGGTGAGCTGTTCCGGCAGATTTCGGTGCCGGATATTGGCACCTCGACCATTCAGTCCCGTGCGTTGGCGGGCCTGTCCAATGGCACCCTGGTGTGCTGCCTGCCGGGCTCCACCAATGCGGTGCGTACGGCGTGGGACGGTATTCTCGCCCAGCAACTGGATTCGCGCTTCCGGCCCTGCAACTTCGTGCCGCACCTAAAGCAGGCCGAGCCCTGTGCGACTCGTGGTTGAGTGCTGATGAACAACGAGCCGAAAACCTTGCTGCCTGTCGAAGAGGCTATCGCGCGGCTGCTGGCGATGGCCGAGGCCACGCCGATCACTGATCGCCAGCGTGTTCCGCTGGCCGATGCCGAAGGCCGCGTACTGGCAGTGGATCTGGTCTCCACGCTGGATCTGCCGCCCTGGCCGAACAGCGCCATGGACGGTTATGCCTTGCGCACGGCGGACTGGAGCGGCGAGCCGTTGACGGTCAGCCAGCGCATCTTCGCCGGTCAGGCACCCGAGCCGCTGGCCCCTGGCACCTGTGCACGAATCTTCACCGGCGCGCCGATGCCTGAAGGTGCCGATTGCGTCGAGATGCAGGAAAACGCCGAGGTGCTGGCGGATCAGCGCGTGTGCTTCAGCGAGCCGCTGAGCGTCGGGCAGAACATTCGCCCTCAGGGGCAGGAAACCCGCGTTGGCGATACCGTGCTGGCGGCCGGGACGCGGCTTGGTCCTATTGAATTGGGCCTGGCCGGTTCGCTGGGCCTCGCCGAGCTTGAGGTGATCCGGCGGGTGCGTGTCGCGGTGCTGTCCACCGGCGACGAGTTGATTGAACCAGGTCAGCCATTGGCGCCGGGGCAGATCTACAACAGCAATCGGGTGTTGCTGTGCAGTTGGCTGAAGCGGCTCGAATGCGAGGTGGTGGATGCAGGCATCCTGCCGGACGATCTGGCGAAGACTCGTGCTGCGCTGGCGAATCTGCACGATGTCGACCTCATCCTCTCCACGGGCGGCGTCTCGGTGGGCGAAGCGGATTTCCTGGGTCACGCATTGCGCGAAGAAGGCGAGCTGACGCTCTGGAAGCTGGCCATCAAGCCCGGCAAACCGCTGACCTTCGGGCATTTTCGTGGCGTACCGGTGATTGGCCTGCCCGGCAATCCCGCCTCCACGCTGGTCACCTTCGCTTTGCTGGCGCGCGCTTACCTGCTGCGCCGCCAAGGTGTGATTGACGTAGCACCGTTGCAGTTTCCGGTGCCCGCAGGCTTTGTCTGGACGCGTCCGGGCAATCGTCGCGAATACCTGCGCGGGCGTCTGGAACAGGGCAGGGCCGTGGCCTATCGCAACCAGAGCTCGGGTGTATTGCGCAGTGCTGCCTGGGCTGACGGCCTGATTGAAGTGCGTGAAGGTTCAACCGTGGCCGAAGGGGACTGGGTCAACTTCATCCCGTTGAGTGAAGTGCTGGGCTGAGTGGATTAATGGTTGGGCGGGCACGCATGAGCTACTCTCAACATCGCTGACAAGTTGGGCAACCGGACTTCGCCCTGGAGTATTGTTATGGCGCCATTGAGAGTGGCTTGTGTGATCCCGACCTACAACGGACGCAAGGATCTGGAACGTCTGCTGGACTCACTGGCTACGCAGACTGCGAACTTCGATACGCTGATCGTCGACTCCAGTTCTTCGGATGGCACGCTGGAGCTGGCGCAAGCCCGCTGTGCCAATGTGCTGCGCATCGACAGCAAGGACTTCAACCACGGCGGCACCCGGCAGATGATGGTCGATCTGCATCCCGACTATGACGTCTATGTTTACCTGACCCAGGACGCCTACGTTGAAGATATCAATGCCATTGCCAACATTCTGCTGCCTTTCGCCGACCCCAAGGTTGGCGCGGTCTGCGGGCGTCAACTGCCGCACAAGAATGCCAACCTGTTGGCTCAGCATGCACGGTTGTTCAATTACCCTCCGACGTCGCAGATCAAAACCCTGGCCGATGCCCGCACGCTGGGCATCAAGACGCCATTCATGTCCAACTCGTTCGCGGCCTATCGCGGCGAAGCGTTGCGGGAGATCGGCGGCTTTCCCCGGCATGTGATTCTTTCCGAAGACATGTACGTCACTGCCAAAATGCTGATCGCTGGCTGGAAAGCAGCTTATGAAGGTTCGGCCGTATGCCGTCATTCGCACAACTACAGCCTGCGCGAGGAGTTTTGCCGTTACTTCGATATCGGTGTGTTCCAGTCCCGTGAAGCGTGGATCTACGAAACCTTTGGTGGCATCGGCGGCGAGGGCATGCGTTACGTCAAGTCCGAGCTTAAATTCCTCGGCCCCCGGCGAATTCTCTGGTGGCCCATGTCGTTCGTACGTAATGCGCTGAAGCTGCTGGCCTACAAGCTGAGCAAGCAGGAGAAGCGCCTGCCCCGTGGCGTAAAGAAAAAGCTCGGGATGTACAAGCGCTATTGGGACAGCCCTTACGCCTGAGCGAACTCTGCGCCGGACGCTGAGCGCCCGGCGTCGAGCGCATCAGAGTTTCGCAGCCTCTTCGTCCAGACGGTCGGCCTCGAACAGTTGTGCGAGGTCGGCCCTGGCTTCACGGGCGGTCTGCAGAACCTTGGCGTCGTCGTCATACACTTCATGCTGTGCGGCCAGCACTTGTTCGTCGTGGCGCTTGAAGCGACTGATGCGCGCGTCGGCCTGTGCTTCGGTCAGGCCCAGCCCCATCAAGGTCTGACGGCTCATCTCCAGGCTTGAATAGAACGTCTCACGTACGGCATGAGCGCCAATGTCCATCAACCGGTGAACGTGCTGGCGGTTACGTGCGCGGGCAATGATCTTCATGTGTGGATACAGCTTGCGGATCAACTCGGCGGTCTTGATGTTGGTGTCCGGATCATCCGTTGCAATGACAAAGTATTCCGCTTCATCAACCTTGGCTGCACGCAGTATTTCCGGACGCAGCGGGTCGCCATAAAACACCGGCACATTACCGAAGCTGCGCGAAAACTCGATCGATTCCACGGCGGTATCCAGAGCGATGAAAGGAATTTTCTGCGCCCGCAGGATCCGCGCTACGATCTGCCCCATACGGCCCATGCCTGCGATGACCACGCGTGGTTTGTCAGTCTGGATATCGCGGTATTCGTCCGGCACGTTGACGGCCTTGGCCTTGGGTTTGATCCAGCGCGCCAGAGCAATGAACAACAGCGGCGTGATCGCCATCGACAGCGTGATGGTCAACACCAGCATGTCGTAAAGCCCTGCCTCGAACAGCCCTTGAGCGCTGCCGATCTTGAACACCACGAAGGCAAATTCGCCACCGGCGGCCAGCACCAGGCCCAGTTGCAGCGCGCTGCGGTTATTGAGGCCGCCAGCGGTACGACCGATCAGGAACAGCATCGGCAGCTTGATTCCGATCAACAGCAGCGTCAGGCCCAGCACCGCGAGGGGCGAGCTGAGCAGCAAGCCGACGTTGGCACCCATGCCGACACTGATGAAGAACAGCCCCAGCAACAACCCCTTGAACGGTTCGATCTGTGCTTCCAGCTCATGACGGTACTCGGAGTCGGCCAATAGCAGGCCGGCGAGAAACGCGCCCAGCGCCATGGACACGCCCACCAGTTCCATCAGCCACGCCGTACCAATCACTACCAGCAAGGCAGTGGCGGTCGAGACTTCCTGAATTTTGGTCTTGGCAACGATGCGAAATACCGGACGCAGCAAATAGCGCCCGCCGATCACCACGATGGCAATGCTGCCCAGCACGCGCAGGCCGTGGTTGATGCTTTCGCCGGTGTCCATTGCGTGATCGGCCCCGGCGAGGAATGGCACCATGGCAATCAAAGGAATTGCTGCAATGTCCTGAAACAGCAGGATAGCGAACGCCATCCGGCCATGCGGGCTGTTCAACTGCTTGCGCTCGGCCAGACTCTGCAAGCCGAAGGCTGTGGATGACAGCGCCAGGCCAAGCCCCAGAATGACCGCAGTGTTCAGCGACTGGCCGAAGGCAAACAACGCGATCCCGCCAATGACCAGGCCCGTCAGCAACACCTGAGCCATGCCGACGCCGAACACCGATTTGCGCATGACCCATAAACGCTTTGGCGACAGCTCCAGACCAATGATGAACAGCAGCAAGACCACGCCCAGCTCGGATATGTGACTGACACTCTCCGTATCGCCTATCAAGCCCAGCACCGAAGGGCCGATGATCACTCCCGCGAACAAATAGCCGATCACCGCGCCCAGCTTCAGGCGCTTGGCAAGCGGTACCGTCAGCACGGCGGCGAGTAGAAACACTACTGCGGCCTGCAACAGGCTGCCTTCATGGGGCATGTAAAACTCCTTGGTAATAATTGAACACACTGTTTAAGCAGGGCGGTATTAAAGCATGGGAGTTTTACACGGCAACGCTGATCGCGGCATGACAATAATCAACGCGGTTGATGGAGCGTGCGTGAAGGGTGCGAAGGAGGGGAGCAGGCCAGGCTGACGATGCCATTCGTCGCGCATCGGCGTAAGCTATGCGCGCAAACAGGCAGTGCCAACTGCCCGCTCATGAGCATTCAGGAAACCGTTATGACCAACAAGCAGCGTTTGATTTACTCGATTCTGATCGCCCTCGGCGTTCTGGCGATCATGCTGGGCTTGTCGCACCTGCAAAACAGCGGTGTCATCACCGAAAAAACCTTTCAGTACATCGCAATCAGCGTGGCCGTACTGGTCGTGATTCTTAACGGGATCATGCGCCGCAAGGTCAAGCGGTAAGCGCGGCAAATGGCAAGGATGACGAGGCCCGTTTTACTGGGCACCATCCTTGCTCGCATCACCCAGCCATTGTCGGGCACGAGGGTGCAGGCTGTAGGTCTTGTCGTCATTGAGATGAATCACGCCTTCATCGCACAGGCGCTTGAGCACTTCGCGCACACTTAGAAACGACAGCGGTACATCAAGCCTGAGCAGCTGGCTGTGCACGCCCCGTACTCCCAATGGCTGGCCTTCCTCGCTCGATACCAGAAGCGCATCAAGCACCTTGAGCCTGACCAGGCTGGTACGCAGACCAAAGCTTTTCAGGAGCAGTCGGATGTGCTCGTTTCCGGGCCGCTCTGTCTCCAGAGCGGGCGACTGTGCCTGCGCAGCCAGTGCTGTTTGGCGCAGCAGGGTGCGAGTCGTGATTCCTTGGCGATTGAACATCCGCAAACTCCTTTTCAGGCTTTTTTAAACAATCTCAGTTACTAAGACGAACGAGCGCAGCAAAACCTCAGTTATCAATGGAAAAAATAAAAACGCCAACGCGCACGGGGTCGCCGCAGCGTTGTGCGTTTCAGGGTAGATGAAGATCGGGCAGTCGCGGGGGGGCGGTTGATCCGGCTATCGGCGGATGCAAAATCGCTCAGCGTCAGTCAGGTACGCGAGAGCGCTCAGCCTTTGGGCGCGTCGGGTATCCGGCGGTTGAGCACCGGGTTGCCGTTCTGGTTCTGCGTGACATAAACCGGCAGCACCTTGGGCAGAGAGGCCAGCAGGCTGGACAGGTCGCGCGTGTTGAAACTGCCGCCCAGGCGCATGGCACCGGTTGCGGTATCGGCCAGCAGAATAGGTGTTTGCAGGTAGCGATTGATCAGTGGCAAGGCTTGGCTGAGAGGCAGATCATTGAAGATCAGCTTGCCATTACGCCACGCCAGGCTCGAATCCTTTGTGTCGGTCTGGCTGATCAGGGGCGCGTCGTCGCCTGCCTTGTAGCTGGCCTGCATGCCAGGGTCAAGATGATGGCTTGACGACGGATGTGCGCGATCACTGCTGACCTGAACCGAGCCCTCGACCAGCGTTACACGTACCTGGTCCTGATACATCCACACATTGAAGCGTGTGCCCGTGACCTTGATGCTGCCCTTGCCGGCATCGACTACAAAAGGGTGTGTGTTGTCGTGGCTGACCTCAAAGAACGCCTCACCCTTTTTCAGCGTGACGCTGCGTCGATCCTTGTAGTTGGCGTAGGTCAGCTCGGTGCCGAGGTTCAGTTCGGCACGGCTGCCATCTGCCAATACCACAAGACGCGTCGCGGTATCGGCGTTGTAGGACTCGTAGGCGTCAGGCAGCCAGCCCTGATTCCAGCCCACATAGCCGGTGACCGGGACAGCTAGGGCAATGACCGCAGCGGCAGCCGCGAGTGGTGCCAGGCGGCGCTTGCGACGAAGTACGGGCTGGTTGTTCTGGGTAGCCTGAATCGGCAGTGCAGGGGCCGGATTGAGCGGTTCGATTTGTCCGGTAATGTCCCAGACTTCCCGCATCGCCTCATACTCCACCGCATGCAGAGGATGAGCCTTCAGCCATTGCTCGAACGCTTTTCGTTCTGCGGCCGTGCAGTCTTCGGCATGCAGGCGCATGCACCAATGCGCAGCGGCATCGGTGATCGCGTCGTGTTCTGCCTTGCTGAAAAGAGGGTCGCTCATGGGCGCTCCGGCCTATACCGTTGGCGCATTCTACCCTTGGATATCAGGGAGAGAGAACATTTGCAGGAATTACCCGTCAACGCACAGCGTAATTCCTTGTGAATGCAAGCAGCTCTCATTGAAACCTGTTCGCGACAATCGAGCACACCGTAGTGCGCAGGGAGTGTTTTTGCAGAGCCTGCAGCGCTACTCTCGTTGCTGGTATTTCGTGCGGTTGTTCCCGGTACCTTGCCATGACATGAACAGGAGCCTCAGATGCGCGCCACCCCTAACGATCAGCCGGTCCGGACCGTTTCATATCAGCAACTGACAGATCTGTTGCGGCGGATCTTCCTTGCGCACGGCACCTCCCCGGAAGTTGCCGATGTGCTTGCCGAGAACTGCGCCAGCGCCCAGCGCGACGGCTCGCACAGTCATGGCATCTTTCGCATGCCTGGCTACATCTCATCGCTGAGCAGTGGCTGGGTGGACGGCAAGGCAGTGCCGTTGATCGAGGATGTCGGTGCCGCGTTTGTCAGGGTCGACGCCGATAACGGCTTTGCCCAGCCTGCGCTGGCGGCAGCCAGATCATTGCTGATCGACAAGGCGCGCAGTGCCGGGATTGCGATTCTGGCGATACGCAACTCTCATCACTTTGCCGCGCTGTGGCCGGATGTCGAACCTTTCGCCGAAGAAGGGCTGGTCGCCCTGAGCATGGTCAACAGCATGACCTGCGTAGTGCCACATGGTGCGCGTCAGCCCTTGTTCGGCACCAACCCCATTGCCTTCGCTGCACCGCGTGCCGGGAGCGGGCCTATTGTTTTCGACCTGGCGACCAGCGCCATTGCCCATGGTGACGTTCAGATCGCAGCGCGTGAAGGGCGACTGCTGCCGGCGGGTATGGGCGTGGATCGCGACGGCCGGCCCACTGAAGACCCCCGCGCCATTCTCGATGGCGGGGCACTATTGCCCTTTGGCGGTCACAAGGGTTCCGCACTGTCGATGATGGTCGAGCTGCTGGCGGCAGGGCTGACAGGTGGCAATTTCTCGTTCGGCTTTGACTGGTCGAAGTATCCCGGTGCGCAGACACCCTGGACCGGCCAGTTGCTGATCGTCATCGATCCGGACAAAGGCAGCGGTCAGCATTTTGCACAGCGTAGTGAGGAACTGGTAAGGCAGCTCCACGGGGCAGGGCAGGAACGCCTGCCGGGGGACCGACGCTACAGCGAGCGTGCGCGGTCGATGGTGCACGGTATCGACATCGCTGAGGCTGATCTGGAGCGCTTGCAGGGGCTGACGGGCGATTGAGCCGTTTACACATTTGCTGACCATTCGTCGCAGTCAGTCTTGTGTCGGCGCTCGGTTCTAAATACTGTATGCATGAACAGTAAAGAACGAATGAGGTCTGTTATGTCCCTTAAGTCAGTGCAAACGTCAGTACAAAGCCCGGTCGCTCAGCAGCATCGTACTCTCTCTACCGTCAATGAAATGCAGCGTGAGGATTTCCTCCGGCTGGCGGCGGGTCTGCGTCAGTTCAATGGCTACGAGCAGGATGTATCGATAGCCATTGCGGCAGCCCGCGCAAGTGGTGAATACCGTCAGGCCAGTGCGATGGAATAGTGTGGCCGATAGCGTCTCGGGTTGATTGTGAGTATATGTAACGTATATGCTTCATATATTCAATTTGAGGTGAACCATGGGTCTGGTAAAGATTTCCGAAAACATGCACGCCAACCTGCGCTCTGCCAGTGTTGCGCTCAGTCGCTCCATCAATGCGCAGGCTGAGCACTGGATGCGCATCGGCATGCTTGCCGAATTGCACCCGGCACTGGATTACAGCGAGATCTGCCAGATGTTGATCCGTATCGAGAACGCAGGCGGCACGGTGCTGACTGCTTCGAACTTCAACGTTGCAGAGCTTTCTGCGTCCAGCCTTTCCAAGGCGGCCTCATGAGCAGCGCCATCGGTATCAAGACCGAACAGGACCTTGTGCAGTTGCGCATAGCCGGCAGGCTGGCTGCCGATGTACTTGCAATGATCACGCCTTACGTCAAGGCTGGCGTCAGCACCGAAGCGCTCGACGATATCTGCAACGAATACATCGTCAAAGAGCTGAAAGTGATTCCCGCGAATGTGGGCTATCACGGTTTTACCAAGACCACCTGTATCTCTCCCAATGCAGTGGTCTGTCATGGCATACCTTCTGCCACCGATATTCTGAAAGATGGCGATATCGTCAATATCGATGTCGCGGTCATCAAGGATGGCTGGTATGGCGATACCAGCCGTATGTATCTGGTCGGTGAGGTCAGCCCCCTGGCAAAACGTCTTGTCGAGACGACCTACGAGGCAACCCGCGCCGGTATTCATGCAGTGCGCCCCGGGGCAACGCTGGGTGATATCGGTTATGCCATTCAGAGCATCGCTCATCGTGAAGGCTTTAGTGTAGTGCGTGAATATTGCGGGCACGGCATTGGCCGCAAGTACCATGAAGAGCCTCAGGTTCTGCACTACGGCGCTCAGGGCAAAGGCCTCAGGCTGAAGCCGGGCATGGTGTTCACCATCGAGCCGATGATCAATGCCGGCAGGGCCGGTACTCGTACTCTGCCGGATGGCTGGACGGTTCTGACCAGCGATCTTTCATTGTCTGCGCAATGGGAGCATATGGTTGTAGTCACCTCTACCGGTTTTGAACTGCTGACGCCCTGGCCTGAAGGTACGGGTCATTATCCTGCCATTTAGACGTGAGTGGTTCGGTGATTTGAGTGCATAAAAAATGGCCTTCCCGAGAGGCCATTTTTTTTGATCAAGGGTGATGTTTCAGTATTGCGGCGAAGATCTTTTCCAGCGTACTTCTGTTACGCCAAAACGCTCTGCCTGCAAGGTCGCCATTCCTATCGGCCCTGCAGACATATTGCCACTCACTGTGCCAACGCCGGCGTGCAGCGTTGCGCAGTGCAATGCGTCGCACTGGCACATTTGCCTGGTCTGGTGCAGGAAACAACGAGGTTCGCCATTGAACTGATAGTGAATTTCAAATTCCGTTTGATGATTCATCTTTCCTGCCCGTGAGCCTGACGGCATGCCATCAAAATAGTGTGATTATTCCAGTGGGGCATGCGCGAGAAACCTTCTCCGGTCACGCTGCTGTCTTCAGATCGTAGAGCGAAAATCGCGTCGTTTCGAGATGTAGTTAACAGTTGTCCGATGAGTGGTTTTGGGTTCACTCAAACGCATGAATGGATGACCGAATGGTCATCCAAACGAAGATCTTCTTTTTTGAGACAAGCCTCATTTACATGACTTGAGGTCTACCGGGCCGACAAAATCATTACCCCGCCCCATAACGCAGGCGACCTGCTGATTGCGCTGGCGCTCCCAGGCCTGGGGAGGATAAGTCTTGTCCCAGGCTTGATAAAGCTGCTGGTCCTGGCGCGACAGGCGCAAGTTGTATTGTTTACTCATGTAGAAGTAGGTGCGGGCGATCATGCCGCGAATGGAAGGGCGAGGCATGACCTTTTTCGCCTTGAAATCCACTTGCGTCAGGCATGAACCGTACTGGCCTTTTTGCTCGGGTATCCAGCCAAAGCTGAAGTTGCTGCGGTCGCCATTCACTTCGCCGATGCTGGGCACCAGGTTATGCAGGTCTGCCTCGGCGCGTTTATAAACGGCATCGGTCTTTGTGCAGTTTTTGCGCCCGCCGTTCTGCCAGCATTGGCGCAGATGGCCGATCTGCCAGGCCGGAACGATGTGTTCCCATTCAATACGACTGGCGCGCTTGGCGCTCTTGCGCGGGACATAGCCGCAGCCCGCAAGATCGACCCGGTTGCCGGTGTATTTGCAGCCGCAGTAAAATTCGGTCGATTGTGGTGCGTATAACCCCCAGGCGACTTTCTTGGCTTCGCTGAAAGTACGCGGAGCTTCGGCCTGAGCGCTGAATGAAGCGGTGATGAGCAGGGTGGTGCAAAGCAGTGTCGAGAATCGAAACATCATGCCGTCAGTCTTCCTTCGGCAACGTCCAGAATATTTGCACACCACCATCGTCGCGCCAGGCGAGGGTGACGTTGTCGTTCTCGGCTATTTCTTCAAGAAGCTGCGCCCAGTCGTCCTCTGACTCATCCGGTTGACGAAAAAGCAGGGCAGCCCTGGATTTCTGCGCGGTAGGCGAGTTGATGATCTTCTGTACCCGCATGCCCATGCGCTCGTAAGGGCCGGGAGTGGAGGCGGTCGCTGCGGTTTGTTTGGCCACGGATAAGGTTCCTGATTTTCGCTGTACGGGCATACAGTATTTCAGTGTCGGATCTTTCGCAACATCTATGTAAGATAAAGCGCTTGAAATGGCACACTATTGTCTTGAAAAACCAACGCTCCCGGAGTCGCGCATGAATATCAAGTCACTGGCATTTCCGTTACTGGCCGCAACTGCTGTACTGCTGGCAGGCTGCTCCACGCCTTCGGTCGTCACCTTGCAGAACGGCACACAATACATCACCAAGGACATGCCCAAGACCAAGAGTCGTGATGGTTTCTACGAGTTTGAAGACATCTCCGGCAAGAGAGTCCGCATCAAGGCCGACGAAGTGGCTACGGTCAGACCGGAGGAGTGAAATCCTACTGAGCGCTAATGCTCGTTCCCTGCGCGTTGGGGGCGAGCATTACGAACAGATTTCATTTTCGACGGATTGACAAACCCTGCGGGTTTTTTCATAGTTCATCCCTCGCAAACGTTTGCGTGTTGATGCATTGCATCGACCCTGCGTCGTTCGCCCGAACAATAATCACAAGATCGGAGATGAACTCATGAAGCTGCCATTCGCTGGACGCCTTCTCGCTGTCGCCATGTTCGCTGCTGTTACCGCAGTCATGCCCCTCTCTGCTGCATACGCTCAGACGCCTGAAAAACCCAAGGTCGCACTGGTGATGAAGTCGCTCGCCAATGAATTTTTCCTGACCATGGAAGACGGCGCCAAGGCTTATCAGAAAGAGCACGCCACCGATTTCGACCTGATTTCCAACGGGATCAAGGACGAGTCAGACACCTCTGCGCAGATTCGTATCGTCGAGCAGATGATTGTCTCCAAAGTCGACGCCCTGGTGATCGCGCCTGCCGACTCCAAGGCGTTGGTGCCGGTGCTCAAGAAAGCGACAGACGCCGGTATCAAGGTCGTCAATATCGACAACCAGCTTGATCCCGACGTGCTCAAAAGTAAAAGCCTGATGATCCCGTTCGTGGGGCCGGACAACCGCAAAGGTGCCGAGCTGGTAGGCGACTACCTGGCCAAACAGCTCAAGAGCGGTGACGAAGTCGGCATTATCGAAGGCGTGCCGACCACCACCAACGCTCAGCAACGCACCGCCGGTTTCAAGGATGCCATGGACAAGGCGCAGATGAAGGTCGTGTCTGTGCAGTCCGGCAACTGGGAAATCGACAAGGGTAACGCCGTTGCTTCGGCGATGCTCAATGAATACCCGAACCTGAAGGCCCTGCTGGCCGGTAACGACAGCATGGCGCTGGGGGCGGTTTCTGCGGTGCGTGCAGCAGGCAAGGCTGGCAAGGTCATGGTCGTGGGTTACGACAACATCAACGCGATCAAACCGATGCTCAAGGACGGCCGAGTGTTGGCCACTGCTGACCAGTTTGCAGCCAAACAAGCGGTCTTTGGTATTGAAGCTGCGTTGAAGCTGGTCAAAGGCGAGAAGGTCGACACCAACGAAAAAGGCGTCATCGAAACGCCAGTAGAACTCGTTACCAAACCTTGATCCACGCCGCGTAAAGGTGCCCGTCCTTGCAGGACGGGCGCTGGGAGAAATGTATGTCAGCGTCTGTTCAGACAGCTGTTCTTTCGGTCAGTGGCATCGGTAAAACCTACGCTCAACCCGTGCTCGGTGACGTCGATCTGACGTTGATGCGTGGCGAAGTGCTGGCCCTGACCGGGGAAAACGGTGCCGGTAAAAGCACCTTGTCGAAAATCATTGGCGGCCTGGTGACACCCACTACCGGGCGCATGGAGTTTCAGGGGCAGCCTTATGAACCTGCGAGTCGTACCCAGGCCGAAAAGCTCGGGGTTCGCATGGTCATGCAGGAACTCAACCTGCTGCCGACCCTGACCGTTGCCGAAAACCTGTTCCTTGACGACCTGCCGCGTCGTGCTGGCTGGATCGACCGCAAGCGTCTGCGTGAAAACGCGATCAAGGCTATGGCTCAAGTGGGGCTGGACGCTATTGATCCCGATACGCTGGTCGGCGATTTGGGGATCGGTCATCAGCAGATGGTCGAGATCGCTCGCAACCTGGTTGGCGACTGCCATGTGCTGATCCTCGACGAGCCTACTGCCATGCTCACCTCCCGCGAGGTGGAAATGCTGTTCGAGCAGATCACGCGATTGCAGGCTCGTGGCGTCTCGATCATCTACATCTCCCACCGGCTTGAGGAGCTTGCCAGGGTGTCTCAGCGCATAGCCGTACTGCGCGATGGCAAGCTGGTGTGCGTCGAGCCGATTGCCCGTTACAACAGCGAGCAACTGGTCACGTTGATGGTCGGCCGTGAGCTTGGCGAACACATGGACATGGGTGCCCGGCAGATTGGCGAAGTAGCGCTGTCAGTCAAGGGGCTCACTCGTGCCGGCAAGGTTCAGGATGTTTCCTTCGATGTGCGGCGAGGTGAAATCTTCGGTATTTCCGGGCTGATCGGTGCCGGACGCACCGAGTTACTGCGCCTGATCTACGGTGCAGATGTTGCCGACAGTGGTGCGATTGAAGTTGGGCAGCCACTGCAAGCCGTCACCATTCGTTCACCCTCGGACGCCGTGGAGCACGGTATTGCCCTGATCACGGAAGACCGCAAGAGCGAAGGGCTGCTGATGTCGCAGTCAATCAGCGCCAACATTGCGCTGGGTAATATGCATTCGATCTCCAGAGCAGGCCTGGTTAACGCCGACGACGAACTGAAGCTGGCGCAGCGCCATGTGGCTGCCATGCGTATTCGCAGTTCCAGTCCGGACCAATTGGTCTCCGAGCTATCAGGCGGTAATCAGCAG
Source organism: Pseudomonas syringae group sp. J254-4 (assembly GCF_032586855.1). Lineage (NCBI taxonomy): Bacteria > Pseudomonadati > Pseudomonadota > Gammaproteobacteria > Pseudomonadales > Pseudomonadaceae > Pseudomonas > Pseudomonas syringae group sp. J254-4. The sequence continues at coordinate 281,537 of NZ_JAWHOO010000001.1, read as the reverse complement.
AAGGTCGTGATCGGTCGCTGGCTGGAACGTGATTGCCCGGTGATGCTGTTCGACGAACCGACCCGAGGCATCGACGTCGGTGCCAAATTCGATATCTACGCGCTGCTGGCCGAACTGACCCGTCAGGGCAGGGCGCTGGTGGTGGTTTCCAGTGATCTGCGCGAGCTGATGTTGATCTGCGATCGTATCGGTGTGCTGTCTGCCGGTCGCCTGATCGACACGTTCGAGCGCGACAGCTGGACCCAGGACCAATTGCTTGCCGCTGCCTTCGCCGGTTATCAGAAACGTGACGCGCTGCTCAATGACGCCGCGCCCAGGAACGACTCATGAAAAATACTCCTTCTCCGACGCTGACCGTGCCGGCCCGTCGCGGCGGCAATTACTTTGGTCTTGGCACCTACATCGGGCTGGCGGGTGCGCTGCTGGTGATGATCGTGCTGTTTTCCCTGCTCAGCGATCACTTTCTGTCCTATCAGACATTCAGCATGCTGGCCAACCAGATCCCTGACCTGATGGTGCTGTCGGTCGGCATGACGCTGATCCTTATCATCGGCGGTATCGACCTGTCCGTTGGGTCGGTGCTGGCGCTGGCTGCTTCGGCTGTGAGTGTGGCCATCCTGGGCTGGGGCTGGAGTGTGTTCCCGGCCGCCTTGCTAGGCATCGCCTGCGCGACCCTGGCAGGCACGATTACCGGCTCCATTACCGTTGCCTGGCGCATCCCTTCGTTCATCGTCTCCCTCGGTGTGCTGGAGATGGCTCGTGGCGCGGCCTACCAGATGACCAATTCGCGCACCGCTTATATCGGTGATTCGTTCGCCTGGCTATCTGACCCGATCGCGTTCGGTATCGCGCCGTCGTTCATCATCGCATTGCTGGTTATTTTCATTGCTCAGGCCGTGCTGACCCGCACTGTTTTTGGTCGCTATCTGATCGGCATCGGCACCAATGAAGAAGCGGTGCGTCTGGCCGGTATCAATCCCAAACCCTACAAGATCCTGGTGTTCTCGCTGATGGGCCTGTTGGCCGGTGTGGCGGCGCTGTTTCAGATATCGCGACTGGAAGCGGCTGATCCGAATGCCGGTGCAGGTCTTGAGCTGCAAGTGATTGCCGCCGTCGTGATCGGTGGCACCAGCCTGATGGGCGGGCGCGGTTCGATCATCAGTACTTTTTTCGGCGTGCTGATCATTTCGGTATTGGCCGCAGGCCTGGCGCAGATCGGTGCGACCGAGCCGACCAAGCGCATCATCACTGGTGCGGTGATCGTGATCGCAGTAGTGCTGGACACCTATCGCAGTCACCGGGCACGGCGCCAGGGCTGATATGGCGACTATCAAGGATGTCGCGGCGCTGGCGGGGATCTCGTACACCACGGTCTCCCATGTGCTGAACAAGACCCGGCCGGTGAGCGAGCCGGTCAGGCTCAAGGTCGAAGCGGCCATCGCGCAGCTCGATTATGTGCCCAGCGCCGTGGCGCGTTCGCTGAAGGCCAGGAGCACATCGACCATCGGCCTGTTGATTCCCAACGGTATGAATCCGTATTTCGCCGAGTTGGCGAGGGGCATCGAGGACTACTGTGAGCGCAACGGTTTTTGCGTGATCCTTTGTAATTCCGACGACAACCCGGAAAAGCAGCGCAGTTACCTGCGTGTTTTGCTGGAAAAGCGCGTTGACGGGTTGATTGTCTCGTCTGTGGCGGGTGATGCCAGCGTCGCCTGTGGCCTCACCGAGGTGCGCACGCCGCTGGTAATCGTCGACCGCGAGCTGCAAGGCATCGAAGCTGACATGGTGCGCATCGATCACGAGCAGGGCGCCTGGCTGGCAACACGACATCTGCTGGATCTCGGGCATCGTCACATTGCCTGCATTGGCGGACCGCGCGACAGCATGGTTGCCGAAATGCGCCTGGCGGGTTATCGGCGGGCCATGCAGCAGGCATCTGTCGAGGTCGGCCCGGATTGGGCGGTGCACAGCGAATTTACCAGTTCGGCTGGCCACGCAGCTGCGGGCCTGCTACTGGCCAGGCATGCGCCGACAGCGATTTTTGCCGGCAACGATGTCATCGCCATCGGTGTGCTGCGCGCAGCTGCCGAGCGTTCGATTCGCGTGCCTCAGGATCTGTCGGTCATCGGCTTTGATGACATTCAGATGAGCCGCTACGTCTATCCGGCCCTCACCACTGTGGGGCAATCGATCATGCAACTGGGCGAAACCGCCGCCGAAATGTTGTTAAACCGAATCGCCGCACCGCATACAGTTCCTGTCGAAAAAAGACTCGTGACGCCTTGCGTCTTGGTGCGCGAGTCCACGGCAGCGCCGAACACTTTGTCCAATGAATGACGCGCACGCACAGCAACGGATTAATGAGCCATGCAAGCAAAAATAGTGATAGTGGGCAGCCTGAACATGGATCTGGTCATCCGCGCCCAGCGTCTGCCGCGCCCCGGCGAGACGCTGAGCGGGGAGACGTTCGACACCGTGCCTGGTGGTAAAGGCGCCAACCAGGCAGTTGCCGCAGCGCGCCTGGGTGGCAGTGTGGCGATGATCGGCTGTGTGGGTGCCGATGCCTACGGGGAGCAACTGCGTGCAGCACTGCTGGCCGAGCATATCGACTGTCAGGCCGTGACGGTCGTTGAAGGCGTGTCCACCGGGATCGCTTCGATTGTGGTCGACGCCAGCAGTCAGAATGCAATTGTCATCGTTGCCGGAGGCAATGGTCGGCTCACTCCGGCATTGATCGAGCGTTTCGACGCATTGCTGGCGGGTTCCGGGATCGTCATCTGCCAGCTTGAAGTGCCGACTGAAACAGTTTTCCACACCCTGACCCGCGCCCGCGCGCTGGGCAAGACCGTCATTCTCAATCCTGCCCCGGCCAGCGAGCCTTTGCCGGCAAACTGGTATGGCCTTATCGACTATCTGATCCCCAATGAAAGTGAGGCGCAGACCCTGACCGGTGTGACTGTCGACTCCTCGGCGGCGGCTGAAGAGGCGGCAGCGGCCATGCTGGCTGCCGGGGCGCGCAACGTAATCATTACCCTGGGTGAGCGCGGAACCCTGTTCGCCAGTGCTGCGGGCGTGGAACATATCCCTGCGCGTCGTGTACAGGCCGTGGACACCACCGCTGCAGGTGATACCTTTGTCGGTGGTTTTGCCGCAGCACTGGCGGCGGGTCAGAGTGAATCGCAGGCCATTCGATTCGGTCAGGCCGCGGCAGCCATATCCGTGACCCGCGCGGGTGCCCAGCCGTCCATCCCGACGTTCGAGGAAGTAAAGGAATTCGATTCACTATGAAAAAGACCCCGCTACTCAACATTGCCCTGTCTCGCGTCATTGCGTCGCTTGGGCATGGCGACATCCTGATGATCGTCGACGCTGGGATGCCAGTACCGGCAGGCGTCGAGCTGATCGACCTGGCGCTGACTCGCGGCGTACCTGATTTCGTCAGTGTGCTGGACGTGGTGCTGAGTGAGATGCAGGTCGAAAGCCATGTGCTGGCCAACGAAATGGCCGAGGTCAAACCTCCCGCATTGCAGGTCATCGAAAGCCTGAACCTCGATGATCAATTGGGTCAGCAGCGCTGGATAAGCCATGAGGACTTGAAAGTATTGAGCCGCAAGGCCAAGGCAATCATCCGTACCGGAGAATGCCAGCCGTACAGTAATGTGGCGCTGGTTTCCGGAGTTGTGTTCTAGCTATCAAGAAAGGGAGTTTCATATGACGTTGATGCAGTTTTCCAGACAGTTCATTCGTGGAGCATTGCTCTTGTCCATACTGAGTAGCGCTGCCGTTCAGGCGGCAGAAAAGCGTGATCTGATCATCGATACCGACCCTGGCGCGGACGACGTCGTTGCGTTGCTGCTGGCGCTGGCGTCACCCGAAGAATTGAACGTGATGGCGATCACCACCGTGGCCGGCAACGTCCGTCTGGACAAGACCTCGCGCAATGCCAGGCTGGCGCGTGAATGGGCCGGGCGTGAAGAAGTGCCGGTGTATGCCGGTGCGCCCAAACCGTTGGTGCGCACACCTATCTACGCCGAAAACGTTCACGGTCAGGAAGGGTTGCCCGGCGTGCCCGTGCATGAGCCAGCCAAGGGGTTGGCCGACGGTAATGCAGTCGATTACCTGATCCGCACCTTGAGCAAGGCCAAGCCGCACAGCATCACTATCGCCATGCTCGGTCCGCAGACCAACCTGGCGCTGGCGCTCGTGCAGGCACCGGAAATCACCCAGGGCATCAAGGAAGTGGTGGTCATGGGGGGCGCGCATTTCAACGGCGGTAACATTACGCCGGTTGCCGAATTCAACCTGTTTGCTGACCCGCATGCTGCGCAGATCGTTCTGGCCAGTGGTGTGAAGCTTACTTACGTACCGTTGGACGTGACCCATAAGATCCTGACCAGCGAACAACGCCTCAAGCAGATTGCCGCATTGGGCAATAACGCCGGCAAGCTGGTCGACGGCATTCTCAATGAATACGTCAAACTGGACATGGAGCATTACGGCTTGCCCGGTGGTCCGGTTCACGACGCCAGTGTCATTGCCTGGTTGCTCAAGCCCGAGTTGTTTTCCGGGCGGCAGATCAACGTTGCGGTCGACACCCGCGAGGGCATTGGTTTCGGTCAGACAGTGGCTGACTGGTACGGCACGCTCAAGCAGCCGCAGAATGTATTCTGGGTCGAGAATGGCGACGCTCAGGGTTTCTTCGATCTGCTGACCGAGCGTCTGGCGCGACTGAAGTAACCCATCACGCGGGCTGCAACAGGTGCATCAGACCGGCAGCCCTGCCGTGGCATAACGGCTCAGTACCTGGCTGATGAAGGCGCGGGCACCCTCGGTGCCCAGTTCCTTGATCAGCAGGTCGACGGCAATGATCATCAGCTCTTCCGGGTTTCCGGGGCTGTGCGAGCAGTGGCCCTGAGGCCATCTGGCCTTGATGTCTGCATCCAGAGTTATGGCTGTCATGTCTGTTGATCTCCAGTGAAGGGTCACGCACTACGCTGTTCGCTTCCCGGCGCTTGCGTCTCTCGCAGTAAACCATCCCGCGCACATTTTGACACTTCTACTTACATCTCATCCCGATAGTCAGAGTCTATGGCCATAGGTTGTAAACGTTTTGTGACGATTTCATCGCGCGCCCTGTGTGATCCCAAGGCAGACTCTCGGCCCATGCAGATCAACAGGTTACCGATGGCTTCTCAACTAGAGGTGTGCAACCAACGCGTCTGAGTGCGGTCGGACAGGTCTGGAATGTTTTATTGGCAGAGGAGGGTGTATGCCCCGGAAGTTCGCAACATTGGGTTTTGTGGTCGTGGCGTCGTTGCTGGCAGGATGCAGCAGCACGTCCTCTGATAAGGACGCTGAAGCGTCCGTCAAGGCAGACGCTCCCGCATCCGCCAGTAACGCCAACGCCATACCTGGCCGTTGTGATGCAGAGCTTGGCCAGTTCGCAATCGGCAAGCCAGCGTCCATCGACCTTCTGTCACAAGTGCGCGCCCGTACCGGTTCTCAGGATGCCCGCATTCTCGGGCCTGACGACATGGTCACGCTGGAATACCGATCCGAGCGGGTAAACGTCAATACCGACGTTTCGGGAAAGGTGACGCGCATCAACTGCGGTTGAGTCGGCACTTTTCTGTGGCGCATAAAAAACCCCGTCAGTGACGGGGTTTTTTTATGTCAGGTGAATCAGGCTACCTGAACTTCTTCTGCTTGCATGCCTTTCTGGCCTTTAGCCGCAACAAAAGTAACGGTCTGGCCTTCTTTCAGGCTTTTGAAACCGTCGCTCTGGATTGCTTTGAAGTGTACGAACAGGTCGTCACCGCCACCCTGTGGAGTGATAAAGCCGAAGCCTTTTTCATCGTTGAACCATTTTACGGTGCCGGTTTGGCGATTAGACATGGTGTATCTCCAGAAACATAATTTTCAATAACGTGCTGCTCAGGCCAACTGGGCACACGGGCCTATCATAGTCGAAATGCGCAAAAAGACAGCTACTAAGGTGATCTCTTTAGCCCGGGCCCCTGCATATGCAAAGCGTCATACACGTAAAGTGGCTAAATGATGTCTCTGATTGCCTTGCATCAAGACTGTGCAGGATATGCTGAAAGCCCCGCTCTGCAAGGCTTTCAGGTTAGCGGCGGGGCGTAGCTCTCGGCATTTCAGGCGGCTGCTTTACCGAGTTAAAAAAAATGATTTATTTTGATTTGGTGCAGTTTTCGGCAACCAGTTTCTGCAGTTTTTGCGTCAATGCAGGGGCGGGAGCGCGATCGGTACTGCTCAACGCTTCAATTTCCTGCTGAGAAAACTCCTTGTTCACTACCCGGGCGCTGCAATCGCAATGAGCTTGTGCGGCCTTGGCATCCTGTTTGTGCTGATTCGCCGCGGCGATGCATTCCTGCGTGAACGTGTCTTGCACGGTTTTTTCCATGGCGGCCTGAGCGCCCCAAGGGGCCAGGACGGCGGCGCAGGCGAGGAGTGCGGACAGACGGGAAAGCTTCATGGTGTTCTCCTTTTGCTGACTTTAGTGAACAAGGAAACGTACAGGATCCTGACTGGTTAAGACGCCCATCACGCCTGCCAGTTCAGGTGACGTGTTATTTGGTGTGATTTACGCATATGAACGTCCGGTGTCGGCCGAGCTGTGCTAGGATGCGCGTCCTGTTATTTTCAAGTGTCCCCATTGCTGATGGCTTTGGACGCGACGCAGGCAGGTTTTTCGTACATTCCAGTCATCTGGTCCGGTTCAAGGTTGGCCCCAAGGCTCCTGCCACTGTGAGGCAGGCATACCACCGGATCACGTACTGGCTCATCCCAACCCACGTGACCTTTGGTAGGGGTCACCACTAGGAGAGGAGGCGCCATGCCAACTATTACTCTTCCCGACGGCAGTCAACGTTCATTCGATCATGCGGTTTCCGTAGCCGATGTCGCGCTTTCAATCGGCGCCGGGCTGGCCAAGGCCACCGTGGCCGGCAAGGTTGACGGCAAGCTCGTTGACGCCTGCGACCTGATCGAAAACGATGCCAGCCTGCAGATCATCACCCCCAAGGATCAGGAAGGGCTGGAAATAATCCGTCACTCTTGCGCTCACCTGGTCGGGCATGCGGTCAAGCAGTTGTATCCGACTGCAAAAATGGTCATCGGCCCGGTGATCGACGACGGCTTCTATTACGATATCGCCTACGAGCGCCCGTTCACGCCTGACGACATGGCGGCGATCGAGCAGCGCATGCAGCAGCTGATCGAAAAAGATTACGACGTCATCAAGAAAGTCACCCCGCGCGCTGAAGTGATCGAGGTGTTCACCGCCCGTCACGAAGACTACAAGCTGCGCCTGGTCGAAGACATGCCGAACGAGCAGGCCATGGGCCTGTATTACCACGAAGAATACGTCGACATGTGCCGTGGTCCGCACGTGCCGAATACGCGTTTCCTGAAATCGTTCAAGCTGACCAAGCTGTCCGGTGCCTACTGGCGCGGTGACGCCAAGAACGAGCAATTGCAGCGTGTCTACGGCACTGCCTGGGCTGACAAGAAGCAGCTGGCTGCCTATATTCAGGGCATCGAAGAAGCCGAAAAGCGCGATCATCGCAAGATCGGCAAGCGCCTAGGCCTGTTCCATACCCAGGAAGAAGCGCCGGGTATGGTGTTCTGGCATCCGCAGGGCTGGACCCTGTATCAGGTGCTCGAGCAATACATGCGCAAAGTGCAGCGCGAGAATGGCTACCTTGAGATCAAGACCCCGCAAGTGGTTGATCGCTCGCTCTGGGAGAAATCCGGGCACTGGGCCAACTACGCTGACAACATGTTCACCACCGAGTCCGAGAGCCGCGACTACGCGATCAAGCCGATGAACTGCCCTTGCCACGTGCAGGTGTTCAATCAGGGCCTGAAGAGCTACCGCGAGCTGCCGATGCGTCTGGCCGAGTTCGGTGCCTGCCACCGTAACGAACCGTCGGGGGCCTTGCACGGCATCATGCGTGTGCGTGGCTTCACTCAGGACGACGCTCATATCTTCTGTACCGAAGATCAGATGCAGGCCGAATCTGCCGCATTCATCAAGCTGACGCTGGATGTCTACGCCGATTTCGGTTTCAAGGACATCGAACTCAAATTGTCCACTCGCCCTGAAAAGCGTGTAGGCTCCGACGAGCTTTGGGACCGTGCCGAGACGGCGCTGGCCTCTGCGCTCGACAGTGCTGGTCTGCCCTATGATCTGCAGCCGGGCGAAGGCGCGTTCTACGGTCCGAAAATCGAGTTTTCCCTCAAGGACTGCCTCGGCCGGGTCTGGCAGTGCGGCACCTTGCAGCTGGACTTCAACTTGCCGATCCGTTTGAGCGCCGAGTACGTTTCGGAAGACAACAGTCGCAAGAATCCGGTCATGTTGCACCGTGCGATTCTTGGTTCTTTCGAGCGTTTCATCGGAATTCTGATCGAGCATTACGAAGGCGCGTTTCCAGCCTGGCTGGCGCCTACCCAGGCAGTGATCATGAATATCACTGACAAACAGGCCGATTTTGCCCTTGAAGTGGAAAAAACTCTGGCTGAAAGCGGGTTTCGTGCCAAGTCCGACTTGAGAAATGAAAAGATCGGCTTTAAAATCCGCGAGCATACTTTGCTCAAGGTTCCTTATCTCCTCGTGATTGGAGATCGGGAGGTTGAAATGCAAACTGTCGCTGTGCGTACACGTGAAGGCGCTGACCTTGGCTCGATGCCGGTTGCCCAATTCGCTGAATTCCTCGCACAAGCGGTTTCCCGGCGTGGTCGCCAAGATACGGAGTAATTATTATTAAGCGTGAAATGAGACAAGATAAACGAGCTGCACCCAAGGCCCCGATCAATGAAAATATCTCGGCCCGCGAGGTTCGTTTAATTGGCGCTGACGGCGAGCAGATTGGCATCGTCTCGATTGATGAAGCGCTTCGTATTGCCGAAGAGGCTAAGCTGGATCTGGTAGAGATTTCTGCCGACGCACTTCCTCCGGTCTGCCGTGTGATGGATTACGGCAAATCGATCTTCGAGAAGAAGAAGCAGGTTGCTGCAGCGAAGAAAAACCAGAAGCAGATCCAGGTTAAAGAAATCAAGTTTCGTCCAGGGACGGAGGAAGGGGATTACCAGGTAAAACTACGCAACCTGGTACGTTTCCTGAGTGACGGGGACAGGGCCAAGGTATCGTTGAGATTCCGCGGTCGTGAGATGGCCCACCAGGAGCTGGGTATGGAGCTGTTGAAGCGGGTTGAAGGTGACCTGCTCGAATACGGTTCCGTCGAACAGCATCCTAAGATGGAAGGACGCCAGCTGATCATGGTCATCGCCCCGAAAAAGAAGAAATAACCACCAGGGCACGGCAGGCCTTGCGGTTATATTTATCAACTGAATGCGGAGTATCCGAACATGCCAAAGATGAAGACTAAAAGTGGTGCAGCTAAGCGGTTTTTGAAAACCGCCAACGGCATCAAGCACAAGCACGCTTTCAAGAGCCACATCCTGACCAAAATGTCGACAAAGCGTAAGCGTCAACTGCGCGGTAGCAGCTTGCTGCATCCGTCTGACGTGGCAAAAGTCGAGCGCATGCTGCGCCTTCGTTAATTTTGATCAAGATATAGAGGAAGTAACTCATGGCTCGTGTAAAGCGTGGCGTCATTGCCCGTAAGCGTCACAAAAAAATTCTGAAACTTGCAAAAGGCTACTACGGCGCGCGTTCACGCGTATTCCGTGTTGCCAAGCAAGCGGTAATCAAGGCAGGCCAATACGCCTACCGTGACCGTCGTCAGAAAAAACGTCAGTTCCGCGCTCTGTGGATCGCTCGTATCAACGCTGGTGCTCGTGTTAACGGTCTGTCCTACAGCCGTTTCATTGCTGGCCTGAAAAAAGCGTCCATCGAGATCGACCGTAAGGTTCTGGCTGATCTGGCAGTGAACGAAAAAGCGGCGTTTGCTGCGATTGTCGAGAAAGCTAAAGCCACTTTGGCCTAAGTCCCCGACAATCACTTGCCCCGGTTCTCCGGGGTCGGTGTTAAACGTCATAAATAGGGGAAGAGCCTTCAGCTCTTCCCCTATTTTGTATCTGGAGTCTGTACATGGAAAACCTGGACGCGCTGGTCTCTCAAGCTCTTGAGGCTGTGCAAAGCGCCGAAGATATCAATGCCCTGGAGCAAATCCGGGTTCACTACCTCGGCAAGAAAGGCGAGTTGACTCAGGTGATGAAGACCCTGGGGAACTTGCCAGCTGAAGAGCGTCCGCAAGTCGGCGCGCTGATCAACGTTGCCAAGGAGCGTGTCACAGAGGTTCTCAATGCACGCAAGGCGTCGTTCGAGCAGGCAGAACTGACTGCCAAACTCGCTGCCGAATGCATCGACGTGACCCTGCCGGGCCGCGGCCAGACCTCCGGTGGTCTGCACCCGATTACCCGTACTCTGGAACGTATCGAACAATTCTTCACGCACATTGGCTACGGCATCGCCGAAGGCCCTGAAGTGGAAGACGATTACCACAACTTCGAGGCGCTCAACATCCCAGGCCATCACCCGGCCCGGTCGATGCATGACACCTTCTATTTCAATGCGAACATGCTGCTGCGGACCCATACCTCACCGGTACAGGTCCGCACCATGGAATCGCAACAGCCGCCGATCCGCATTGTCTGCCCAGGCCGTGTGTACCGTAGCGACTCCGATATTACCCACTCGCCGATGTTCCACCAGATCGAAGGTCTGCTGGTTGATCGCGACATCAATTTTGCCGACCTGAAAGGCACCATCGAAGAATTCCTGCGGGTGTTCTTCGAGAAAGAACTGGCCGTGCGCTTCCGTCCTTCGTATTTCCCGTTCACCGAGCCGTCGGCAGAAGTGGATATGGAATGCGTGATGTGCAGTGGCAAGGGCTGCCGTGTCTGCAAGCAGACTGGCTGGCTTGAAGTCATGGGCTGCGGCATGGTCCACCCGAACGTGCTGCGCATGTCGGGTATCGACCCTGAAGAGTTTCAGGGCTTCGCGTTCGGCATGGGCGTAGAGCGTCTGGCCATGCTGCGTTACGGCGTCAATGATTTGCGCCTGTTCTTCGACAACGATTTGCGGTTCCTCGCGCAATTTCGCTAAGTCGTAACGAACCTTTCAGGAGAGCAGGATGAAATTCAGTGAACAATGGCTGCGTGGCTGGGTAAGCCCGCAGGTTTCCCGCGACGAGCTGGTTGCTCGTCTGTCGATGGCCGGTCTTGAGGTTGACAGCGTCACGCTGGCCGCCGGCGTTTTCAGTGGAGTGGTCGTGGGCGAGGTGCTGAGCACCGAACAGCACCCCGATGCCGACAAGCTGCGCGTGTGCCAGGTCAGCAATGGCAGCGAAACCTTTCAGGTAGTGTGTGGCGCGCCGAACGTGCGACCCGGTTTGAAAATTCCGTTCGCCATGATCGGTGCCGAGCTGCCGGGCGATTTCAAGATCAAGAAAGCCAAGCTGCGTGGCGTCGAGTCCAACGGCATGCTGTGTTCAGCTGCCGAGTTGCAGGCCGGCGAGGGCAATGATGGCCTGATGGAGCTGGCCGCCGATGCGCCGGTCGGTGAGGACATTCGCGTCTACCTGAACCTGGACGACGCCAGCATCGAGGTCGACCTGACCCCGAACCGTGGCGATTGCCTGTCAGTAGCAGGCCTGGCGCGTGAAGTCGGCGCGTTGTACGCCGCTGACGTGACGCGTCCGCAGATCGCTGCTGTCGCTGCCGTGCACGATGAAGTGCGCCCGGTTGAAGTCCTGGCTCCAGCAGCTTGCCCACGTTACCTGGGCCGCGTTATTCGCAACGTTGACTTGTCGCGTCCTACTCCGTTATGGATGGTCGAGCGTCTGCGTCGTTCCGACGTGCGCAGCATCGATGCCGCTGTCGATATTACCAACTACGTGATGCTCGAGCTGGGTCAGCCTCTGCATGCTTTCGATCTGGCCGAAATCAACGGTGGCATTCGTGTGCGCATGGCGGAGGAGGGCGAGAAGCTCGTTCTGCTCGACGGTCAGGAAGTCAGCCTGCGTGCCGACACCCTGGTCATTGCCGATCACCAGCGTGCTCTGGCAATTGCCGGTGTCATGGGTGGCGAGCACAGCGGCGTAACTGCCGGTACTCGCGATATCTTCCTGGAAAGTGCTTTCTTCGACACCATCTCGGTGGCTGGCAAGGCGCGTTCCTACGGTCTGCACACCGATGCCTCGCACCGTTACGAGCGTGGTGTTGACTGGCAACTGGCCCGTGAAGCCATGGAGCGTGCGACTGGCCTGCTGCTGGAAATTACCGGTGGTGAGGCTGGTCCGATAACAGAAGTGGTCAGCGAACAGCATTTGCCATCGATTGCTCCGGTTACGTTGCGCGCCAGTCGCGTCGAGCAGATGCTCGGTCTGGTCATTGAAAACGCCGAAATCGAGCGTCTGCTGACAGGTCTCGGCCTTGCTGTGACTACCGAAGCCGACGGGCAGTGGCGTGTCGAAGTGCCAAGTCATCGTTTCGACATCAGCCTTGAGGTCGATCTGATCGAAGAACTGGCTCGTCTGTACGGCTACAACCGTCTGCCGGTTCGTTATCCGCAAGCCCGTCTTGCTCCTCAGGCCAAGGCCGAAGCCAAAGGCGATCTACCCGAGCTGCGTCGCCTGCTGGTTGCCCGCGGTTATCAGGAAGCGATTACCTACAGCTTCATCGACCCGAAATGGTTCGAACTGTTCTCGCCGGGCGCCAAGCCACTGTTGCTGGCCAACCCGATTTCCAATGACATGGCCGCCATGCGCGCCTCGCTATGGCCGGGTCTGGTCAAAGCGCTGCAGCACAACCTCAACCGCCAGCAGGACCGCGTACGCATGTTCGAAAGCGGCCTGCGCTTCGTCGGTCAGCTTGACGGCTTGAAGCAAGAGCCGATGCTGGCGGGTGTGGTATGCGGCAGCCGTCTGCCGGAAGGTTGGGCGCAAGGCCGTGATGCGGTCGATTTCTTCGACGTCAAGGCTGACGTCGAAGCGGTTCTGGGTTTTGCCGGTGCGCTGGGTGAGTTCACCTTCACTCCGGGCCAGCATCCCGCCTTGCACCCAGGCCAGACAGCTCGCATCGAGCGTGATGGTCGCGAAGTCGGCTTCCTGGGCGCCATTCACCCGGAACTGTCGAAAACCCTGGGCCTGGATCGTCCGATATTTGTTTTCGAGCTGGTTCTGGCTGAAGTATCGACAGGCCGTCTGCCGAAATTCCACGAGCTGTCGCGCTTCCCGGAAGTGCGTCGCGACCTGGCCTTGCTGGCTGATCGCGACGTTTCGGCCAGTGCGGTTCTGGACGTTATTCGTGAAAATGCAGGCGAGTGGCTCACAGACCTCAGGTTATTTGATGTTTACCAGGGTAAAGGCATTGATCCACATAGAAAAAGCCTTGCAGTCGGCTTGACCTGGCAGCATCCATCGCGCACTCTTAATGACGATGAGGTAAACGCAACGACACTTGCTATCCTCACCTCGCTTGAGGAGAGGTTAAACGCCACGTTAAGGAAGTAGCGTATGGGGGCTCTGACGAAAGCTGAGATGGCCGAACGTCTGTACGAAGAGCTGGGCCTGAATAAACGGGAAGCCAAGGAACTGGTCGAACTGTTTTTTGAAGAAATCAGGCACGCTCTGGAAGATAACGAGCAGGTGAAGTTGTCAGGTTTTGGCAACTTCGACCTTCGAGACAAGCGCCAACGGCCTGGGAGAAATCCCAAGACCGGTGAAGAAATTCCGATTACGGCGCGCCGTGTGGTCACCTTTCGTCCAGGGCAGAAGCTGAAGGCCCGAGTTGAGGCATATGCTGGAACCAAGTCATAACGATGAGCTACCGCCGATCCCCGGCAAACGCTACTTCACCATCGGTGAGGTCAGCGAGCTCTGCGCGGTAAAACCGCACGTTTTGCGTTATTGGGAGCAGGAGTTTCCTCAACTCAACCCCGTCAAGCGACGCGGAAACCGCCGGTATTATCAGCGCCAGGACGTGCTGATGATCCGTCAGATCCGTGGCTTGCTCTACGATCAGGGCTTCACCATTGGTGGTGCCCGACTTCGTCTTACCACCGGGGAACCGAAGGACGATACCCAGCAGTACAAGCAGATGATCCGGCAGATGATTGCCGAGCTGGAAGACGTACTGGTTATGCTCAAAGCGTAATTGAGCAACCAGGATACTTCCAAAATTCAAACGCTTAGGGTATATTTCTCAACGTTTTCTCAGGTTGCAAAACAGATACACGCCTAGTCGGGGCGTAGCGCAGTCCGGTAGCGCACTAGCATGGGGTGCTAGGGGTCGAGTGTTCGAATCACTCCGTCCCGACCATATAATTCAATGACTTAGCCACCTTCGGGTGGCTTTTTCATTTTCTGGGGTGGGGACTTTTTCGGGACATCATCCGATCCTCCTCTTCAATATCGTCAATACCGGCCCACGCGAGTCAGTTGTTGATACCATATTTGCAGCCTCAATCAGTTTGCCAAGCTCAGCGCCTGAGTAATGGCTGGTGATGCTGCCGTTCTTGTGTCCAAGCAGCGCCTTGCGATCTTCCTCGGTTACGCCAGCTGCACGCAGACGTCGGCCGAACGTGTGTTTGAGATCGTGAACCCTGATTGATGCATAACCAGGTTGAGCGGGGCGAAGGTTTTTCTCCTGCCAGAGTTTCGCCGCCCTCGACCGCGCCTTTTTCCATGCCGAATCGTTCATGCGGTGCATTGCCGTGCCGTTGTACGGGAACACCCATTCCTTGCTCAGTCCTCGCTGCTGGTTGATCACCGACCTGGCCACTGAGTTGAGAACCACCAGACGCTCGTCGCCGTTCTTCACTCCGGATCGCTCGGACCGCCCGCCAAAATCGGAAGGGATTAGAAATACGCTAGTCCCAAGCTCCGGAACCTGAATCTCCCAATCCCACCTCAGTTTGCAAACCTCTTGCTCCCGCGTTCCCGTGTTCACTTTGAACAACGCCATTTTTTGCAAGTGCGTGGGCAGCTCCCCGAACAGGATCGACTGCTCTTCCCAGGTCATGGGGTAGGGCAGCCTTACCTTTTTCTTCAGGTCGAGCTTTGTCAGCATTGGCACTGAGTCGAGCCACGGCCTGCGCTCCTCATCCCTCCACTTGCGAGCACACAATGAAAGGATCCGGATGACACGCTCAATCGACATATTCACGGTGCGCGGTGCCACCGGCTTCAGTTGCTTGCCTGATGGCAAAACCATCCCGCTCAGTCGATCCGCGACAAACTCCTCCAGAGCCTGATCGTCGATGTGTGTCAACGGCAGGTCCTTTAGGTATGGATGGAGGTGAGTCAGGTGATGCGCTGACAGCTTTATTGATGGCTGATCCTTGTACTCAATCAAAAAACGGGTTGCTGCCTCTTCCCAAGTTCTAGTTCGGCGAACACCGTACACCCGCTCTTGGCGAAGCCGCTCGAGCATGTGAATCAGGTACTGCTCGGCTTCTTGCCGGTCACCAGTGCCAGTGCTCTCTCGAATTCGCTCCCCCCTGTAGACTTTGTCAATTTGCCAGATGCCACCTTTCTCGTAGAGGCCGGTGATTGTCTTTCGCGCCATACCGTGTCTCCTCGGCGCTCGCTGCGGGGCCGATTGTTATCCTGATTGGCTGCCTTTTCAATCGCCTTGGTCTCGACGTAGGCGTCCGCCCACGCGTCCAGCTCCAATCGATCAAAGCCGACGCCTTGTTTTCCAATGGGAAATTCCCGCACATTTGGGCGTACGGTCTTGTTGAATTCGTCACGACACATGCCCAGATATCCGTAAGCATCACCTGCCCGGATGAACCGGGGCAGGATTGGCGCTACCTGGGCGGCAGATTTATTTGCCATAGAGGTACTGCTCCGGGCCGCGCTGGGCGGCGGAAGGCGTTATTCCCAGTCGTGACTGAGCAAAGGGTTGATCGGCGGGTTGCACTGAAGCGTTGCCAGATCCAGCAGCGTGAAATGACCGTCCATCCAGCCTGCTGTATCGATGTGGTAAACGTTTCCGAGGATAGCTGGCTGGCGAAGCGGGGTATGTCCGACGACCAGCGCCTTGATGCCTGATACGCCGGAGGCGTCAGCATCTTGAATCCGGTTGCGCGACCACATGCAGGTGTTGTGCACCATCTTCAAGCGCTTGCGCGTCAGTGGGCTTTCAAGCTCCGCGCGCAGCTCATCCCATGACGGGAATGGGCAATCTGCGTGGACAATGCCTACCAGGCCGCCTGCCGTCTCCACCTCAATGGCGATTGGCAGCTCGTCGAACATGACTTGATAGTTTTTCTGCTCGTCAAGCGGTAGGCCTACGAACCAGGTGCCGCCGTTGTACATCCAGTTGCCGATGTCGCAGGTATCGAACCGGCAGACGTAGTCGTCATGGTTGCCGCGCACCGGGTGAAACCAGGGCTTGTTCAGCCACTTGATCACTTGTTCGCACTCCGGCCCGCGGTCAACCAGATCGCCAACGCTGAACAACCGATCAACTGCAGGGTTGAAACCGGCAGCATCCAGCGCCGCCTGCAGCCTGGTGAAGTGCCCGTGTATGTCGCCAACCGCGAAATCGCGGCCAGCCGTGTTCTCGGTGAAGCGCTTGATGCGCACCACCTCTATTGTTTCGAGCATGGCTATTCCTCGCCCGCCGATCACCGGCAGGCTCTGTAGGGAAGGGGTTAGGCGGTACCGAACAATTCGATTTGCGGTACCGGTTTGTCGCGAAGCGCTATTGCTGCGGCGATACGATCAGATGCGGTACCGAAGATTATTTCGTCTCGCTCAATTCCGATGAAACGACGTCCAGACTTGATACAGGCCACACCCGTGGTGCCGCTGCCCATCGTGTTGTCGAGTACTGCATCGCCTGCGCTGGTGTAAGTCCTGATCAGGAACTCCATCCAGGCGACCGGTTTTTTGGGTCGGGTGATAGTTGGCCGTCTGCTTGTCGCTCGAGAAGAACTGGACAGATCTCGGGTAACGGTCGGTAGAGTCGTATTCGGTGAGCGCAAGCGCCTTGCCGTAGCATTCGGAGTTGACGGTCTTTCGCTTCGCTGTTCGGCGCTGATGGCCGCCAGTCATTTGGGGGTTGTAGGTCGGCTGGCGACGATAGAAGACCTGGGCGCTTTCGTGCGCTCGAAGCGGCTGGCGCTTTGCGTTCAGGAAGCCAGTGGCGTTGCCTTTCTCCCAGATCCATTCGTACCGATAATCTGCCGTGTTGCTGGCGACAACCAGAGAAGCGAACGGCTGCGCTGCACACAGCACGATTGCAGCGCCCGGTTTTGCGATTCTCAAGTACTGCTCCCAGAGCGGCGCGAACGGGATAATCACATCCCACGCGCACTGGGTGGTGCCATATGGGAGGTCTGCCAGCACCATGTCGACGCTGGCAGCGGGCAACTGCGTCATCACTTCCAAGCAGTCGCCCTGAAAAAGCTGAATTTCTTCTGTCATGGGCATGGATCCGCCCGCCAGTCCGGCAGGCTGTAGATAGAAAGGGAATATCCGGCAGGTGCTCCTGATCACTGCTATGGTCCACGCAGCCAGCAGGAGCTGGGACGGCACCAAGGAGAGGTCATGCAATGCACCACCACGGCGGATGAGGTTTACGGCCCGCGCAATGCCAGGCTCGGCAGGCGGGCGGTGGACGGCAATATCTGGTCAGGCACCACGATGATTTTCAGAATCATCGATGACCGGGTCTACTCAATGCACTTGCAGTACCTGGGTAGGATCCAGTACGGGATGGCGATGACTGACAGGGGAGAGCTGATTTTCACGTTGCGGTAGAGTGAAAGGGGTCATGGGTATTGTTTGGAAATTCGGTCGGCTATGCCTTCTAGCTTCTCGGCCATGTACCACATGTCGTTGTTGTCGCGGCGGGAGACGACGGCAGAGCGATGTACGTTGCGGCCCATGAGGATGCGAGCCGCGATTCGGATCATCCCGGCCTCCAGCTTTCTGCGCAGCCAGCCTTTACGAAAAATCAAAGCTCCATATCCTCGGACTCACCGCCATCGCCTGGCGCAGATCCAACTTTCGCGAGTGCGATTACTTTTTCTGCCTGCTCAAGCAGCTCCGGGTACTGATCGTTCCAGTTCTGCTTGTAGGCTTTGGCGAGCATCGCTTCGAGAGCTTTCAGAAGCTCGGGAGCAGTGCGCATCAGGTAAGCGTTCGCCCAGCTTTCGTCACCGATGAAGTGCTTGATGCCGTTGTGATCCATTGCCGCGATAGTGGCGATTTCCAGCGGCTCACCGTCGCGCTCGACGCAGATGCAGTAGTCCTGGCGATCTACGAGCCATTGCTCTCTGGTATGGTTGCTCATCAGCACTCGCTCCAGTTCATGTCCTGGATGTACTCACACGGGACCATAAGGCTGTCGGGCGGGATGGTGCTTTCTGCTCTGACATCGCCGAAATACGCAATGGCTGCCTTGGCACGCTCCAGCGACAGTTGGGCATGGCGGACCTGCCATGACTTGCGCTGCTTGTACGAGCGCAGCGCCAATTCCTTGGTGATGTAAGCGAATCGCCGGCCGTGCTCGCCGCCATCCTTAAGCACGCGCTTGCGATACTGTTTAAGCAGGGATTCGCGCTGCGACCCGCCGAATAGGTTGTCGTGGAATTCAGAGATGATGTACCAGCACTGATCAGTCTCGCCGATGACCACATAACGCTTGCAGGTAACCTCTAAGCCTTTCGGGTCAAGCTCGTCGACGTATCGGTAATGGTCCGGGCCGAGTTTATTCTTTTCCATGGGTGTGCCTGTCCTTGCCGCACACGCGGCTGACATTGAATTGATTGAGAGGGGGTGGTTACTGCGGGGTGTTCAGCTTGGCGCGGCCTTGAAGCACGTCCAGGATGTCGCTTAGGTAGCCAGTGGCAAAGCTCGGCTGTCCGGATGCCGCATCACGAAGCTTCTGCACGAAAGCAGTCGCCTCCGTCAGTCGCTCATCCGCCTTCGCCGTGGCGGGCTGGGCGTGACGGTAGAGTGGCACGCGCTGTGGGCATACAATGCTTGCCTGCTCCCTATGAAGCAGCGCCGAAAATGAATCAAAGCCGCTTACGGTCAGGTTTCGAAGTTCTGAAGCGTCGACGAACACCACCGGCTCGCCCTGCTGATCGGCTGGCTGGGCGTAAGATTTCACACGCTCAAATTCATCTGCGTACTCGTCGCATCGGCAGTCCATGACGTTCGTTTCGCCTACTGGCTCGCACTGACAAAACTCGCCGCACAGCTTCTCGAAAAGGACCTCACACATGTGATGGGCGATCTCTTCCAAGGAGACTGAAACGGTGTGCGCTTCGCCATTCGCCGGGTGTCTGAACTCAAAGGAGACTGTTTCACGCGACACACGCACGTCGTTCGGGTTGGTTGTCATTTCAGACTCTCCAGTCTCTTATGTACAGAATCAGCAGCGTCCTTTATTTCCCAGTACAGATCGGCGTGGGCTTCGTCGTCCTCTAGCTCACTCATGGTCTCAAGCGCTTCCATGAGCTGGCCATGACAAGCCGCCAGAGTATCTTTCTCGCTCATACCTTCTCGCTCCCGGCTGGCTTGGACAGGGCGGCGTCAATCTCGTCGAACCAGTAACTCGAAAGGCAAGAGGCTCGCTTACCCCTGATCCTCGCTAGCAGCTTCTCCAGATCAGCCCGCTGCGCCTTGATCTGGTCCAGTTGATTGAGCAAAGGGGAGTTTTCGCGCACGGTTTCCTGCCAACGCTTCAGCTGCGTAATCTCCGCCTGTAGCGCCTTGCGCGTCTCTTCGGCGGCTTCCATGTAGTCGATTTTGTGCTGGCGCAGTTGCGAGTTCTCGGCCTGTAGCGGGGCGAGGCGGTCTTGCAAGATGGTTTCAAGTTCTTCTATCCGCAAATGCACAGCATCCGCGCCATCGTGAGGCTCGGTCTCGCAAAGGTCGCGAATGATCAGGCTTACCAGCTCCCCGCCGAGCGCTGGCGGTTGAGGCGCTGCAATACTCGGGATCGTCATGATCAGCATCGGCGTAACGAATTTGGTGTGAAACTCGTCGTGGTAGCCGCACCACACCGCCGCCTGCCAACCCTCATCGTCACACCAGTGGCCCTCGACTACGCCAGATGGATTGAAGTCTGAGCAGATCAGATCAGGGCAATGCAGCAAAAACGATGGCTCATAGCGGTTTCCGTCGTTGATCGCATTGATTGGGTGCCAGATACCTGGCACCAGCTTGAATTCGTTGCTCATGATTTCGATTCCTTCGCGCTCTGCGCATAACGGGCCTGACGCGCTTTGGAGCAGGCCTTGTGGTTTCCGTGGGAGCGGCACTTGCCGCAGATATCGCATTCGCTCTTTACGGCGAACCACGGGGCAGGGGTTGGCTGTAGCGTTGTGGGGCGGTGGGCTGAGGTCATGCGGCTTTCTCCATCCCGTCCACGCGGCGATGGTTGGCAGCAAACACAGCGCGGGCAAATCCCTCAGGGGTAGTGCTGCGAAAGTTCGCCCTGTCAGGGCCGGGTGAGGCTTTGTGAATCCTGTCATCTGGCAGCCACTTCAGCTCATTCGAATGCATCGGCATCAGGGCCATGGCCTTTGGCTTTGGCATAAACCTGCCCAGCCATTCCTTGCAGTACTCGATCGACGCCAGTACCCGCTCATCAATGCTGCGCTCGGGCATCACGAACCCCCCCCCTGACCACAGGCAAGTGTTCTTCGTGTAGTTATCGTCGATGGTCAGCTCGGTGAAGTGGTACGGGTGGAATGTGTAATTTGGCTTTCCGAAAATCGAACTGAAGACGCTCACGGGGTTCTCGAAAAACCATGGCGCGCCCGACAGCTGGCCGATCACCCGACACTGCTCAGCAATCAGCGCGGCCTTTGCCTGGAAGAATTTGTCTTTGGCAGCCTTGGCGGCGAAGTGAGGCGTTCCAGAAACAGCAACATCAGTACACGGCGGGAACCCGGCCACAAATCGGACGCAGCCCGACGATATCGCGTCTCTCAGTATCAGCCATGTTTCTGGGTGGTCGATGATGTGGCCGACCCGAGTTATCAGCCCTTCGGTATGGACGCCAGCCGGGTGCTGAGGATCAACCAAAATGGCGTGATATCCAGCCTCGACCCACGGCTTGGCCATCACGCCAGTGAGGTCGCAAAGGAAGATGGCGATTTTTTTCGAATGCATGGTTATCCTCGCCGGGGTGGCGTGAGTCTTTGAAATGAGAAGGGGGTTCCGGTTTAAGCGGCCGGTACCGAGTCGCGAAATACGTCCATTTGCGCAGCGCCATCTAGCCAGGCCGCGTCGATCCGAGCGCGGGCTATCGCTGCGTACTCCGGGCTCAACTCGCAGATGATCGACCGGCGACCTTCCTGCATCGAAACCAGCGACGTGGTACCGGCACCGCCGAATGGGTCCAGCACCACACCGCCGCGCGGTGCTCCGGCCAAGATGCAGGGCCTGATCAGGTCGGGCGGGAAGGTGGCGAAGTGTGCTTCCTTGAACGCGTGGGTCGCGACGGTCCAGACGCTGCGCTTGTTGCGCGTCGCTGTGTCGTGGGTGCTTTCATCCCGGTCAGGCCGGTGCGTGCCTTTTGACTGACCGGGAATGGCTTGCTCGCGCTTCGAGTCATCACGCTTGAAGCTGTCCCGCCGCTTCCGCTCTGCGCCATCCTTGTGAAAGGCCCCGTGGCCACCTTCGCCGGTAGAGGTATCCCAGCCGGTCGGCACTGTTACCCGCTGGCGGTTCCGCGAAGCTTTATCTGTTCCGTGACCCCAGCCGACGCCGTTATTCGGTACGTTGTTGCCAGAGCTGGTGCGTTTTCCGCCTTCAGCATTGTCGAAGGTTGAGCCGTGCACGTAGGCCCCGCCGCGGTACCCGTTGGCGTTTCCCTTACCGTTCAGATTGGCGGGCTCTCTGATTGCGTCGCTGTCGTAGTGGTACCGCCGCGACTTGCTGAGCAGGAACAGGTATTCGTGAGCTTTGGTGCAGCGGTCGCGCGTCGACTCAGGCATAGGGTTTGGCTTGTGCCAGATGATGTCCTGCCGGAGATACCAGCCATCGTCCTGCAGCGCGAAGGCCAAGCGCCAAGGCATGCCCATCAAGTCTTTCGGCTTGTACTCCGCATGTGTGGTCGCTTTCGACTTGCGCTGGCTCGCCATCACTTGGCGTTGGCTGATCGTCGAAACACCGACGCCCATGTCGTCCCGGCCATGCGCTCCCCAGCTGCCAGCGTAGCTATCGCCCATATTCACCCAAATCGTGCCGTCAGCGCGGAGCACCCGGCGCACTTCCCGGAACACGTCGACCAAGCGGGCGATGAACTCTGCAGGGGTTTCCTCCAGGCCGATCTGGCCTTCTACGCCATAGTCACGCAGACCGTAGTAGGGCGGGCTGGTCACGCACGTATGCACGCTTTCATCTGGCAGCGTGCGCATCATGTCGATGCAGTCGCCTACCAGTATCTGGTGGAGCTGGCTCATATCGAATTCCAGGCATGCGCCTGCCGAGGCGTTCAGCGCAATAGGTGAGGGTGGGGTTAGGCTGCCTCGGCTTTTCGGTCAGATGGCAGAAACACAGGGATCACTGCGGCCTGCTCACGAACCGCGTGCATATCGGCTTCTTCGTAGCCCCAGATATTGGAGTCTTCGAAGCGCTCAGGCCCCAGCCAACCGAGGGGCATCTGCTTGCCCTCACAGATGTAGTCACGGAAGCGCTCAACCAGAGCCTTGAGGGTGCCGCCGTGGCTAAAGCCTTTCCAGCGTCCGCCCCACTGGGTAGGGTGGGTGAAAATGCGCTTGCCGGTGTAATCGTCAATTAGCCAAACTTTGCCGCGCTGATCGACTTCCAGGCTGGCGTATCGCTGGTTTGTTTCGTTGAAGAAGAACCTGCGCCCGTGGTCACCGATAATTTTGATCACCTGATTGACCTGCTCGCAGCGCTGGCGCTTTTTCCATAGGCTTTTCTCGGTGTACCTGGCACCGCGATAGTCAGGCTTCGGCTCGTATTGAGTTGGCCTGATCACGGCAGCCAGCAGTTTCGACCAGATGCCAGCTCTGTTTGGAAGGCAGAGCCCGTACTCTTTGGTGTCGTACTCGACGTTTTCACAGAGCTCGATAACCAGTTCTGCCGGTACGGCGATGTTCGAGCATCCGCTGTTGTAGTAGCCCAGTCGGTCCAGAACCTCAGTTTCGGTGTACAGACCTGCAGGCTCCAGCTTCCAGCAATAGCCTTTGTCGTGACCCTTCCAAAGAGTGATCGCTTTATCGCGGCGTTTTGTGTGCTTGAGGCTGAGCACTATGTATTGGCTCATGGCGTTTCTCCATGCATGCGCCGCCCTCCGTGTCCGGTGGTGGCAAATTGGTTGGGGGTGAGCTATAGATGATGACCGGCATGTGGCCGGATCAAGGAGTGAAGAATGGGTACGGATCGTGAGATTGCTTTAGATCAAGCACTTGTCGCCGTGTTGGGCGCTGCGCAAGATTTAGGACTGGACTTGGTGCAAATCACCCAGAAAGCTAAAGTTCTGATACTGGACAATTCCAAGTATCGCCAGACGGAGCATCCACATATCAGCAACGCTTGGCAGGAGGTTGAGAAGGCGCTCGTATCTGTCAGGCAGAAAGCGTAGGCATCTCTATTTCGTCACCGGGATCCTGCTGAATCATCAGTACGCTCTTTCGGTGAAACTCCAGCGCCACGACTTTCGACACTGTGATTTCGTGGCGCGGAACCTGAAGAAACCGCAGCGCTTCGACCGGGCCAAGCGCATGAAGGTGGTGAATCATCAAGGTCATGGCCTCGGCCTGCTCTTCGATCACCGCCCACTCCATAAGCTCAGCCAGCGCCTGTTTCGTGCCGGGCCGCACCCTGAGCCGCAATTCCTCTTCCCCGGCCTTCTGCCGCTTGAGCGCCGTCCGCTCGTCCCGCTGTTTCTGGGTCAGGGCCATTTATCAGCTCCGTATAGCCGCTGGGCGGCAAGTGAATATGTTGCTGGCTTCTGCCGTGGCGGACGCGGTTTTGAATGCGCTTCATTTCGCCGGGCTGCTGGGATAGTCCAGGCCATACTTCAGAACGATCCGCTTGATAACAGTGCGGTTGATCCCGGTCAGCTTCTCGGCCTTGAAGTGGCTGACGCCCAGATCGCGCATCGCTTCGATACGCTTGAGCAGTGCCAGATCCTCTTCCTCCTCGACATACTTCCGGTGATCCGCGCCGTTGTAGCGGGGCTTGCGGGGAGGCGGCTCTTTGCGCGCAGGCCGAGGCGCAACCCGGAATGAGCCGAGGTCGCGCACCTGGCCGCCGCTGCGCTGGAACTCGCTCACGGCCTGGGACAGTTCATAGGATTTGATGCTGTTGGCCTGGATGGCACTCAGTTCGGTAGCGATCATGCTGCCTTACTCCTCAGTTGCTTCTCGTAACCATCAACCAACAGCTTGAATTCCCAGAGGTCCTCTTCAAGCTTTTCGATGTAATCGTCGTCGCGCTTAAGCTCTTTCAGCCAAAGCTGGCGTCCGACCGGGCGGAGCAGGGGGCAATACATCCCGATGTGCCACCACTTCTTACCAGTGATCCACATGCAACCCTGCACCTGGTCAATCACTTCGCTGGCGTCGTTATCGATGTGGAATGTGCGGAGCTTGTCGGGGGCCAGGAAGCATTTGTATTCCGAGCCACCATCCTCGCCAATGAAGCCATCGGCACTGGCACCAAACGCGCCGTCGTCCGTCTTAACGAGGCCAACCTGCTGGACGATGAGGCCGGTCTGAATTTCATGCTCCATGCGCGCTTCGGGCTCCAGTTCGTGGCCTCGGCGCATCTGCCATGTTTCGAATCCGCCATCCAACGGCGCACCGCCGATCCGCTCAACTGCAAGCTCAAAAGCGTAGGTCAGCGCAGCACCGGATGGCTCGCCAACCGTTTCGCCATCCAAGGCCCGTTGCACAACTTCCGCTTTCGGCCCGGCCTTGTAGCCAGCCAGTTCGATAGCTTTTGCCTCGCTTCGACCAGACAGGATGGCGTCGACATATTTCTTTTGCTGAGCGTTCAGCCCGTTCACCTTGGCGCGCGCCGTGCTGAACATGCTTGCGGTGATGACGCCGGCGCGGGCTTGCAACCACTCAGGTGATCCCTGTGTGCAATTGACGATGATCATGCTGCTGCTCCAGGCTGCTGCGCATCAGTCGAAAGCTCGGCCTTGCGCTCATTTACTGAGTTTTTGAAAAGCTCGTAGGCGACCATGTCCTTGACCTGGCGTATTTCTTCCAGCCCCTTGACCCATACACTTTGAAGTTCTTCACGTGACTGGCATTGTTTTGCCTGATCAATCCAGCGAGCTGCCAGCTCTGAATCTGTTTTTGGCGAGTTGCCTGCCAGCTTCAAGCCTTCATCCGTTTCGGTGTTCAGGTAGTGGATTGCTTTCTCCAGACGCTCAGTCTTGGGCCAGTACTTGTAAGCCTGCTTTACGCACGTCTTCTTGGTCATTTCGCCCGGGTCGGTCACCCATGGGCATAGCTTCGAACTGTCTTTCTTGTATGCCTTCCAGGCCTCAGATCGATCACGGATGGCGATCACCTCGGCCATGCTCATCGGATGAGTAAGATAATCACCGTCAGCAGTCTTGATCACCACGTAGACGCCTACGACATCTCCTCTATTCGTTGCGAACGGCTTGGTCTTATGGGTTGGCGGCTGGTCGACGCCGTTAAGCTCAAAGATGTCGCTCTCGTACACCAGCTTTGCTTGACCCCAACGGACGGAGCCGGTGGCCATGGCCAAATCCATGAGCCCCATATAGGAAATATCGAGGCATATCTTTCCTTTGCGCGGAACGAAATACGCCTGCTTCTTTGCTGGGTTCAGGCTCAAGCCTATGGACGCGATGTTCGTGACAGCGTCTATAACTGCCTGCCGATTCTGCAAAGCGACTTTTAGCGTGTAGGTATTGGCTTCCAATATCTGGATGGCAAAGTTTGCTTCACGATCAAAGTTGAGAGACGGCTCGGACTGAACAGCCAAGAATGCGTCGCGGCATGCGTATATGTCGCCTGTGACGACGGCAAGGTCTTGAGACATGAGAACCTCAGTACTGAATGCTGATATTGGGGATCTTGCGCTGAGCGATCAGGGTGACCGCTTGCCGGGCGCAGTCTTCTGGCATGCCGCCCGCAATAAATGCTTCTAGCGCTGCTCGGTTGATCGAGGCTTTGTGCGCCTGATCGCGCTCGCGGGCTTTCTGCTGGCGCAGCTCTTCGGCCTTGGCTTCTTCCTGGCGCTTCACCTCGGCAAGTCGTGCGCGCTCCACAGCCTCGGCTTGACGCTGCTCGGCGGCGAGGCGCTCCTGCTCGGCACGCTGCATGCCTGCGATGCGGTCTTGCTCGGCCTGAAGCTTCTGGCGTTCTGCCTGCTCTTCCTGCAGTTTGATTTGCAAGCGCTGGCGCACGGCTTCTGCCTCAGCATCCCGCAGCTTCTGCTCGGCGGCGCGCTGCTGGGCTTCTGCCTGGTCTTTCAGGTCCTGCTCACGCCGTGCAGCGGCTTCACGCTCTGCCTGTGCTTTCTGTTCGGCTTCACGCTGGGCGCGTTCTACAGCTTGCCGGGCAATCTCCGCGTCACGCTCTCTCTGCTCGCGCTCAGCCTTTTCGGCATTGAATTTGGCAATCTCTGCCAGCTCGGCTTCGTGCTTGGTACGGTCTGCCAGCAGGGTGCGCAGGGTTGAAAGTGAGCGGTCCTTGGCCTGCGCCGCCTCCGCCAGAAACTCTTCCCAGCTGTCGTCGATCACTACCAGCTCCAAATCGGCAATGATCTGGGCGACGTGTGCGGCGCTGGGCGTCTCGGCGAACACAGCCATGTCCTTGATGCGCTGGATGCCGTCGTTGTGGGCGTCAATCCGCTTGTCGTTCGCTTCCTCCCAGTCGGTCAGCGGCTTGCGGGTAGCGTCACGCAGCGCGTCCATCTTGGTGACGAACTCGCGCAACTCAGTCTCGACGACCTTGGGCATTTCTTTCAGGCGCTTCAGGTAATCCCGGCCGGGCTTCTCGACGGCGGTTTTCGACTTGCTGACCGTGGCAGCCAGCGATGCGATGCGATCACGACCTTTTCGGGTGCTCAGATCCGGCACCTCAGCGGTAACCTCGGCGGTGACAGCCTTGAGAAACTGGTTGAGGCCACCGGCCACGTAAATAACCGGGGCGTTGTCGGCGCTGATGTCATCAATCGTGATGACTTGCTGTGCTTCAGACACGGTTGCTCCTTGCGCCATGCCGTTGCCGGGGCGCTGCGATTGAATAGGGAAGGGGTTACTGCGTGATGTGCGATGCGTAGGCGCTGGCGAGCATCCAAGCGGTAACGAGGGTCAGGACGACTAATGAGCCGCGCCACGTGTAGATGCGCAGCTGACGCTGCTTGCGGGTCACGACCGCGCACCCACCGGCCGACGCTTGAGCCAGTCTGCTTTGATCGGGTAGGGCAGGTCAGCAACTCGCATGCCGCATGGGTAGGTGATCGTTCCACGGACTTGAGCGCGGGCTTTCACCTCGTCGAGCTGCTCGTCGAGCAGAGATTTAACCGGTGCAGTGCTCATGGCGTCACCTGCTTGCGGTAGCCAGCTTCATGCAATGCCCCAAACAACACCTCAAGATAACTGTTCGACGTAGGCATAAGATCGTTTGATACCGAATCGAAACACTGCTTCATTTCGGCGATCGCCACGCGTCGCTCTTCCTCGGCGATCTGCTCGGCGGTGCGGAGAGGCCGAAACAGGCTTTTAGTAAATGCACCAATGGTATCCCCGGCCTGATACACAGCCACTGCACCGCCAGATCGTTTTGTATGAGCAAGGATATTGCACCGGAGATACCCGCCGCCCTCATCAATCACCTCGCAGACCGTATCAACAGGCGGCAGTCCTTCGCCAGTCCATGGTGCTGGCTTTGATGTAGCCAACCATTCAATGAAAGATGCGCAACCCTCCGCTCCGTATCGGAAGTGGTCACGAACAGCGGAAAAATCTGTTTCCATGGGCCATGCTTCCAGCGCTTTACCATCTGCTACGCGCCAAAACACGGGGCGCTGATTTGGGCTGTTTGGCAAAGTTAGATGCGTTGCACCTTCAGGCGCTTTACTCCAGTCAATCGTCATGCCGCTCTCCTTGGCGCACACAGAACAGCTTTCCGCTGACGGGCGCAGTAATGGTCGAATTCGTCTTTCGTGATTGCGCCACTCATGAAGTGCGCGGTTATCTGACGCATGGCTTCGATTCCGGCAGGGTCAAGGCTGTCGTATTCGCCGATGGCGTCGAGCATCTTGTCGATGAGGATGTGCGGGCTCACAGGTCTGCGTCCTCAAACTCTGCCGCAACCCCGTCTGCAGCCAAGGGCCGAAGTAGGCCCTCTGCAATCTCGTACATGGCGTCTTTGGGGTTGGGGCGTCTCAGAACCATATCTGCTGCCGCCTGTGCGCATGACAGCGACCCGAACTTGGCCGTGTAGATCAGCCGACCGAGTGCCAATGGGCTTGCACCCGATTCGCCGAGCCTCTCCATGGCGAACTCATCAAGTGCTATCAGGAAGCGCTCGAACGTCACGCGCTGGGCGGGTTTTCCACGCCGCCTGAACTTCACATCATCGCCGTGAACCAGCGTATGGGCGCTGTTCGCTACCCAAAGCCTTTCGGCGGGCGTAAGCGGTATTACTGGCGTGCCTGTAGGAGGCAACACCTTTGCTGCTGCGTTCATGATTGCCTCCAGAGTGGCGATAGATCAGGCGTCTGCTGCGATGTCCGCGAGAATTTGCGCCTTGCGCTTCTCGAAGCGGGCACTCCACGTTGGTCTTCCGTCTACGCGCCAGATGGTCGCGCCGCGCTTACGGAGCTTTCGTGCGCGAGCTGAAGAGACTTGATTTCCCCACTTCTCGGTGCGGTAAATAGCCTCCCAGTACTCGACTGTTTCGCGCTTGTCGTATTTGTAGTACCGGCTGCTCGGCTTGTTCTTCGAGAGCCATTCGTTCACCAGCGATACGTCGACGGTGGCTGAACTGAACACGTAGCAACGTGCAAGAGACTCCAGGGTTCCGACGCCGATCTGTGCAGTGGGCACGCCAACATCGGCCCCGCACGACCAGACCTGCCCCTTGCATTCCAGTGTTGACCCATCTGTAAGCTGGATCGTGAATTCACGACCAGCAAAGGCATCACGCGATCCCGGCACAATCTGCAGGAAGTCGTAAAAGCCGCCGTCGTTCGATACCAGAAGGTTTCCGGTTCGCTCGTACACGCAGCGTGGTAATTCGTCGAGCAGCAAGAACGTTTGCCCCTGCTTCGTCCTGATCACATCAATGATTTTTGGCATAGAGCAAAACTCAGTAAGTGAACCCCTTCGACTGAACACTCAAGAACGGATAGAGGCCATACAGGCACCGGAGAGGGTTCAGTCGGAGAGGTTCGGGGTGTGGTTGTGTTTGGGGCAGGGTTTATCGAGCGAGCGAAATCCACCAATCGCGCATTTCTCGGCACTCTCGTGCAAGCTCTTTGTATCCAAGAGCCGAGCACTCAAGCGCGCGACGGTTTGATTTTCTTGCGTTGCTGACGAATTGGCTGCGGATCATCGCGTAAGTCATGCAATTACTCCGGTTCAGGGTGTGAGAGGGTGCCGCACGTGCGGGCAGGGCGGGATTAAGGAGTTACCGCCGCGTCTTTCAGGGTGGTTTGAGTCATCCCCTGCCTGACTACCGGCGTGATGGGGTTAGGCTGCGAGCCTGTCCATGCGCTGGGTTTGGTGATGCAGATGGCCGGAGCTGATCCCGGCATGACTATTAGCGGCCTTAGTGACACCGGAGTTTCACCGGGGCGAAGGTTTCAGCCGCTTATTCTTGGACTCGCCGTGGCCATCTGGGCGCTTACTCACTTTATCGGCCACGATTCCCGCGATCCCTCAGGTCTTACACTTGCCGGTTAGCCCGGCTATTCATCTGCTTTGTTGCAGTGATGCAGGGGGCCGCTTTCGCGGTGTGTACTCATCCGCATCGGGGTGTGATCTACGCGAGGTCGTCACCTCTGGCTTTGCCTGCGGCCGTACTACGCCGACCGTTCTCAGTGGCTGGCCTGATTACGAGTCAGGTGCCTTGCTCCGCTGCAGATCACACTCCGATGCAGCCTGGCGCTATGACAGGGATCGGGCAGTTTTCGTCAGGCTGACGCTGGCGCTGGTTGTTCAATAAGGCTTTTCGACCTTGCCTTGGTCTTGCAGGCTTTTGATGTGAAACAGACCGTCCAGCATGGCGTCCATTTGTTTAGCCAATTGGATGCGAAGGCCGTCTTTCAGGGCTCCCGACACGTTTCGCACGCTCTGGGTCATTTCCTTCGTGAAATCTTCGGCACAGACCTGAGTCATGATGTATTCGGCTCGGGTGACTGTGTTGTAGTCGCTCGATGCGGCCTTGCCTGTGCGAGGCTCTACCTTGGTAGACCAGTAAGCGTTCACAGTCTTCTCCAGCTCTTTGCGAATGGTCGTGGCCGGCCCTTCTGGCTCGCCCCAGGTATTTACGCGGCGATACTCACGCTCGAACGAACCGTTGATGGTTTCGTTGATCGCCACCTCAATCTGCGCAGTTACGCGCTCGTTGAAGATTTTGTCGATGCGCTTCTTCAGTTCCGCAGCGACCATGCCGGAAAGGTCATCGCCATCGCGAAGTAGCTCATCAGATACCTTGGCTACGATAGCGGTTTTTAGATCGTCTTCGTTGATGTTGAGCATTTTGTGACTCCCGTTTATTTCCAATGCCGCCTCATAGAAGCGGCATCAGTAAATGCCCGGCTCAGCTCAAGTGCATCGCGAGCATGCTGCGGTCCATGATGTTCAGCTCGTCGCCGCCATTCATGATTCGGCGCAGCTCTTTCTCGCCGCCCGCAATCCCGGTCACCGCCGCAACCACTGAAAGGCGGCCTTTCTTGTCAGCGCTGCGCAGGGCAGCCCGAATGCGCTCGTCTTGCTTGCTGTCTGTGAGATTCATACTGTGACTCCTGTTCGATTTTCCGGATGCCCCTGTCGCCAAGGGCACCGAGAAAATCTCCCTTCTGCCGCTGGGATTCGCGGGGCGCATTGCTTGCCGGGTCATTCACTCGGTCAAGGCGTTTCACCATCGTCAGCCGTACAGGGTTCTCCCTGTCGTGGGCAGCCTTTCGGGGCTGTCTGATCGCCGGTCGCCGGTAGAGGCAATGCGGTCTGTTGTTTGTTGCGCAGGCTGTTAAAGAGCGGTTCGATCCGCTGGGCCTGTTGAGGGGCTGTTTCGCGTCTCGATGGAGCACAATATCTCCCATGGAAATATTCATGTCAACTCCAATGGAGATAATTATTTCGACAGGCAATAAAAAACCCGCGCTAGACGGGCTTCTATCCAGGCATTCTGCGGGCTTTACGCGACTTTGCTCGACCACCAGTCAATAGTCTTGTTAGCGACACCATCTGTTGATGGCGCTTCTAAGACTGTGACGCCGGCTTTGTCAGCTCGATCCATTTGCCTAAAGGCCGCGTCCAAGACCTTTTGGTGCTCAACGGTCGTCATGCCGCTGTCTGCCGGAGGCATGAGCACAGATATCGATCCTATTCTGTCCGAGTTGCTGGTGATCAGCAGGATGTCAGCTGCGGCTTGGAGGATGTTGTTTCCAACAACCAAAGGACTTTTATACCAAGCCGAGACAATGGTCCCTGCTGCGGTCTGACTGAGCAATGGAACATCTACTTCTATCCTGTTCGCGGACCCCCTCATTTTCAAGCTGAAGCGACCTTCCTGGATAATCCTAGAAGCATCCATGTGCATTTTTTCCTGCATAAGGCAGAGAACGCTTTCTTTTAGCTTAGGCGTTGACCGATATCTGAAGCTGTCTCGCCTGTTACCGGATTTAGGCTTTGCCAGAGTCACCACGTCGTTGAAGAACTCATCCACGACAGATTCCGCATCAGACCCAGAGGCGTATAGCGCCTCGCCCAGTCGTATGTCCGCAGAGATAAAATCGGGAAGATCTGGCCCCAAATGGATGATGGCCGCTTCTACATCTTGCAGATAGTGGGCAAAGTCGTTCTGATCAAATCTGTTGTCGTAAAGGCAGGTCAGGCGTTGAAAGGTGTCAAGCATGCGAACTTCGGATTTACCGGCATGCTGAAAAACCACCCCAACATTGAGGAACTCGCCGGCATCCTGATCAAGGCACATGCTGATAGTCCGCCAAGACCCCACAACCAAGTCCTGTCTTGGTTGCTCGGCAATTCTATTTCTTAAGCGTTCTGTAATATTCATGAGATTGCCAGCATCCCAAGCTCCTTGGAGTATCGGCTATTATCAAGCCGATCAAACAAGAAGTCGACTACAAGCGCCGACCCTCTGTCGTCCAAAAAATTACCTAGAATTTCGCAGGCGAGAGCAATTCCACGATCTTTGAAGGCCACCGAGAACCCGTTGTATGCAAGCAACCTGGCGCCGCGAACACGAAAGCTTGCGCTCCAGTTCGGCGCATGACGATCAATGGTCGCCATCAACCGATTAGGGGGATCATGCCTATGGATGAGTGAATGGGGCTTCCAGTCAGCCCAACCAAATATTCTCCCATGGTCAATCAACACGTATTTCCCACCTGTGGACCACAGTAGATTGGCGAGATGCCGATCCGAGTTCTGCAGCCAGGAGTCAAAGGAAACAATACTTGGGATCGACTTGTTTTTTGACAGGGCTAAGGCTAGACGCTTGGCGCGACGGTCCTCCAGGAATTTAGGAAAACCCTCGGCGTGCTTTTGGTAGAGATTGGGATAGGTCGTATCCTCTGAAAACCAAGCAAGGTAGGTCTTTTGCTCCCCTTTGGTGGACATATTTTTAAGTATCTGTCTGACTCGGTCTGGCATCTGCTCCGGCGTAAGCTCGATAACGCCAGCGGTTTTCGCCACTGGGAGATCCACAAGCTTCGCCATGGTATAGCCAAGCGCTTCACTCAATATCTCCGCCGACTCGTACACTGGGCCGCCTGGAACATCTCGAATTGAGTCAGGGATAGGCTTTACAAAGCAGTGAACAGATTCTGACCCAATTCGAATCTTGGCCCGAAATAATGGGTTTAATCCTGTTCGAGTCGGATCCCTGAGAAGTCCACTGAAAAAGTCACTACTTAGAAACTGGATCATGGTTGGCCAGCTTTTTCCTTAAACGCTGATGGGGTGACTCTGTACCTGCTGATCCAGAAGCTGCAAGCCTGCTGGCAATCACCTCAAGCAGCATTACATCGTCCTCACTTAGTAGCCCTGAATCGGCAGCCTCTGCAATTTTTTCTAGTGCCGATCTAGAGCGCGGGCTCGCATTTACTGCTAGCGTGCGCGCCTTCTCTGCAGCACTGGCGTAATTGGCAGCGAACCCCTCAATCTCAGCCTCTGCAGAGCCGCTAGCCGCAGCGCTTGATAGGGTTGCTATCTCTTTGGCGATCCGCTTACTGAACTTCTCAATCGGCACAGAAAGCAATCCAGAGATGGTAGCTGCCATCTCAAGATTCAAAGCCCGATGCCCGTTGAGGTGACTGCTCAGGGTTCCCTGGCTCATCCCTAGCAGATGGGAAAGCTCGTCCTGAGTAAGTCTCTTTTCCTTTGGTGAAGATCTATTGAATTCCGCCAGCGCAGCCTTTAGCGCTGCACATTCAGCCTTCTCCCAGTCTTCGAGTTGACGCCGTTCTTTGCTCATAAGGTGAAGAATATTCCCAAGGGAAATAGTTAGCCATCTCCAATGGAGTTGCAAAGTATCTCCCGTGGAGATAACCTGCGCTCACGTGAACCATTTGGAGATCTGGCGATGAGCCGAATCCCGCTATCCCAATTCGCTGAGATCAACGGCCAGACAAAGGCTGCCGTACTACTTGGTATGACTCAAGGCGCTCTGAATAAGGCGCTTAGGGTAGGCCGCGATGTGTACGTGATTGAGAACGCAGCCGGCGAGTACAGCGCCGAAGAGTTGCGCCCATTCCCTGTGCAGTCCGCTAAACGAACTGCCGCTTAAACCCACTTCATCAGCCTCAGGAGCAACACATGTATTTCGACGAGCACCACAAACGAAGTGAGGTCTGCAAGCTTCGGTACAAACCCGAGGAGATGCGTCAGTTCCGCATGGACGCACGCTTAGCAGGCAAGCAACTGGCCACCTATATGCGCGAGTTAACCCTTCTTGCCCGTCGCTTGGGTGCGGCTGACCTCATCCGCCGTATGGAAGAAATGGATGCGCAGGATAAATCGGCCTAGAGGCCCGCAGGAGTCCTTATGCCCGAAATTGTCTTCGGCGACTTGGACGAAGGGGCCCAGGAAGAGATCAGGCAGTTAGCCAACGACTTTGAATGGACCCTTGAGTACGCGGTACGTCGTTACATAGAAGCGGGTGAGTCCCTGGCAATTCAGCGTCAGCTTGAACTGATGCGAAGACCGCCAGCAAGACTCGCTCTGGTAGACCACAAAAAGGCCCTCGACCGGGACTAATTGTGACAACAGAAGGGGCTTTGGCTTTCCTTCAGACGAAAAAAAGCCGGGGTAGTGACCCGGCCTTTTGAACAACTCAAGTGAGGCAAATAATGCGTACTCAGCAGAACAATGTCAATCCCCAGTCAATTCACGCCGCGCCACGTTTTGTTGTATCTGAAAACGTGGCGCGGGTTTCTGCGCCGATTGTCATCTCTGGAGTGAAAATACGTCAGGACGAGGAGGGGAGGTATTTTCTCAACGACCTTGAAAAAGCCGCAAAAGCGGATGGCGTTACCAAGGATATTCGTCCGAACGAATGGTTGAGCCTGCAAGCGACTTCCGAAATAGAAGGTTTTTTAATTACGGAAAATCCGGGCTTTAAACCGATCACTGCAAAGGCAGGCCGCTATGGCGGAACCTACGTTAGTCGCGAGCTGATCTATAGCTACGCCATGTGGATTAGTCCCGCATTTCATCTGCATGTCATTCGCACCTTTGATGCCTTGGTTAGCGGGCAGATCGAAGTGGCGGAAGGTCGTCAGGCCCGCGAGCGGGCGCGTCTCGAATCTTTCGCCATGACAGACGCCGTGAAGTACACCCGTCTCTCAGCTGGCAAAGAGCTTAAACCGTTCCATTTCAGCAATGAGTTTGACCTGATCAATCGCGTCGTTCTTGGCGGGTCATCCAAGCAATACCGTGCTGCGCACGGCCTGGCTGCTAATTACCCCATCCGTGACACCCTTACGCCATGCCAGATAAAAGCCGTCGAGCATATGCAGCGACTCAATGCATCGCTTATCGACGTCGGCATGGAGTTTGAGCAGCGCAAAGCGAAGCTTCATCAAGTGTTCATGCTTCGCCATCAGCGCGCCCTAATGGCCGAAACCATGAGGATTGAATCATGAGTTCGATGGAGATCGTCGGCCTGCGCGCCATTGAATACGTCACGGCGCTAAACGCCCTCAGGAAATCCAAGTACGCACTTCTAGAGCGCATGGCGCTGTACGACAAGGGCTTCAATGGCGGCCGCCGCGTAACCCGTGATAACCCGCTGTACGAGAACCTGGAGGCTTTCTGCTTCTATGAATTCCGCGACAAATACAAGGCCAGGAGCGAAGCGAACAATGCCAAGCGGCGCTTGATGCGTGCGGTCCTTAAACACGAATCGGGGGTCGCATGATGCATTACTTCAAGCGGAACATCGGTGACTACCACAAGAAGGCCGGTCGGCTGACCATGCTGGAACACGGCGCTTACACACTGCTGATTGATGCGTGCTACGACCGCGAGCGTTTTCCTACCATGGAAGAAGCAATCGACTGGTGCTGGGCAAGGAATAGTGACGAAATCGCAGCAGTTGAGCTTGTTTTGCGCAAGTTCTTCGATCTGGTGGATGGCCGTTACGTTCAGGCTCGCATTCAGGACGAGATTGCCTCGTACCACGCTACAGCATTGAAAAACAAAGAGATTGCAGAAAAGCGTGAAGCGACTCGACGCACGAAACGTGCACCAGAAAGCACGGAACGTGCACCACTCGTGCACGAAGCGTGCACGGATGGTCACCTAACCAATAACCATAAACCACTAACCATTAACCAAGAACCAATAGATCAAAAGCATACGGCGCAAGCGCCTGCGGACGATCTGTTCCCGAAGTTCTGGAAGCTCTACCCAAACAAGAAGGGCAAGGCAGCTGCCGAGAAGGCGTGGAAGAAGCTCAAGGTCACTGACGACCTGTTCACCCTGATCACCCAGGGCCTGGCCAAGCAATGCGCCTCTCTGGCCTGGACCAAGGATGGCGGCCAGTTCATCCCGCACCCGGCCACCTGGCTCAACGGCAAGCGCTGGGAGGACGAGGTTCAGCCTGCCAGCAACGTTCACCAGTTCCAGCCACGCCGTCAAAGCGCCGAGCCTGACTTCGACAGCACAGACTGGGCCCGCGACCTTGTGGTGAGTCCATGAAGCCTGCAAGCCAGCTCATGGCCTCAATGTCCAACCAGCCGCCCGAGGTTCGCCGCGCACCCGTTGTCGTCTCCTTGGAGACTGCCGAGGTCGTCAACGACCTGTTCCGCCGCCTACGGGGCATCTTTCCCGCATGGCGTCAGGCATGGCCGTCCACGGAAGCCCTGGCAGCCGCCAAGGAAGAGTGGATCAAAGAATTCGCCGACGAGGGTATCCGCACGCTGGAGCAGATCGAGTTCGGTATCCAAAAGTGCCGCAAGCTCAAGAAGCCTTTTGCGCCAAGTGTGGGCGAGTTCATCGCCATGTGCGTGCCCGGCCCGGAAGACTTTGGCCTGCCTGCCGTGCCTGACGCATGGATCGAGGCTCTGCTCGCCACGTACAGCCACGAAGGCGTGAAGATCTCGGCCATTGCCACCGGCCTGTTCGACCTGCGCTCAGCCAAGCAGGAAGACAAGGGCCTGCGCCAGCGCTTCGAGCACAACTACACGATCGTGATACGCCGCGCCCAGGCCGGGCAACCGCTGGACGGCAAGATCCTGACCGGCATTGGCCATGACAGCCAGAAGACCGAGCTGGAACTCGCCGAAGAGCTGGCCGAGCAGGCGGTACAGGCACGAATCATTCAACAAGGAATCCCGGTAGACGCCGCATCAGCGCGCGCTCTGCTGTTGGCGAGAATTGGCAGGAGGGCGGGGCGATGAACGAGGTCAGTGAAGTTGCAAAGTGGGTCAAGCGCAACAACCGGAAAAATCCAAAGCTCGTGCGCTCAGAAGGGGTCAACCACTACATCGTGTACTTCGATAAGGGAAAAGCCCGCGTTGGGATCGTGCATGACGGCATGTACAGCCGGTACGGGATCATGTGCTACGGCGCAATGCCAAACACCGATCCGTTTTATTGCTGGCAGGCCCAGCCTGGCGCATGCGACGAGAGCGACGTGAAGGTGATGGTCGACTACCTCAATGGCGTTAGCGAGCTGCCGGACTTTGATTTCGCCTCGATTCAAGGAGTTCGACCATGACCGTCAATATCGAAAAGCTGGAAGCGCTGGCCAAGGCTGCCACCAAGGGTCCGTGGTTTAGCGGTGGAACCTGGGTGAGTACTGAACGTGGAAATTCCGTTGCCGACTGCGCACGAGGAGATGAGAAGTTCATCGCCGCCGCAAACCCTACCGCCGTGCTGGAGCTGATCCAGCGCATTGCAAATCTTGAGCTGTGCCAGACCGCCAGCCTGGGCGTAAGCGGGATCATCAAGTCTGCAGCAAGCGAGCTGGGTTTCGACGCAGTGGGCGAGGATAGCGCGCTTGATTATCTGATTGGGCTGGCACGGTCGGCAGCTGCGTTGCGGGCAGAGTGCGAGGCGCTGCGCAAAGATGCCCAGCGGTATCGGTGGATTGAGAACCCGTTCGCCGGCCTTTTCGGGGTGGAATCGATGGATAAGTACATCGACGCCGCCATGAGCAAGGAGGCCGCCCAATGAACCTCACCTGGGAGCAACTTCTAACCCTGCTCAACACCGCCAAGGTTCTGCATAACGGCCGTGAAGGCTATTCGTTCTTGGGGGTGGTTCATGACTGAGTTCGCCATCCGCAGCACGCAGGACTTAAACCGTTTGTACGGCGCACTGCACGCCATCGATCTGACCAAACCCAAGGTAGTGGTCATCAAGGACGAGAAACGCCCTGACGTCCTCAACCGCAAGATGTGGGCAATGCTCCGCGACGTATCCGAGCAGGTCGAGTGGTATGGCAAGAAGCTCACCAGCGAGGACTGGAAGTGCCTGTTCAGCGCCTCGGTCGAGAAGCAGCGCGCAGAACCTGGGCTCGATGGCGGATTCGTCGTCATGGCCACCTCGACCCGTAAGCAGTCGGCCAAGTGGTTCAGCGATCTGTTCGAGGTCATCCACGCGTTCGGCGCTGAGCGCGGCGTCCGCTGGACCGAGGCGGACAGATGGGGAGGGCGTTACTGATGCTCAAGACCATCAAGGAGCGCAAAAAGAAGACTTGCGACAATCCGGCATGCGATATCCAGTTTGTGCCTGCTCAGCTCGGTCAGAAAGTCTGTAGCTGGGCTTGCGGCTTGGCTATCGCTCCAGCAAATCAGGAGAGGGCGCGCAAGGCTATCGCGCAGCGCGAGCGGTCCGAGCTCAAAGCCCGCAAGGAGAAGCTGAAGTCTCGCAGCGACCACATGAAGGATACCCAGCAGGCTTTCAACGAGTGGGTTCGTCACCGCGACATGGGCGAGCCATGCGTGAGCTGCGGACGGCATCACAACGGCCAGTGGCACGCCGGGCACTACCGGTCCGTCGGTGGTCACCCGGCCCTCAGATTCGAACCGCTCAACGTATGGCGACAGTGCGCGCCGTGCAACACACACAAGTCTGGCGACCTGGTGAATTACCGGGCCGAGCTG
Source organism: Pseudomonas syringae group sp. J254-4 (assembly GCF_032586855.1). NCBI lineage: Bacteria > Pseudomonadati > Pseudomonadota > Gammaproteobacteria > Pseudomonadales > Pseudomonadaceae > Pseudomonas > Pseudomonas syringae group sp. J254-4. The sequence continues at coordinate 242,751 of NZ_JAWHOO010000001.1, read as the reverse complement.
GTGCGCCGCATCGGCATCGTCAACGTGGAATGGCTCGAAGGGCCTCATGAGCCTCAGAAGTACACCATCGACGATTTGAAAGCCCTGACAGCCAAGTACCGGGCACTGACCAGAGAATTGAAGAAAGGAGTAGCGGCATGATGTATCGGAACGTTGTAGCAGCAGTGGTCCGGGCTCTGGCCGCGGAAACCATCAATTCGGCGGGCGGGTGCGATTTTGAACCCAAGGTCCAATGCGCCAAGCAGAAGGGCGAGATCGTCGGCAAGGAGGCGGCATTCCTGACCGACTGCTGGGTGTTCGGACGCCTGCACAAGGCGCTGAGCCCGGAGCAATGGCGTGCGCTGGTGGCGAAGTTCTCGACGCACACCGACCGCAAGCACGCGGCGATCACGGAAATCACAAAGCAGTACCGGTCGCCGGCACCGGAGAGGTTCCGTCATTGCGCGATCGTTACCTGGGCTATGCCAAAACTCCCGGGTGTCGAAGGCAAGCGCAGCACAAATGTGCTTCCAGCCACCTGGTACGAGATGGACAATTGGAGCGATGACCCGCACCCGATCAAGACGCAGGAGCGGTGGAGGCGTGATATTCGCAAGGGGCTGGAGAGCATGGTTGACGTGGCGCTGACCGAGGCTCAGCACATTTTGGAGGCTGAAGGCATTTTGATTGCAGATTGCGCTTGACGGCGATTGAACCAGTGAGCCATTATCCACCCCATCCTGTCATACCTGCGCAAATAAGGGATTGACTGCAAAAGCCCGGCCATGAGTCGGGCTTTTTTATATCAATGGAGTGACGCTATGACTCGCGACAAAATGCTTGCCAGAAATATTCTCCAGTTCGTTGAAGAGAACGCGCTGAAAGATGGGCTTAACGTCGACCTCGTAAAGCTTGCATCGGTGAAGCACACATCCCAAGGCGACGTGTTCGATTACCATATCGATCTTCTTGTTGAGGCTGGTTATTTACGACGGTCGAATGGTGCGGATAGCGCTCAGGGCTTTATTTCCCTGACGTGGGCTGGGCACGATCTTCTAGAAGCTCTGTAATCCTATGTTTTTTAAAGCCCAGCCTCACCGCTGGGCTTTTTTGTGCCTGCGATTTACCCAACCCCCTCGGAACCTCTGATCGCCAAGTTCAGCGAGGGCCTCATTCGTACCTCGCTCCTCATTGGGCGTACCTGACGCCCCTTTTTATTCCGGAGTAAAGATGGACCCAACCGACCTCGGCCCAGGCACAGCTACCTGGCTGGGCGGTACGGGCACAATCCTGCTGGGTGGCTTCCTGTGGTTGAGGAAATTCCTCTCCAGGGACGCGACCGACCGCGCCATGGACAACGCCGATATCGGCACCGTCCGCAGACTGAACGAACTGCTCGACTCTGAACGGGTTGCCCGCAAAGAGGCTGAGGCCCGTGCCGACCAGTTCGCCAAAGAACGCAACGAGCTGGCTGCCGCTGTCGGCCGGATGGAAGGGAAGATCGAAGCCCTTACCAGCCAGGTATCCCAGCTCACTGACAAAGTGACCAGCCAAAGCGCTGAGATCGCCCGTCTGCGTGCACAGCTCGGAGGTATCAACTGATGGAAAGATGCGCAATTGATTTCATCGCTCGCCGCTGGTGGCGCCGGGTGGAGGTGTGGGTAATTGCCTCGCTGCTGGTAACCGGCTCGTTCGCGCTGGGCTTCGGTGCATCGCAATGGTCGCTTGCCAGTTGGTACAGCGCCCAGGTCGCCGAAGTGCGCCGTGGTTACGACGAGGCCACGGTGCAGCGCGACATGCGCCTGAACAAGCTGGCCAAGACCGCGACCGATGCAGCCGTAAAGGTTGAGGGTGCAGCAGGGAAGGCCACGGAAGCCGCAGAGGTGGCCAGCAAAGCGGCCGACAAGGTCAACGAGGCGGTAGAGCGGCAGACGCCGTAACGCGCCACAAATTCAGACACTGCCATTTCGTGGCGCGAAATACAGAGGAAAGATTATGGATAACCAGCACAAGAAAATCACCGGCTACCGCGACCTGAGTCAATCTGAGATCGACGGCATGAACTCGATCAAGGCTCTGGAAGCGGATGCCGGTGAGCTGTTCAAGCAAATCGACCACATCGAAGGTGTCGACCAGAGACTGCTCGCCCTGGCCAAGACCAATCTGCAGCAGGGCTTCATGTGGTTTGTGCGCTCCATCGCGAAACCTGCCGACCCTTTTAGCTGATCATCTACTGCGGCGCGGAGTGAGCATGACCCATCCCACTTTCCATAGTGCCGGAGACGGCCGTGGTCACAGAGCCGTATTCGTGAATGGCAACGAGATCAAAAATGTTCTTTGGTGCGATACCGCCACCGGCATTGTGGTCTTCGCGCCCAGCCCCGTGAGAGCCAAGCGGCCTGCTCGTGACGAGGTCTACACCCGACGCTTGCGCGGCAATGTGACCGTAACAGCAGCTTAACGAACGAACACTCATAGCCTCGGCATACGCCGGGGCTTTTGCATTGGAGATCATCATGCCCGCAACAGAAAAGCAGATGACCGTTCACCAGATTGACTATCAGTGCGACGAATGCGGCAAAGGTGTTATGCGTTGGACTGGGATGGTTCTGACATCGCTGCCGGCGCAATTCCCGCACGGATGCACCGAGTGCAGTGCTCGCGGAAACTATCCGGTTCGATACCCGAGCACGGAATACCGGGAGGTCGCTAGTGAGTCATGACCAAGAAGAACTGGATGGTCATCACGCCAGGCCACAAAACATTTCCGATGATCCTTCTTGAGTCCGCCCTCGATCACGATGGAGCGCTTGCCTTTGCCCGGTCGATCTGGCCGCGCTGCACAGTGGAGTAAAAGCGAGGGCCGTAGCGACCCTCGCCATGAAGCACTTTTACTTACGACGCTTGTCTACTTCTTTAGCAACGCCTTTGAAAGGCTCCCCGCCAGACTTAACGTCAATGAAGCGACCAGTGTCAGTGTCGCGCTTCACGTACGTGTCGTTCTGTGGGTTGTGTACTTGGGTTCTATCTTTTACCGACCCAATGCGGTGTCCATCTCCCGTGTTGGTAGCCATGAGCATACCTCCCCAGTTATGCCCGGCACCGGCTGCCGTCACCTTCTGCACTCAATGTGCAGTAGGGCTGATCTGGGGGATGGTTGATGGCGATTCAATCTCATATTGGATCTACAACTGTTTCTATATGTTTCTAAGTGCGGTCGTGTAGGTGTATCTATTTGAATCGTATGAGGTTCTGACGAAATATGGCGAATCTAAAAGTATTGAACTTTCAGCGGGAGGGGTGGCGCGACCCAGTGCAGACCCTGCGTAAGCTTGCTGACCAGATAGAATCGGGGGAGTTGGAGCCTTGTGCTATTGGTGTTCTTGCTCTGCGCTCACCATCCGGCAGGGTAGAGGCTTTCGGCTTTGGGCCTGCTGCTGATGACCTCCAGGCGTTGGCCCTCTTTCGATTGGGTGAGCAGAAGCTGATTGACGTGCTGCTGAATGCTGATGACTGAGGGTGTGCCGCAGGGTTAGTGCGGCACACCTCTGTAGCGGCGTCTGAAGTCAGAAGGGTTTTCGTTTCGAAACGATATCAAGGAGTTGTTCGATTGCCCCGGCATAAGTCGTGGCTTTAACCCCTTCATCGGGTGACCCGCCCATAGTTCTCGGCCCGTGGGTGAAGTTGTGCAGGGTGGTATTGATTTCTCCCTCTGCACCCCCTGCGCCTGGGGTGCGCCAAAGATCCGGGTTTCGGTTCCAGCGCATCACGGTTTCGAAGAGTAGGGCGACAATATCACCAGGGTTGTCAGGGGTGAATTTGCCATCTTCGGTAAGAGTGAGAAGATCAATTTCAGGCAACTTTTCCTTATAACGCTTCTGTGCGACGCTGCGGACCACCCTAAGCTTGGCTTTGACTTCTGTCTCCTTGTCCACCTGCCGGATTACAAACTGAGGCTCCAAAGCACTTGTTAGCTCAATGGCGTAATCGATAACACTTCTTGTCATTTTTGAAGCTCCTTTGGTTGAGATTCATAACTGGTGGCTTTGCGGCATCATTTCAAGGTGGGCTTATGCGTAGACCGATGCCGCCGACTGACCTGCTCGAATCGCCATTCCTGATCCTAGCGCCCGCTCCCGAAGTGTGGGGCTGGATACAGGCCGAGATACTTGCCGACACCGGCAGTATTCGCAACGAAGACCATGCCCATCTGATTGATGCTGACATTTGCATCATGTGGGCCTCATCTGCATTCACGAAGCAGGGGCGCGCAGTGCTGGGCCAAGCCGAGAAAGTCATGTTCCGTGCCGGGGGTTGGCAGAAGGCGCGGATGGAACAGCAGATGCGTGACTGGTTCGGCTTCGTACCGACCTACATCATCACCTTGGCCGCCGATTACTGCTCACAGTGCAGCGATGCCGAGTTCTGCGCACTGGTCGAGCATGAGCTTTACCACATCGCCCAGGCAACCGATCAGTACGGCGCGCCCAAGTTCACGCAAGACGGATTGCCCAAGCTTGAGATGCGCGGCCACGACGTCGAGGAGTTCGTCGGTGTGGTCCGTCGCTATGGGGCAAGCCCAGACGTCCAGCTGCTGGTTGACGCTGCAAAAAAGCCTGCTGAGGTAGGTAAATTGAATATATCGAGGGCCTGCGGAACCTGTCTGCTCAAGTCGGCCTGAAATTTGACAGGCATTAGACGGAATCCAACCTATGGCAGCCCTGAAGCATGAGGTGAAGAGCTTCATCGTTCAGGCGTTGGCTTGCTTCGACACTCCCTCGCAAGTCGTAGAACAGGTCAAACAAGAATTCGATATTCAGATATCCCGTCAGCAGTGTGAGTCGCACGACCCAACCAAGCGCGCTGGAGCAACCCTTGCGGCCAGATGGGTGACGCTGTTCCACGACACACGCAAGCGTTTCCGTGAAGACACGGCAGAGATTCCCATCGCCAACCGAGCCTATCGACTGCGTGCTCTTGGCAGGATCGTTGAGAAAGCAGAGGGCATGCGCAACTTGGCGCTGGCCCTTCAGGTGCTGGAACAGGCTGCAAAAGAATCCGGAGATATGTACGTCAACCGTCACCGCAAGGATGAGCCTGGCGACGAGCCAGCTATTCCGACTCGCATCCAGGTCGATGTAGTGGACGCGAGGAAGCCTGATGCCCAGCCTTAACGTCCCGCAATCAAAATTCCTGCTGCTGCCCCACAAGTTTCGTGCATTCGTGGCCGGTTTCGGCTCGGGGAAGACCTGGGTTGGCTGCTCGGCGCTGAGCAAGCACTTCATGGAGTGGCCGGGTGTCAACGCCGGTTACTTCGCGCCGACTTACCCGCAGATACGGGACATCTTCTATCCGACGATGGAGGAGGTGGCTTACGAGTGGGGCCTGAAGACAAAGATCAATCAGGCGAACCATGAGGTTCACATCTACAGCGGTCGGCAGTATCGCGGCACCGTGATTTGCAGGTCGATGGAGAAGCCACAGACCATTGTCGGTTTCAAGGTCGGGCACGCCCTGGTCGATGAGCTGGACGTTCTGACGTCGATCAAGGCGCAGCAGGCCTGGCGCAAGATCATCGCGCGAATGCGTTACAACCTGCCCGGGCTGAAGAACGGCGTGGACGTCACCACGACACCGGAAGGCTTCAAGTTCGTCTTCCTGCAGTTCGTGAAGCAGCTGCGCGACAAGCCGGCGCTCAAGGAGATGTATGGGCTCATCCAGGCCAGCACCTTTGACAACGAGCTGAACCTGCCGGACGACTACATCCCGTCGCTGATGGAGTCGTACCCCGAGCAATTGATCAGGGCGTACCTGAACGGCCAATTCGTCAACCTGACGTCTGGGTCGATCTACCACGCGTATGACCGCAAGCTGAACCAGTGTTTCGACATGGTGCAGGCTGGTGAGCCTCTGTTCATCGGCATGGACTTCAACGTCGGCAAGATGGCAGCGATCACGCATGTGAAGCGGGAAAAGGGCCTGCCTCGAGCCGTGGACGAGCTCATGGATGGCTACGACACGCCCGACATGATCCGGCGCATCAAGGAGCGCTACTGGCGGCACGATGGCGATAAGTACATCAAGACCTGCGAAATCCGAATCTACCCGGACGCCTCTGGCGATTCGCGCAAGTCAGTCAATGCCAGCGTCACGGACATCGCAATGCTCAAGCAAGCAGGCTTCACGGTGATCGCACCGGCAGCCAACCCGCCAGTAAAAGACCGCATCAACGCGATGAATGCCATGTTCAGCAATGCTCAAGGCGAGCGCCGCTACCTGGTGAACCCGTTCACCTGCCCGACATACGCGGATGGCCTGGAACAGCAGATATGGGCCGCAAGCGGTGAGCCCAACAAGTCCCAAGGCAATGACCACGCAAACGACGCCGGTGGTTACTTCATTCACAAAGAATTCCCGATCGTGAAACCGGTCGCTTCTCTCAACCTGGGATACGCCCGATGAACAACGACGTTTCCTTCAAGCGGCCTGAATACATTGAGGCGTTGGATCGCTGGCTGACTGTGCGCGACGTCTGTGCTGGCCAGCACCGTGTTGTTGGCCGGCTGCCTTACATCAACCGGCACGATACGTCAGAAGAGAACGCCGAGCGCAACAATGCGTACCGGGAGCGTGCGGTGTTCAAGAACGCCACCGGCCACACCCGAAACGGACTGATTGGCTTGGCGTTCCACAAAGACCCAACGCTGACGGTCCCGAAGAACCTCGAATACCTGCAGGACAACGCTAACGGCTCAGGCGTGAGCATCTATCAGCAGTCGCAAGGCTCGCTTGAGAAGGTCTTGGAAGCCGGTCGTCATGGTCTGTTCGTGGACTTCCACGAGGACAGCGGTATCGGCGGGCATTCGGTCATCCTCACTTACACGGCTGAGGACGTCATCAACTGGCGCACCGGCATGGTGAACGGTCACAACGTTCTGATCATGGTCGTCCTCCGTGAAATGAACGAAGAGGCGGATGGGTTTGGGCTGAAGTGCACAGAGCAGTTTCGCGAGCTGGCCCTGGACGAAGCTGGACTGTACGTCTGTCGCGTCTGGCGTCGTAAAGGCCCGCGAGGCGGCGGCCCTCTTGAGGTGGTTGAGGAATACATGCCAAAGGGGAAGGGCGGACGTCTCAAGGAGATCCCTTTCACGTTCATCGGCGCACAGAACAACGATCCGAGCATTGACGAGTCGCCGCTTTACGACATCGCGATGATCAACCTCGGGCATTACCGGAACAGCGCTGACTACGAGGACAGCGTGTTCTGGTGTGGCCAGGCTCAGCCGTGGATCAGCGGCGTCGACGACCAATGGCTAGAGATGGCGCGCAAAGAAGGCGTTTACGTCGGATCTAGAGCTCCAATCCCTGTGCCAGCTGGCGAAACCTTCGCCTTTGCCCAGCCCCAGCCTAATACGCTAGTGAAAGAGGCGATGGCCGACAAGAACCAGATGATGATTGAGCTGGGCGCACGCATGGTTGTGTCGTCAATGACAGCCAAGACGGCTACAGAGTCGAGAGGCGACCAGTCGGCGTCCACGTCGGTGCTCGCGATATGCGTATCCAACGTCAATGAGGCCTACACCCGGGCGCTGGGTTGGTGTGCTCAGTTCCTGGGTGTCACCGGCAAGACGACCTATCTGGTGAATCAAGAGTTCGTTGAGCTCAGCGCTGACCCTCAAATGATCACCGCGCTTGTGCAGCTATGGCAGAGCGGTGGATTCGCCAAAGCCGATCTGCGCGGATACCTACGCAAGTTGGGGCTGATCGCACCGGAGCGAACCGACAAGCAGATAGACGGAGAGCTTCAGGAACAGACCGACAACCTCGGCCTGGACGACGACGAGGACTTGAACAATGGCCGTCAACCAAGCAGTACTTGATGCCACGATTCGGCACTCGGTGTTTCTGGAGCAACTGAAGGCTGGAGAGGTCGAGAAATTCGCTCCTTTCCTCAAGGAGATCGACCGGGCGGTGCGCGAGCAGCTCACCAATGCCGACCTGAGTGAGTACAACATCAAGCGGCTGAACCAGCTGCTCGACGAGGTCGACAGCCTGCTGCTCGGCATCTTCGACCGCTATACCGCGACGCTGAATCTTGATCTGATCGACCTGGCCAACTACGAGGCTCAGTTCGAAGCAACGGCGCTATCCCGATCCGCGCCTGTGGGTGTCACCTTTGATGCAGTGGTTCCGCCAGCACGCGCTATCCGCTCGGCGGTGCTTAACAACCCGCTCAGCGTGCGCGACAACGGCGGCGGCAAGCTGCTGGAGCCGTTTATAAAGGATTGGGCAACTACCGAGCGTGAGCGCGTCAGCGGCGCAATAAGGCAGGGGTTCTTCGAAGGGCAGACGAACTTTCAGGTTATCCGCAAGATTCGCGGTACCAAGGCTGCTGGGTACAGCGACGGGATATTGGCAACGACCAAGCGCAATGCCAGTGCAGTCGTTCACACGGCTGTTCAGCACGTCGCCTCGCAGGCCCGGATGGAGACGATCAAGGCCAATCCTGATGTGGTCGCCGAGATTGAGATTGTATCCACCCTCGACAGCAAGACAACGCAAATATGCAGGTCGATGGATAAGCGCCGCTTTCCAGTTGATTCAGGGCCTCGTCCACCGTTTCACATCAGGTGCCGGACGACGTTTGTGCCTGTGACCAAATGGACCAAGTTCCTCAGCAAGGATGCTACCCGCGCCTCGGTGGGGCCGAACGGCGGCGGCCAGGTGGCGGCCGATCTGAGCTATTACGACTGGCTCAAGCTGCAACCGGAAGCTTTTCAGGACCAGGCACTAGGCCCGACCCGCGCCAAGCTGTTCCGCGATGGTGGGCTGACGCTGGAGCGCTTCTCTGAGCTGCAGCTCGACCGCAATTTCAAGCCGCTCACGCTGGAGCAGATGAAAAAGCTTGAACCGCTGGCATTCGAGCGAGCGGGAATTTAACCGAACACTTTCAATCAGCCGCCTCCGGGCGGTTTTTTTACGCCCGTAAGGCGGGCCGACAAAACCCAAGGGGTGCATCACCGTGGCAGAAGAAAACGAAATCGACCTGGAAAACCCAGCCATCAAAGCCGCTATTGAGGCCGCTGTGAAAACCTCTGAGGCCGGTCTGAAAAATAAAAACAGTGAGTTGCTGGGCAAGCTCAAAGATGTCACCGGCAAGCTTACTCAGTTTGAAACCCAGTTTGAGGGCATCGACATCGACGCCGTCAAAGGGCTGCTGAGTCGCGCCGGGCAGGACGAGGAAACCAAGCTGCTTACAGAGGGCAAGGTGGACGAGGTGTTCAACAAGCGCACCGAGCGTCTTCGTGGCGACTATGACAAGCAGTTGAAGGCAATCAGCGAGCGCGCGACGAAGGCTGAAACATTCGCCGCCAAGTTCCAGGGCAAGGTCCTGGGCGACTCGGTGCGCGGCGCAGCCCTCAAAGCCGGCGCGCTGCCTGAAGCAACCGACGACATCATCCTGCGCGCCAAAGGCGTGTTCTCACTGAACGAAGAGGGCGAAGCGGTCGCTGTTGATGAGTCTGGTCAGACCATTCTCGGCAAAGACGGCAAGACCCCTCTGACCCCGCTCGAATGGGCGGAATCCTTGCGCGAAAGCGCTCCTCACCTGTGGCCAAGGGCTTCGGGTACGAATGCCCCGGGCGGGGGTGGCGGCCAGGCTGCACTGAAGCGCTCCGAAATGACAGCCACGCAAAAGCGCGACTACCAGCGCAAGCACGGCCAAACCGCATACCTCAATTTGCCCAAGTAAGGGGATTCACCCATGCCAACAACTGTGAACAGCGATTTGATCATCTACAACGATGAGGCTCAGACCGCATACCTGGAACGAGTTCAGGACAACCTGGACATCTTCAACGCGTCCTCCAACGGCGCAATCATCCTCGACAACGAGCTGATCGAAGGTGACTTCCGCAAGCGTGCCTTCTACAAGCTGGCAGGTTCTCTGGATCACCGTGATGTGAACTCTGAAGCCAAAGTCGTCGCCAAGAAAATCGGTGCCGGTGAGGCCGTCGGCGTCAAGGCTCCTTGGAAGTACGGTCCATACCAGACGACCGAAGAGGCGTTCAAGCGCCGCGGTCGCCCGGTAGATGAGTTCTCCCAGATCATCGGCCAGGATGTTGCCGACGCAACACTGGAAGGCTTCGTCCAGTATGCAACTGCCGCGCTGCGCGCGTCCATTGGCTCCAACCCGGCAATGGTCGTTGAGGCCAGCATCGAGACCGACGGCAAAAAGACGCTCACCCGCGGCATGCGCAAGTTCGGTGACAAATTCGGCCGTATCGCGCTGTGGGTCATGCACTCCTCGGCATACTTCGACATCGTCGACGAAGCCATCACCAACAAGCTTTACGAAGAGGCGGGTGTCGTGATCTACGGCGGCCTGCCAGGCACCCTGGGCAAGCCGGTACTGGTTACCGATACTGCCCCGGTTGACGTGATCTTCGGCCTGCTGCCAAGCGCAGTGACCATCACTGAATCCCAAGCCCCGGGCTTCCGCTCCTACGAAGTCAACGATGAAGAAAACCTCGGCATCGGCTACCGCGCTGAAGGCGTCGTGAACATCGATGTTCTGGGTTACAGCTGGAAGGAAACTGCCGGTGGTGCGAACCCATCGCTCGCCGCTGTCGGCTCCTCCGCCAACTGGGTCAAGCACTCTGCCAGCGACAAGGTCACTGCAGGCGTGATGATCGAACTCACTCCGGCTGCATAAGCCATCCGCCAGGTGCGGTCAGAAATGGCCGCCAGGGAGAACATCATGGAACTCGTTTACAGCAACCAGCGCGGCGACTTCGATCCCAACAAGCGCTATCGCAACCCGGATCTGTTCCGGAACGTCGAACGCGGCGTGACCAAGGTCACCGTGGTTGGCGATTACCCGGAAATTGTCGATGCCTACAAGGCGGTCGAGATTGAGGTGGAGATCGAGACACGCAAGACGCCGGTGAAAGGGAAGGCCAAGGCCGCTGACAAAACTCCTGCAAAGCCAGGCAAAGGCCCAACCAAGCCTGAGTCCAACGGCACCCAGAGGGATGGCACCAAGAAAGAACCGGTCTACATCCCCAAGCTGGAAGCAGATAACCAGTGGATCATCATCACCCGTGACGGTGTACGATTCAGCGACTTTGCTGGTGACGAAGCTCAGGCCAAGGCCGAAGCAGATCGCCTGAACGAAACCAAGGAATAAGTCATGCTCATCATCGAGGACGGCACCGGCGTACCGGGTGCTGAAAGCTACGCCACTGCCGCTGAACTGGTCATTTACGCCGGGAAATTCGGTGTGGCCATTCCCGCTGAAGAGGCTGCGCAAGAGGCTGTTTTGCGCCGGGCCGCCTTGGTGATGGACGGCATGACCTGGAAGGGACGCAAATCCACCGGCGATCAGGCACTGTCCTGGCCTCGCCGGGAGATTCGCCTGGATGGTGAGAACAAACCGGAGCGTTACCTTCCGGCACGCATTCAGTACGGTCAGATGGCTCTGGCCGCAGAGATTCATGCCGACGACATTGATCCTATCGACAAGCGCAAGGGCGCGGTCATGAAGGAAAAGGTCGACGGCGCGGTGGAGCGTGAATACGCGACCATCAGCAACACAAGCAAGCGATTGCTGCCCGCTGCGCCGGATCGGCCCAGCGCTACTCAGTTCGCGGATTATCTTCTGAAGCGTGGGTTGTTTGCTGTCCGCGCATAGTGATAGCGTTGCGCCTTCACTAACGGAGATACATAAATGTCGGATGAAAGAAAACTGTTTGCTGATGAGGCTGCTGCCTGGGATCAATATGCATCTGCCGCATTGGGTGCGACAATCGCAGCAAGCGAGTCACCTGAGCAGGCTGTAGAGGTCGCAGCTGATTTGGCTGACGGACTGTTGCGCGAGCGTAAAAAAAGAACCAAAGCTGCGGGTGATTTTATATCCGGCAAGACGAAGTAAAGAAAGCCCAGCTATAGCGCTGGGCTTTTCACGATTGGAGCCACCATGGCCTTCTACGAAGATATGGCCGTGATGGCCCTCGATCTGATTACCGAATACGGCCAGGCAGTCACCATCCGCGATGCGGTGAAGGGCGGCTATAACCCGTCTACCGGCACCACATCACCAGAGACGGTCACGGAGCGAACCGCCCAAGGCATCCTGCTCGACTTCACTGGGCAGGAGTTCCAGACCAATACCCTGATCAAGGTTGGCGACAAGAAGCTGAAGATTGCCGCGAAGGGCCTTGATCAGCCACCGACGCTGCTCAGCAAGGTAGTTGTCCAGGGTCGCACCTGGTCGATCATTCCACCGCTGAAAGAGATCAATCCGGCAGGCACGCCACTGCTCTATGAGCTTCAGGTGCGCTCATGAGCCGCGCAGGTGCTGGTCGGTCAGGTAGCTTCGCCCTCGATCTTGCCAAATTTGCCGAGCAGGCAAAGGAAGCGGTCGATGTCAGCCTTCGCGACATCATCATCGAGATAGGTAGCAGCGTCATCCGTATGTCGCCTGTCGGCAAGCCTGAGATATGGGCGGCCAACATGGCGTTCCGTGATGCCAACACCCGCGCAGCCGATGACTACGACTTCAGGGTTTCCGTGCGCAATACGGTTATCAACCTGACGGAGTCGAACTTCACTAAGTCCGGGAACCTGAAGCGAGGCGTGAAATACGCCAAGCCGTTGACCAAGACCGAGCGTGCGCAGAACTTCAACGTAAACGGCCTTGTAGCTGGCCAGGATTACGTCGGTGGCCGATTCCGCGGCAACTGGATGTTCGGGATTGGCGCGCCAGATGGGACGACCACAGAAGAGATCGATCCGAGCGGCAGCAAATCCAACGCACGCATCGCCAACGGCGTGCTGGAGTTTCACGCCGGCGATGTCGCTTACATTACCAATAGCCTGCCATACGCCATCCCGCTGGAATTTGGGCATTCGACCCAGGCACCGGGCGGCATGGTTCGAATCACCGTGGCGCGCTTCCAGCAGATCGTTGAGGCGGCCATCAGGAATCATCAGGTATGAGCCACAAAATAATCCGCTCACTGTTCGAACAAAGACTCACGTTGTGGGCGGGTGGGCGCAACCTGAGGATCGCCTATCAGGGCGTCAGCTTCACGCCAGAAACAGACGAGACTTATCTGGCAGCATTCATGCTTCCGGCCGGGACCGGTACCGACACCTTGTCGGGCGATCACCGCGTCTATACCGGCGTGTTCCAGGTCAACGTTGTCACTCCAGCAGGCAATGGGACTGGTGAAGCTGAAGGCCTTGTCGACGACATTGACGCTCTGTTCCCGGCCTATCTCAGGCTCAAGCAAGACGCGTTCGAGGTGCTGGTGCTCACGCCAGTTGAGCCTGGGCCGCCGATCACCGGTGACAGCGCGCTGACAGTCTCAGCCTCATTTCAGTATCGATCAGACACCAACTGATCATCGGAGAAGAAAATGCAAAGTTCTAACTACGTGCCGGGCGTTTCCGGCTGGAAGCTTGACAAAGTAACCGGCGAATTTGAAATCAACTCGGCCAAGATTTCTGTCGGCAGCCTGCCTGAGCAACCCCAGATGGTTACCGTGACTGCTGCCGAGTGGGCCGCGAGCGATCTTCCCGAGAGCGCTTTCGATTATTACGCCCTCATCGGCTCGGAGATAACCAAGATTCACGCCCAGTATCGTGATAGCGCGAAGATCACGACTCAGGACGAGTCATACGATCCAGACTTCGCTGATATCCGCACCACACTGACCTACCAGCGCCCCGAGACGGCCGAAGAGGTGGCGGCGCGCGTGAGTGCTTCGAGAAGCGCTGGATGCTCAATCAAGAAAGAGGGCGACAAGCTCACCATTACGCATGACGGCTATATCCGCATGATGTTGGGAAAGATCACAGAGAGTTCCGAAAAGCCCGAAACCCCTTTTGCTGTTGATGGTGATCAGCTCTTCCTGAGTCAGGCACTCGTCGATGCGGCCAAGATGTCCGTAAATGTCACGACCAACGCTGCAGGTCAGATGATCGTGACTGGTGTAGGCATTGGTCTTGATGAAGCTCCGATCGAGAAAGTATTCGACTCAATGGGGTGCACCGCTTGCGATGCTGAAACTGACGCCTCGAAGGTGCTGGATAAGTTGCTTGGGTCGATCAGCGAAACGGAATTATCTGAAGGCCTGAAGAATTTCAAGCTCGAAGACTTTTTATCAGAGCTCAAGAAAGAGGTGGTGACTCGCGACGAAGCTGAGGAGAAAGTCGCAGTGACAATCGGCGGAGTTAATTACATCAAGCAATCACTCATCAAGGGCGAAGCCGCCCGGCTGGTTGCGGACGAAATCATTGCCGCCTGCCGCGCCGCCAAAAAGTAACAGCCAAGCAATACCTCCAACCCCGCCTTGAGCGGGTTTTTTTATGCTCGCAAAAAGGAAAACCTCATGGGCTTCAGACTCCCCAACGGCGCAACCCTCCAGATCGCTTCCGCCTACGGCGCAGCCATCCCGGTAACTGCGCTGAGCAATGCAAACCCTGCGGTGGCCACTGCCGCTGCACATGGCCTGAGCGACGGCGACATTATCGCTGTGACTTCCGGCTGGACCCGGCTCAACGATCGGGCCACTCGCGTTTCCAAAAGCCTGAGCGGTACGTTTGCGCTGGAAAACATCAATACCACCAATGTGCAGCCATACCCGGCTGGTTCTGGCCTCGGCTCGGTGCGTAAAGTGACGAGTTTCGTCGAAGTGCCGCAGATCACCGAGGTGAATACCAGCGGTGGTGACCAACAGTTTCTGACCTTCGGCTTCCTCGCCGACGACGATGATCGCCAGATGCCAACCACCAAAAACCCGATCAGCATGTCGTTTACCGTGGCAGATGACCCGGACCTTCCCTACGTCGCTATCGTAGAGGCTGCCGACGACGACAAGCAGACGCGTGTGCTTCGTTTGAATCTGCCGGGCGGTAGCAGCATCGTTTACAACGCGTATGTGTCCATCACCACGACGCCGACGCTGGGCCGAAACAACCTGATGACCCGCGTTATGACCCTGTCACTAGCGGGTCGTCCAACCCGTTACTCGGCAGTGGTGGCGTAACCTATGGCCAAGATCAAGATCGCTCAAAACCCGACTTTCAAAGCGCCGGTGATGATTCCTCGCATTGGCGAAGCGCCGGTGAAGGTGGAATTTGAATTCAGGTACATGGACCGTACAGCGTTGGCCGAGATGTTCGGCCGCTGGAACACGGCCCGCGCCGATCTGAACGCCAAACGTATCGACGACGGCATCACCTGGCAGGAGGTGACCGCGTCTGAGATCGCGCTGCAGGTCGAGCAGATCAAGGACGTCGTAACCGGGTGGTCCTTCGACGACAAGTTCACCGACGAGGCCGTTGCCGCACTGGTGACCACTTGCGTTGGCGCGCCTCAGGCGGTGATCGACGCTTACCAGTCTGCCTACGATCCGGCCCGCTTGGGAAACTGAAGGCGGCGGCCCGGGCGCTGTACGAGCCTGGGCCGTCGGAGCAAGAGCTGGCTGCATTTGGCATGACATTGGCTGACATACCAGTCGAAGAGGTCGAGGTCTGGCCCGGCTCATGGAAGGCATTCCGTCTGTTCGAATCTCTCTCTACCCAGTGGCGGACAGGGCCGGGCGGGGCGTCTGGCCTTGATTACTCGGTCATCCCCGCCACGGCGCACATGGCGGGCATCAAACGGCACGAACTACCTGGCATCTTTCCCGACCTCCGCATACTGGAGGTCGAAGCATTGCTCGTGATGAGCGAATCGAAATAACGGAGCGCTCATGACGACCATTGCAGAACTCGGAATCAAGGTTGATTCCGGCGATGCCGCGCAGGCCGCTACCGATCTGGACAAACTGGCTGCGGCTGGCGGCCGGGCAGAGAAGGCCGCTGACGGCGTTTCCTCGGGATTCGACAAAGCGTCGACTGCAGCATCCAGCTTGTCCTCGGCTGAGGGCAAACTCAACGAAACAACAGATCAGGCCATCTCTCGGCTCACAGCGATGGCCAAGGCTTCGCTGGATTCGAGCGAGTATTACCAGCGTCTGACGACCAGCGTTACCAGCAACACGTCGGCGGTAGATGCCTCAAGCTCATCTGTCAGCAGTCTTGCAGCGCTCCGGCGTCGATTGCAGGCTGATTCTGATGCCTTGGTGGGGTCGACCGACCAACTTGCTGAATCGACGAAGAAGGCAGCGGCCGCTACCGGCATTGAGGCTGAAGGGCTCCAGGCACTGCTGGGTAAAATCAACCCTACGCTGACAGCGCTCGGCAAACTTGATGAGCAGCAGGCTCAGCTCCAGAAATACAAGAACGCCGGTCTCATAGATGCCGATACGTTCAAGGAGTACTCGACACGGATTGATGCATCGCGTCAGAAGCTCGGAGACTTCAGTGAAACACTGAAGAAAACTGGCACTTCATCTACCCAAACTGAGCAGGCGCTGCGTCAGTTGCCATCGCAGTTCTCGGACATCTTTACCAGCCTCGTTGGTGGGCAAAACCCGCTGCAGGTTTTTCTCCAGCAAGGCCTTCAGATCAAAGACTCTTTCGGCGGTATTGGGCCGACGATTGATGTCCTGGGCGGTAAAATCAAATCCATCCTGGGGATCGGGAGTGGGTTAGGTTCGGTAGGGGAGGCTTTTGAAGGCGTAGGTGCAGGGGCCAAGGCCGCAGCCGATGGCGCAGAAGCTGCTGGGCAAAGCCTCGGCAGTGTCGCGGAAGGGGCCAATACGGCTGCCGATGCTGCAAAAAACGCTAAGGAAGGCATTACCGCGCTTGGTGCAAGTGCCTCTGGCGCAACGACCAGCATGCTGTCCATAGTCGCAGGCGTAGCCGCATTTGCTGCCGTTGTCGGCACACTGGTTCTGGGCTATAGCCGAGGCAGTAAAGAGGCGGATGATTACAATAAAGCCCTGATTCTGACTGGAAACTATGCTGGATCTTCAGCAGATCAGATAGCAAGCGTCGCGAGCCAGGTAGCAGCTACAAATGGGACGGTAGGCGAAGCTTCGGCCGCACTGATCATGCTTGCGAATAGCGGTGTAGTGGCAAGTAGTAGCTTCAAGACAATCGCTGACGCCGCAGCGGCGATGGACGACGCAACAGGCAAGTCGGTCGAGTCAACCGTTGCCGAGTTCGTCAAAATTGCGAAGGATCCGGTCGCAGCCGCCAAAACTCTGAATGATCAGTACAACTTTCTCACTGCATCGGTCTATTCACAGATCGTTGCGCTAAAAGAGCAGGGTGACGTAGTCGGTGCAGCTGACCTTCTGACTAAAACATATGCCGAGACGATTGAGGCCCGATCCAAGCAGGTGACGGACAATCTTGGGCTTTGGCAAAAGGCTTGGAAGGGCATAAAAGATGCTGCGAGCGGTGCTCTCGACAGCGTCAATGAGGTAGGGCGTGCCGATACGCTTGATGAGCAGATAGCTGATGTTGATCGCCGAATCGCACAGGTAGGAGCAGGTGGTTTTGGACTCTTTTCAGACAAAGAAAAGACCCTGGAATCGCTGAAAGATCAGAAAACCTTTCTGGAGGACGCAAAGGCAGCGAAGGCTGATATCGCTAAATACGATGCGGAGCAGACTCGCACCCAGCAGGAGGGTATAGCGGCCGGTCAGCGCCTGAAATTAATCAGCGATTCCAATCTCAGCAATGCAGAAAAACGGAATAAGCTCGAAAAAGCATACTTGCGTGATGTTGAAGTCCGAAAGAAAGCTGACCCCACCGACCCAATGGTGCAGCCCGACTACGTCGCCAAGACCCTGCAGAACATCAAGGACAAAAACAAAGACCCTGCCAAACCTGCGACAGCGGTCGACCTGACTGCCTTCAACGATGCGCAGAATCAGCTTAAGTCGATCACCGGCTATTACGACGGCATCCAGAAGGAACTGGACGCATCGCAGAAAGCTGGACTGGTGTCTGCCGAGTCCTATGCCAGCCAGCGTGCAGCGATTGTCGAGCAGCAGAAGGATGACGTGACATCGGCCTATCAGGCAGAGATATCGGCACTTGAAGCGGCCAAGGGCAAGGCATCCACCAGCGCCGAGCAACGGATTCAACTTGATCAGAAGATCGCCGACGCTCGCACCTCGATGGTGGAGGCGCAGAAGAAGGCTGACACCGAACTCTCTGTTTTGGCTACCAGCGAAATCGGTAGGCTAAAGAAACAGGAGTTGGCTGTTTCTACCTACACCAGCGCTTTGGAGCAGCAGGTCAAAACGTTGCGCCAACAGGGGCTGCGCTCTGCGGCAACGCTTGGCATGGGCGATCGCCAGCGCGGACTGACGGACCAGCAGAACTCCATAGATGACCGGATTAACCAGCAGAAGGTCGAGCTGGCCAACCAATACGGTGATGGCTCTCGGGGCATGAGCCTCGACGAATACAACCTGAAACTGGCTGCGCTCAACAAGAACCAGCAGGATCTGCGTGACGCTGTCCAGGCCAACTATGACGATATGACCGTTGCCCAAAACGGCTGGAGCTCGGGAGCATCTTCTGCGTTCCAGGACTATTTGGAGCAGGCCAGAGATGTAGCTGGACAAACAAAAACGCTATTCACGAATGCTTTTGACAGCATGGATGACTCTCTGGCGAATTTTGTCATATCAGGGAAATTTTCGTTTTCTGATTTCACAAAGTCCATTTTGTCCGACATGGCTCGTATTGCAACGCGCCAGGCCAGTTCCGCTCTGCTCGGGAGCCTTTTCGGAGCAGCTACAAGCTACTTTAGCGGTGGAGCATCAGCAGCTACCTCATTCGGTTCTGCGACGGGATCTACAGCTGCTGGCTACAGCGATTCAGCCCTAAGCGGCTGGTCTGGTGTGGCTCAGGCCAAAGGCGGTGCATGGTCCAACGGCGTGCAGATGTTCGCCAACGGCGCTGCGTTCACAAATAGCATCGTCAGCAAGCCAACGGCGTTTGGAATCGCTGGCGGCGGCGTAGGTGTCATGGGTGAGGCCGGCGATGAGGCAATCATGCCGCTGACTCGAACGGCGGGCGGCCAGCTCGGCGTCCGTGCGCTGGGTGGGGGCGGCAGCAGCAGCGGAACCAACACCTACAACTTCCCCGTCTCGGTATCTGTCCAGACGTCCGGCGAATCGGGCGGCTCAAGCACTCAGGAAGCATCTACTCAGTTGGGCAAAGGCATCCAGCAGGCGGCGAAAGCCGAGGCTGAGACAGCAATTGCTCGAGCACTGCAGCCTGGCGGCTCTATCTGGAGGCTCACAAATGGCAGGTAGTCATGGCGATTGAAACCTTTACCTGGCCAACCCAGCATGGAGACGCGCCCGATATCACCTATCGGGTGCGCACCTCCAAGTTTGGCAATGGCTACAAGCAGGACGTCGGCGACGGACCGAATAACAAGGAGGATTCATACCCGATCACATTCACCGGCACGAAGGAAAGGGTCATGAAAATCATGGAGTTTCTCGACAAACACGCAGGTGCGAAAGCGTTCCTTTGGACCACTCCGCTCGGACAGCTTGGTCTGTTCACCTGCAAAAACCCAGTACCCACCCCGGTGGGTGGCAACGTATTCAAATTGACGGCCACGTTCGACCGGGCCTTCCACCCTTAAGGACATCCCATGCCGTTGATTGCTGATATCCAGGCGCTTGAGCCGGGCAGCGAAGCGCTGTTGTTTGAACTCGATGGCTCTGATTACGGCGCGGACATTTTGCGCTTCCATGGTCATGCCATCCCGCACACTGCCGCTGAACTGATAGCTGTCGGCCTTGAAGCTGATCAACTGCCCGCCAAATCAATCTGGTGGCAAGGCAACGAATATGGGGCCTGGCCCATGCAGATTGACGGCATTGAAGCGAATGGCGACGGTACGGCAGTCCGGCCCACGCTTTCCGTGGGTAACGTCAACGGCCGTATCACGGCGCTCTGTCTGGCGTTCGAGGATCTGCTTGAGTTCAAGCTGACAATGCGGCATACGCTCGGCCGATATCTAGACGCCGAGAACTTCCTTGGCGGCAACCCAGACGCTGATCCCTCTCAGGAAACGATTGAGGTCTGGTATCTCGATCAGAAGACCAATGAGGACGGTGAAACTGTCACTTGGGAGCTGGCCAGCCCAGGTGACGTCGGCGGCGAATCGATTGGCCGGCAGATGACCACGCTTTGTCACTGGTGCCTCACTGGTGGGTATCGCGGGCCGAACTGCGGCTACACCGGTCCATACGTCGATAAGGACGGGCAACCCACCGATAACCCTGAACTTGATGTCTGCGATGCCACGTTGACGCGCGGCTGCACGCCGCGTTTTGGGGCTGGCAACGAAGTACCCTTTGGCGGCTTCCCCGCCGTATCCCTGATCGCGCGGAGCTGACCATGCTGAAATACATACTGGCGGCGGTGCAGGCGCACGCGGCGGCTGAATACCCGCGCGAGTCATGCGGGCTGCTTTTGAGCGTGGGGCGGAAGCAGCAGTACTTTCCCTGCTCCAACACTGCGACCGATCCGAACGAAGAGTTTCGCATCAGCCCCGAGGATTACGCCGCAGCAGAAGATGTGGGTACCGTGATCGGAGTTGTCCACTCGCACCCTGATGCGACCAGTCGACCTTCACCGCGCGACTTGGCGATGTGCGAAGCTACGGAACTGCCCTGGCATATCCTCAGTTGGCCCGAGGGCGACTTGCGCACCATAGTGCCCACCGGCAATACGCCGCTTCTGAAGCGCCCGTTCGTGCATGGCGCGTGGGACTGCTGGCAGGTCTGCGCCGATTGGTACAAGCGCGAGTTCGGCCTGGAGTTCGAAGCATTCAAGCGCACGGATGGCTGGTGGGAGAGCGCCGAGGCTGAAAGCCTCTACGAATCCAACTACAAGGCCGCTGGCTTCGTCCGTGTCGATCAGCCTCAACGTGGCGACATGATCGTGATGGAGGTAGGGCGGACCAAGCATCCGAACCACGCTGGCATCTACCTCGGCGCGGACGCTTCGCTGACTGGCGAGGATGCTGGCGTGTTCGGACCTGGGCCTTTCCTGTTGCACCACCTATACGGCAGACCATCGGAGATCATCGTTTTCGGTGGTCCGTGGCTGGATCGGACACGCCTGATATTGCGGCACAGTGAAAAATCTTCTTTTTGACTCTTACCGCCAGAACCGTCCCTGCTACAGAAATCCATTCAAAATATACAACGCTTAGATTTAGTAAACGCCTATACATACTCGGTAAAATGATATTCTCACGCCAAACATGGAGAGTAATTTATGCGCGTTTTTTTGATGATGTTTGTATTGATGCTTTCTCTTTCGGGGTGTGCTTCGAAGCCCACCCCGGAGCAAATCCAGGCTGCCGACTACGGCGCTTCGGTATACCAAGCTGATGCGGAAAAAGCTGTCAGGAGTTTTTTTCAGATCTATTTGAAAGACCCTGAGTCAGCCCGGTACAGCTTTGGCTCTGTTTATAGGGGGTATGTGGTTGGAAGTGTTTTTGAGGGTAGGAAGGTTGAAGGCGGCTATCTTCTTGAGGTGGCAGTGAACGCTAAAAACAGCTTCGGCGGGTATGTAGGGGCCAAAAATTACAGATTTCTGATCCGAAATGACCGTTTAGTCGGTGGGTGGGATATGGGGACCAGCAATATACCTGTCAAAATCCTGTAATCGCGAAGCTGAGTAAAAATCGAGTTTATTCGAAGCCGCCTCCGGGCGGCTTTTTCATGCCCGGAGAAACGCATGGCAGCCATTCATTACTCACCCATGACCACGATCAAGCTATCTGGATCACTGGCCCGCAAGTTCGGCAGGGTGCATCGCAGGCAGATCGAATCAGGCCAGACCTGGGAGGTGTTCAAAGCCCTGAAGGCAACACTGGAAGGTTTTGCTGAAGAGATTAGACGCCTTGACCGGCTCGGCATGCGCTTCGCGATATTCCGCAACGGCAAGAACGTCGTAGAGGAAGGTTTCGGGCTTGGAGGCTCGCGCGAGGTCAGGGTTGTGCCGGTGCTGCATGGCAGTAAGCGGGGAGGTCTGATACAGACTGTCCTTGGCGTTGTCCTGATTGCAGCAAGCTTCTTCGGAGCTCCCACGGCCCCTGCGGGGATTGCCTTGCTGGCTGGCGGTGTGATCCAGATGCTTAGCCCGCAAGCGGCAGGCATCAAGCAGAGCGCTGCGCCCGAAAACTCCCCTTCCTACGCATTCGGCAGCGCCAAGAACACCACGGCCAGCGGCAACCCTGTCCCGATCTGCATCGGCGAGAGGCGCTGGGGCGGGGCGATCATCTCGGCATCGATCTACGCCGAAGACAAAACGTAACCACATTCGCAAGACCGCGCCGCCCGAGAGGCGGTTTTTTATGCCTGGAGAAAAGCATGGGCGCAGCACTGAAGATCGATATCCACGGTGAGAAAGGCGGCAGCAGCAGTCCGAAGTCGCCGACCGAGGCCTCCGATAGCCTGCGCTCCACCAACCTGGCCAAGCTGCTCATCGCCGTAGGTGAGGGTGAGTTTGAAGGCACTCCGACGGCTGCCGACATCTATCTCGACAACACGCCGATCAACGATGCCAGCGGCAACGTCAATTTCCAAAACGTGAAATGGGAATGGCGCACCGGCTCGGTTGATCAATCGTACATCCCTGGCATTCCATCGATCGACAACGAGACGACCGTCAACGTCGAGCTGCGCAATGACTCGCCCTGGGTTCGCTCGATCACCAATACTCAGTTGTCAGCCGTGCGCGTGCGCCTTGCATGGCCCGCGCTCCAGCAGCAGGACGACGAAGGGAATGTCGGCGGCTACCGCATTGAATACGCCATCGACGTGGCCACCGACGGTGGTATCTACAAGGAGGTGCTGCTGGAGGCCGTGGACGGCAAGACCACCACCCGCTACGAGCGCTCGCGCCGTATTGATTTGCCCGCGGCGACATCCGGCTGGCAGATCCGCGTCCGCCGTCTGACCGCCAACCAAAACACCAACAAGATCGCCGACACCATGCTGGTGGCCGGGCTCACAGAGGTCATCGACGCAAAGCTGCGCTACCCGAACACAGCGCTGCTCTACATCGAATTTGATGCCGAGCAGTTCACCAACATTCCGGCCGTTACGGTCAAGTGCAAGGCGCGTAAATGGCAGGTACCGAGCAACTACGACCCGTTCACCCGAACCTATTCGGGCGTGTGGGACGGCAGCATGAAGCTGGCTTGGACCAATAATGCGGCGTGGATCACCTACGGAGTCTGTACAGAAGACCGGTTCGGCCTAGGCAAGCGCATCAAACCGTGGATGGTCGACAAGTGGGAGTTGTACCGCATCGCGCAGTACTGCGATCAGGATGTCCCGAACGGCGTGGGCGGCGTAGAGCCTCGATTTCTGTGCGACATGAACCTGCAGGGCAAGGCCGACGCCTGGTCTCTGCTTCGCGATATCTCGGGTATTTACCGAGGCATGACCTACTGGGCCCAGGGCCAGCTGGTTGCGCAGGCCGATATGCCGCGCGCTCAAGACTTCGATTATGTCTTCACCCGCGCCAACGTTATCGATGGCAAGTTCACCTACGGCAGCGCCTCGGCGAAGACGCGCTACACCCGGGCAATCGTCGGCTACGACAATCCAGACAACAACTACGACACCGACGTCATTCCGTTCGCCGACCCTGTGCTACAGCGCCGTTTCGGCGACAAACCGACCGAGCTGACTGCGATTGGCTGCACGCGCGCTTCCGAGGCGCAGCGCCGCGGCAAGTGGGTCGTCATGAGTAACAGCCAAGACCGCACCGTCAGCTTCAGTACCGGCATGGAGGGCGCTATCCCGCTGCCGGGGTACATCATCCCGGTCGCTGATTCCCTGCTGGCTGGCCGGGAGATCGGCGGGCGCATTGCTGGGGCTGCTGGGCGAGTAGTGACGCTCGATCGTGACACACTGGCAAAGGCTGGTGACCGTTTGATCGTCAACCTCCCCAGCGGACAGGCTGAAGGCCGGACCGTGCAGTCGGTCGCAGGCAGGGCAGTCACCGTCACCGTCGCTTACAGCGAGACGCCTACGGACCAGCTGCAATGGGCGCTGGATGCCGACGACTTGGCTATCCCTCTGTACCGGGTGCTGAGCGTCAAGCGCAGTGCAGAAGGCGAGTACGCAATTACCGCTCTTCAGTACGAGCCGAGCAAGTTTGCCTACATCGACACCGGCGCCCGGCTGGAAGAGCGTCCGATCAGCGTCATTCCGATCACCGTTGTTCCATCGCCTGCCAGCGTTTCGCTGACGTCGACGACGGCCATCGCCCAGGGGCTGGCCGTTACAACGATGACCATCAGTTGGCCAGCAGTGGCCGGCGCGGTTGCCTATGACGTCGAGTGGCGCAAGGACAGCGGCAACTGGATCAAGGTACAGCGCACCGGCTCCACCAGCGTCGACATCACTGGGATCTATGCCGGTGCCTATCTCGCCCGGGTGCGTGCCGTTAGCGCCTATGACATCTCGTCGAGCTGGCGGAATTCGATCCTTACACAGCTCAAGGGTAAGGAGGGGCTTCCTCCTGCAGTCACGTCGCTGACTGCTGCGTCGCTGATCTTCGGCATCAAGCTGAAATGGACTTTCCCGCCAGGCGCAGAGGACACACAGCGCACTGAAATCTGGTACGGACCGACGACCGACCTGGCCAAGGCCACGAAGCTCAGCGACCTGGCCTACCCGCAGTCGGAACACGTCATGCAGGGGCTGCTGGCGGGTGTGACGTTCTTCTTCTGGGCGCGGCTTGTGGACCGGACGGGCAACGTGGGGCCGTGGTATCCGACCGGTATAGGCGTGATGGGACAGACCAGCAGTGATGCTGGGCCGATTCTTGAAATGATCGCCGGTCAGATAGGAGAAACCGAGCTTGGCCAGAAGCTGCTGGAAAAGATCGAGCTGATCGAGCAGTTGCAGGATCAGGTCAATGCACTTGACGGGCTTAAGGCCTACGAACCAGGGCAGACGTACGCCAAAGGTCTGCTGGTGGTGGTCGATGGTCGGATATACCAGGCCAAGCAGGCCGTGCCAGTTTCAACGCCGCCACCTAATGCGACGTACTGGGAGGATGTGGGCAACCTGCTGGAGACGGCTAACGGCCTGGCTGCTCAGGTGCAGACCCATACCACCGAAATCAGTGAGCTGAATGGTGTTGTCACTGCGCAGGCATCAAGCATGCAGGCGTTGCGTGCGGCTTACCGGGGCGACAATGGCGAGGGCGAGCTGGCGGATGCGCTCAAGGGATACAACAGCGCTGCCAGCATAGTCACCGAGTCAACTGCGCGCGCTACCGAGAACGAGGCTACCGCAAAGACTGTTACCCAGCTGACTGCAACGGTTGGTGAGAACGTGGCGCAGGTCACTGATCTGCGGCAGGTGGTGACAACCAATCAGGCTGCAACCGCTACGGCTATCAGCGACCTTAATGCATCGGTCGGCGATAGCCGGGCGGCAATCAGGTCAGAAGCCACTGCTCGGGCAGACGCTGACGGTGCGCTGTCTTCACAGATATCAACGGCACAAGCTACAGCAAACGGGGCTACAGCGCAGGCGCAGACAGCGAGCACTGCGGTATCAGGCCTGAACGGAAAGGTATCTGCGCTCACAACCATAAAGACGTCCACCACTGTGGGCGGAAGAACGGTTATGGCTGGCCTCGCTATCGGCGTTGAAGGGCAGCAGCAGGAGTCGCAAATTCTGGCCTATGCCCAGCGCTTCGCAATTCTTGATGAGTCAAGCGGGGCGCTGGCTGCTCCGTTCGCAGTTCAGAACGGTCAGGTTTTCATCAACTCTGCATTCATCCAAGACGGCTCTATAACGAACGCCAAGATCGGCAATGCCATCCAGTCGAACAACTACGTTGCGGGCGTTTCAGGATGGAAGTTGTTTTTCGATGGAACGTTTGAGATCAACTCAAGCTTGGGTGACGGCGGTCGTCAGACAATCAACGGGCAAGGCGGCAAAGTCTTTGACCAGAACCGTATTCGATATCAATGGGGGAACTTGGCTGTATGAGTTACGGAGCCAGGGTATGGGACGAAAACGGGAACTTGGTTATGGATACGACCACGTTCACTTATCAGGTGATTTGGCAGGGGGTTATTGATTTCAGCGACACGTCAGGATCAACGGCAAAGGTAATCACGCTGAGCATCCCTGGCTTTGATCCGGCGAACTGCGTCTTTATGGTCATCCCCACAAGGGCACAGGACATTCAGTCAGCTGAGGGCGATGCCACCGGCAACACCAAGTCGTACCCCTACGTGACCACATCGGCTGGCCAGGTAGTTCTGAGGTCAGCCAACCCGTCAGCCAATCTCGGCAACACCAACCAGACGCGCATCGTTGCGAAAGGCTTTGCAGTGAGGTTCAAGACATGAGCTTTGGCGTTATCAGCATCAACGATAGCTCTTTCGTGCAGATTGATTCGGAAACACCCCGGCTCTGCGTGCTCACGAAGGGCAGTTATTCAGGAACCACAAACGCGAACGTCACCTTTCCGCGCGCGGTAACAAGCGCTGATCCGCCGCTGGTCTTCATCAGACCTGATCAAAACGGCATCGTTCAGGTGCCGATATCGGTGTGGTTCACTGGCGGGCCTGGCAATTGGACAGGCTTCGCAATGAAGGCTTCAAACGTCCAAAGCACATTGAGTGGTCAATACTTCATTGCCGCATGGGCGTCTATGGGGACAGCGTCTTTCGGGATGCGTATTTGGGGGGCGGGCGGCGAGCTTGTGTATGACAGTGGGGCACCGCCAGTCGTAGTTACGTTCTCTGCTGGTAATTGGGCGTATGTGGGCAGCGAGCAACTAAGCGTTGGTCGGCGTTACATATGGAGCATTGATAAAGCGCTCGGGGTCGGAGAGTTTATATCCATAAACTCCTTCGCCTTCCATTGCCACAATGGTGCTAATGGCGGCGGCTGTGGTATCGGTGTCGATTACGCTAATTCAAAAATAATGCTGTACAGCCTTGCAACAACGGCATGGACCGATCAAGGTCATCGTCCATTTCTTTGCGCAAAACTTACCGCCTAATTCAAGTCGAATTATTAGGAGCGTTACATGCCTTGGTATAAAACGGGTACGGTTTCCGTCACCCTGAATTCCACGACTGTCACTGGTTCGGGTACCCAGTTCGCTGCCAACTGTAGAGCGGGTGATGCATTCCGCGGGCCAGACGGGCGGTGGTACGAAGTGGTGAATCCGGCCAGCGATACTGTCCTTTCGATTTCACCAGCCTATCAGGGTTCGACCGCGAGCGGTGGCAGCTACGCGTTGGCGCCCATGCAGGGCTACGTAAAAGATTCGGCAGACGCCCTCCGCGCGCTTGTGAATCAATTCGGATCGACGCTCGCAGTCCTCGGTACTTCAGGAACCCTTTCTGGCGTGAGAGCATCTCTACAACTGAGCAGCACTGATGGGCTCGGCGAGGGACAGGGCAATAAGTATTTCACGGAGGGGCGCGTTCGTGCGGCGGCACTCTCAGGATTTACGCTGGCTAATGCCGACCCCTCAAGCCAGATCACATCCACAGACTCAGTGCTTGGCGGCCTGCAAAAGGCCCAGGCTCAGCTCGCAAACATCGTAGGTTCTGGCTACATTGACGGGCTGATACCTACCTTCAATAGCTCGACATCTATTAGCGTAACGACGGGGTCCTGTTACATACCGGGTTTCAATCGGAACTATACTGCCAGCGCAGCACTTACGTTGAGCGGGCTCAATCTAATAGCTAACACCTGGTACTTCCTTTATGCATTCAATAATAATGGAGTGCTAGGCATTGAGTTGAATCAATCTGTTCCTGGGGATCCGTATTCAGGAAATGCCAGAACGAAACAAGGCGATACCAGCAGAAGGTTTTTGTGCTCTCTTCGGTCGAACTCCGGGTCAGGGCTTCTGCCGTTTCAGATTGACGTGACTGGCATGCTTCGATACATCGCCACCGTGTCAGCATCGCCCTTTAGAATTATCTCAGGGGCCACAAATACTTCACCTACTATCGTATCGCTTTCTGCGCTAGTTCCAAGAACAACACGCAATGCAAAATTGGTGGTAGTAAACGGCGGCACTCCTGTTTTGTTTCTTGGTGACACCGCTACGAATTCGATATTCGACAGGGTCGCCGCTGGAATGCAGGTTGGCGTTAACATTTTCGTTGATGCTGGTCAGCAGTTTATGTTTTACAACTCAGCTAGTGGCGGTGCCGCCACTTTCGATGTCGCTGGCTATGGGATGGAAAGATAATGCCTTTTGTAATTACAGATCACAGTTGGTGGGCGGTCAGCGAAGAGTTTGACGTTTCGTTGTTGGCCGAGGGAGAGTCATTTGTCGCTGAAATACCTGACTGGTTGAGAGAAAAGGTGGCTGCAGATGAGATCAGGCGCGACGCGACAAATCTGCTCAACACCAGGATTCGGAACGCCAATGATCAGGTTTTTGCCATCAATGGGCGGATCAGCAACTTGAACTGGTTGATCAACATCCAAGACCCGGAAGAAATGGGTGACGATTACGAGGCGCCAACCCAGGCTGATATTGACGAGCTGGCTTCGCTTCGCGCCCCGCTGAATAAGTGGAATAGCTACCTGAACAAGCTGACCAAGGTCGCCGCGCAAGCGGGGTGGCCGACCGACCCTGCCTGGCCAGTCGCTCCAGCGCCATACGTTTTGCAAATGGCAAGGGCATTGGCTGATATAACCTAACCCCCTGACTGACTTATTTGCCCGCCATAGAGCGGGTATTTTTTTGCCTGGAGAAACCCAAATGCCGATCACCACGCAGCAGCTACTGCAGATCCTCCCTAACGCCGGCCAGAAAGCCGGCGTTTTTGCACCTGTCCTGAATACGGCTATGAGCAAGTACCAGATCGTGACGCCGTTGCGCATCGCGGCATTCATCGCCCAAGTAGGTCATGAGTCCGGCCAGCTGCGTTACGTGCGCGAGCTGGGCGGTAGCGCCTACCTGTCGAAGTACGACACCGGCAAGCTGGCTGAGCGGCTTGGCAACACACCCGAGGCGGACGGCGATGGCCAGTTGTACCGTGGGCGGGGCCTTATCCAGGTGACGGGGCGTGCCAATTACGAGGAATGCGGCGAAGCGCTGGGCCTGGACCTGATCAACCATCCCGAATTGCTCGAGCTGCCGCAGCACGCCGCGATGTCGGCGGCGTGGTTCTGGCACCGGGCCGGGCTGAACACCCTGGCCGACAAGGGCGACTTCCTGACCATCACCAAGCGCATCAACGGCGGTACCAACGGACTGGCTGATCGGCAGGCTCTTTATGAGCGGGCGCTTGAGGTGCTGGCGTGAAGGCCTTGCCGTGGAAGGCATTCGGCCTGCTGCTGATCCTGCTGGCGCTGGGCGGTGCGTTGTACGGGGCATACCGGCACGGCGTGTCCGTCACCGATCTCGCTTGGCAGGCGAAGTGGGCTGAACAGAGCAAGGTCCAATCCGAAGCGGTGGCCACCACAACCACCGAGTACCGAACCGAAGAACAACGCCGCCAGAAAGCGGCCAACCAGGTGGCAAACGATGCAAGACAAGAACAGGCCGCTGCGCTTACTGATGCTGCTGTCGCTGACGCTGCTGGCGACCGGTTGCGCGTCGAAGCAGGAAAGCTGGCAGCCGCCACCAGTTGCGCCCCCGTCGATACCGGCGCTGCCCAACGAGGCAAAGCAGCCAACCGCGCCGCCATGGTGCTCTCCGAGCTGCTCAGCAGGTCTGACGCGCGAGCGGGAGAGCTCGCTAAATACGCTGACTCAGCCCGAATAGCCGGTCTTGCCTGTGAGCGCTCCTACAAATCCTTGATTACCTCTGAGTAACGGAACAATAAAATGGCGACTACCCAGCTGATTCAGAAATACATGGGCCAGACGATGCTGATCGTCAAGGCGAACGGCGGCAGCGTGACGGTCGAGAAAAAGGCGGGCGGTAGCTGGGTGGTGACTGACACCTTTACCGGCGACGGCGGCTACCTTCTGCAATTAGGTAACTCCGAGACCCGAATCACCCCGACTGCCGGTGCTTACTTTGAGGTGACGCGATGAGCCTCTTGGTCAATCCGGCCGCGCGCCGCCAGCCGATACGCCGTGGCCTGGGCCTGCTGGGCGATAGCTTCTCGGGCAACTGCCACACCATCGGCGCGACCGTGTACGGAACCGAGGCCTACGGCTACGCGGCGATGATCGCAGCGCGCACCGGGCTTTTCCCGAGCTACCTCGACAACCAAGGAAAAGTCGGCGACCACACCGGTCAGTTCCTGGCGCGGCTGCCGGCCTGCATCGCATCGTCCACTGCCGATCTGTGGATGCTGCTATCCCGCACCAACGACAGCACCACGGCAGGTATGAGCCTGGCGGACACGAAAGCCAACGTGATGAAGATCGTCACGGCGTTCCTGAGCACTCCGGGCAAGTACCTGATCGTCGGCACCGGAACTCCGCGATTCGGCAGCAAGGCGCTGACCGGTCAGGCTCTGGCCGATGCCATTGCGTACAAAGACTGGGTATTGAGCTATGTCAGCCAGTTTGTGCCGGTGGTGAACATCTGGGACGGCTTTACCGAGGCAATGACGGTGGAAGGCCTACACCCGAACATCTTGGGTGCCGACTTCATCAGTTCCAGGGCAGTGCCGATCATCACCGCCAACTTCGAATTCCCAGGCATCCCGCTGCCAACTGACGCTGGCGACATCTACTCGGCCATTCGCCCGTTCGGCTGCCTCAATGCCAACCCGCTGCTGGCGGGCACTGGCGGTACGCTCCCGGCTGGCGTGAATGCTGTGGCTGGGTCTGTTCTGGCGGACAGCTACAAGGCAGTGGGCTCTGGCCTGACCGGCATCACGACTCGCTGGTACAAGGAACCGGCCGCCTATGGCGAGGCGCAGTGCATTGAGCTGGCCGGGACTCTTGCGGCGGCGGGCGGCTACATTTATGTGCAGCCCACGGCCAACGTCACCACGACAAACTTGGCAGCCGGAGACGTCATCGAGATGGTTTCGGCCGTGGAGATTGCTGGCTCATCGCGCGGCATCCTTGGCTGGGAGGCTGAGCTGACTTTCACCAAGCCTGTCAGCGGCGCGTCCACCACCATTTACTATCGGTCGATGGACAAGTATCAGGAACCGTCCACTTTGCCCGCCAGCTTCGTTGGGCAGCTGGAAACCCAGCGCGGCACTGTCGATCTGACCGAGACGGTGATCACCTCGCGAATGGGTCTGTACCTGGCCGTCGGTGTGGCGCAGAACTCCACGGTGAAGGTCGCGCAGTTCGGCATACGCAAGGTGTAGATGGGCGGGGCAGGCGTTCCGCTACTCTGTCGGAACGCCTTGTGGGCGGCTGAGTGAATGCGGCAGTTTGTTCGGGCATTCCGGGTCTTCGATAAAGCCTCGGCCATCGCAGTGCGTGCAATCGTCACGTACCGCGAATCCGTCCAGGCAGTGAAGGCATCTGATAAATATCGAATAGCTATGACGCTCCCACAGCGAAACGTAGGCCTGGAAGTCGACTTGGTCGAGCGCTACCGCTGAGGCGTCGACGAGCGCTCGATATTGATCCTGATCGCTCAGGCGTTGATAGCTCACGCCGTTGATCTGCCTGGATTGCTCAACCAGCGTAAGCGTCTGGCCGGTTTCGGTATAGATGTAGCGACCCTCAAGCACGCCGTACTTCTTGTAATCCCTCATAATGAGTTCGTTTTTCTCGTCGAGAAAGGCGAAATGGGCGGCATCGTAGGGCGACTGGTCGGCCTCATGTAGCACGTATCGGGAGTTCAGCAGGCTGCCGACTACGACGCCGCCCTTGTTGTAGGCCAGATAGTCCGACGCCTGATGCCGCCATTCGTGGTTGCCTTCCTCGGTGAAGTGGCAGAAAGCTGCACTGGCCAGTTCGAAGAGCTCAAAGCGCTCCAATGGATCGACCAGCCCGCCAGCCTGCATGTCTTCGGCCATGCGTGCCAGGAATCGGTAAGTGAATGCAGGGTTCGTCCATTGCCTCCTATCATTGAGCCTTCTGTGCCATTCGGCCAAGGCTTCTGAAATATTGCTCTCGTTCATGGGGGTGATTCTCAATTGCTGTATGTGCATACAGTAGTTGAGTGATTCGGGTTTGGGGAGTGGTGTTCGTCGGCAGGACGCCGGGGAGAAGGAAAAAGCTGTGGGGAGTTTTTCGGGGCATCGTAAATTTCAGTTACGCACGGTGCGGCACCGTTTGCAGCGAGCAACCGCACAATAGCTTGTTTTTAAAAGGATTTCATACGTACTGCACGCATGGGGTGCTAGGGGTCGAGTGTTCGAATCACTCCGTCCCGACCATATTTTTCAGTGACTTAGCCCAATCTGAGAAGGTTGGGCTTTTTCATGCGCGTGACTTTTGCGTGACTCTTTTTTCATGCCTGCCTCCTCTTCAAAATCGCCAGAACCGGTCCGCGTGAGTCGGTGGCTGACACCATGTTCGCGGCTTCAATCAGATGCCTTGGTTCAGCGCCCGATTAAGGGCTGGTGATGCTGCCGTTCTTATGCCCAAGCAAGTGCCTTGCGATCTTCCTGCGTGACGCCCGCGACGACCGAAGGTGCCCCAAGTTGTGAATCCTGATGGACAGATAGCCTGGGAGAGCGGGGCGAAAGTTTTCCTCCGGCCAAAGTTTCGCCGCGCACCGTTGCCTTTTTCCAAGCAAAGTCGTTCATCCGGTGCATGCACGCTTTCATCTGGCAGCGTGAGCATTATGTCGATGCAGTCGCCTATCCGTATCTGATGGCGCTGGCTCATATCGAATTCATAAAGGTGGCGTGAGTTGATTAAGTGGTCTATTAACTTGATGAGGGTCTTAACGAGGAGCGCAATCTTGGTCGGTAGAATTTCTGATTCAGAACTCCATGAAATGCGGATTCGCAAGCTACAGAACGACATCTCTGATTCAGCGCGTCTCGGCATACCTGTGAAATTCATGCACCTGTCGGCTCTGACACCCACCAGCAGAGAACATCATGTTGAAAGGCATGGTGAGCTCTTCTCTGGGCAGGAGATGCTTGATTGGTGGGCAGAGGGGGATAACCGTGTGCGCTGTCGCTGTGCATGCACCCCAGTGCTTTTAGATAATCAGGGGAGGCCTATGACTCCAGACCTCATGGTTAAAGCCAAGATGGATCTTAAGGCTTTCAAAGCGTCCTGATCTCACGCTTCGTAGCCTTCAGCGTAATAGGCGAGGGTGGGGAGTCAGAAACCTTCGTCGTACTTTTTTCTGCATTTAGTTAATTTTAATGGCGTCTTTTGGCTTGCTTTGGCATGGCACCGCTCAGCGCTGTTAAAGCGGTTTATATCGTGGCACCTGTAGCGAGTCATACGTTATTTGTGCTTGCCGCGTTCGCTGCTCTTGCTACCACCACATCCAGATTATTTGCATCATCAAACCCCGGACTGCTCGGGAAGTGATTTTGGCTGATTTCCCGGCGGATTGGCTGTTCGGGCTTCAGACCCAAGGTATGCCCGAGCAGGCGGAGTTAAGCGTCGGTGGCCTGAACGTCCCCCATAGTGTTTCTCCTGAGTGCGTCTACCTCCGTGCCCGGTACTGGAAAATGTGCTTGGGATGAGGTATTACGGCGGACGTTATTTTCGAAAGGATGCAGTTATGCGTTATCTAATGGGATGCTTGATGCTCTCCGTGTCATCAGTTTCCATGGCTACCGAAGCCCAAATGAAACAATGGGAAAAAATGGATCGCTGCTCAAATGCCGCTTACATCACAGTGAACGTTCTGGAGAGTAGCGCGGATGGCATGCAGCAGGAGATCGCCCTACAGGGAAGCATCAAGGGGCTGAAAACGAATACAAAGCTGGGCGCGGCGACTCCGACAGAAAACGAGCTGCGGGGCTCCTATAATTTCTTGCTTAGAGTCTCAGCCGGAATGCCTCGACCTTATGCCAAGCGTGAGCATGATTGGTTGGTCGCACAGGCTGCTTCAGCGTGCTCGTTATGGGTTCCTGATTAAAAAGCGTAAAGAGTGTAGTTTTTTTGGCGAATGGGTTGGGTTTGAGCGATAGAGATCACCGGTATAGGGTCGCAAGGAGCTAAAAATGCTTGAAGTCATTGAGGATGTGATTGGCATCAACGAGGCTGGCTTGGTCTGCCATCCCTATAAATTTCAGAGAGGCCCGAAGAAAGGTCTGTTTAGCTTCACACTCAAATCCGACAACAAGTCATTTGAAGGTATTGATGAAAAAACGCTTAGATCGCTTATCGAAGATGGTCACTTTAATGAGACGGGACGGATATTTATGGTACCAGCGGGCTGTATAAGCGTTCGTCATCATGCAGCACTGAACGTGCGTCGTTACAAAGGCGATTTGATCCCATTAGTGGTGAAATGATTTCATCCTATGGGGCCTCATCAGGATTGTTAGGAGGCGTCTAACGCCGCAGTCGTATATGTGCTCTTTCCCTTGTCCGCTGAATGGCCAGCTTGATGCCCGGTCTTACTCGGCGCGGCAATTCCTCTTACCACCTCGAAATTTCAAGTGACTGAGGTTCGTCGGTTACTGCAGCATTCCAGGCTGACCATTGTTCAGGTCGCAGTGGCCTGCGGATTCGTCTCTCCGAGCCATTTCAGCAAGTGCTATACCGCTTATTTTGGACATGGTCCTTCCAGAGAGACACGACTGGAATTTTGAAGGGCGGGGTCGCGGCAATGTCTGTGCGATGACTGAACTGCTGCGCAATGGCCCTATGAGAGTAACCCGGAGTCACCTGAGGCCGAGGCGTGGGCTCATCCCGTCGTCCCCCTGAAAACAATTTGACATATGTTATTTGTGATCACATATTAGCCCCATAAGAACGCCAATATGAGTCACTCCCCATGACAGACCGTCCGATCCTCCTGCCCGCCATGCGCCAGGTTTCCCGCGATACCCTCCAGGACCAGGTTTACCGACAGATCCGTGAAGCGCTGATGAGCGGGCGCTTTCAGCCGGGTCAGAAGCTGACGATCCGTGGTCTTGCCGAGGCGCTGGGCTCCAGCCCGATGCCGGTGCGCGAAGCATTGAATCGTCTCAGTGCAGAGAACGCCTTCGAAGTCACCGAAACCGCTCGTCTTCGCGTGCCCATGATGACCCCGGAGCGGCTGCGTGAAATTCGTGATGCCAGGGTCGCGCTGGAAGGTCTGCTGGCCGAGAAGGCGGTCATTCTGATCAATGACGCCGACCTTGCAGACATCAGCCAGCTCTGCGAGCAGATGCAGAAGGCTGCAGACAGCGTTGATGTGGCCCTATACCTGTGGACCAACTTTGCCTTTCACCGGCGCATTTATGCGGTCGCCAAGGCTGAGTTGATCGTTGCGGCAGTGGAGAATTTCTGGCTGCACATAGGCCCGTGTTTCGCACTTGTCGCGCCTGACAGGGCGCACCTTCAGCGTTCGATGGAGGCACACAACCGTATCGTCGAGGCGCTGGCGGCGCGTGATGGGGCGGCCGCTCGTGCAGCGGTCACTGACGACATCATGCAGGCGGCTGATTCTCTGACGCGCCTGATCGCAAAGAGCGACCGCTCCAGGTCGCGGGTCTCGGGAGTGAAAAAAGCATGAGTGTTCTCAATCGGCTGGTTCCCTACACAGGGCTGCGCGTGCTGATTTCCGGTGGTGCCGCCGGGATCGGTGAGGTGTTGGCGG
This sequence comes from Pseudomonas syringae group sp. J254-4, assembly GCF_032586855.1. Classification (NCBI taxonomy): domain Bacteria; kingdom Pseudomonadati; phylum Pseudomonadota; class Gammaproteobacteria; order Pseudomonadales; family Pseudomonadaceae; genus Pseudomonas; species Pseudomonas syringae group sp. J254-4. Next base: position 207,156 of record NZ_JAWHOO010000001.1, on the reverse strand, counting down.
CGGCTTACATGGAAGCCGGGGCAAAGGTGCATGTGTGTGATGTCAGCGAGGCGGCCATTGCGGCATTCCTTGATCGCCATCCAGGCAGCGTTGCCACGCGCGCAGACGTTGCTGATCCGGTGCAGATCGAAGCGGTGTTCAGGGTGCAGCGCGAACAGTTCGGCGGTCTTGATGTGCTGATCAACAACGCCGGGATCGCCGGCCCTACGGCAGGCATTGATGCCATTAGCGAAGAGGAGTGGCAGCGCACCATCGACATCAATCTCACCGGGCAATACCGCTTTGCTCATCACGCTGTGCCGCTGCTCAAGGCGTCGCCCAACGCTCATCTGATCCATATCGCGTCTGTCGCCGGTCGTCTGGGCTACGCCTGGCGTACACCGTACGCGGCGACCAAATGGGCGATTGTCGGCCTGATGAAGTCGCTGGCGTCCGAATTGGGTGAGAGCGATATCCGCGTCAATGCCTTGCTGCCCGGCATCGTCGAAGGCCCGCGTATGGACGGTGTGATTCGTGCGCGTGCGCAACAGATGAATGTGCCTGAGGAGGAGATGCGCGAGGAGTACCTGAAAAAGATTTCGCTCAAGCGCATGGTCACCGCTGAGGACGTTGCCGCGATGGCGCTTTTCTTGTGCTCGCCCGCCGCACGCAATGTCACGGGCCAGGCCATCAGTGTGGATGGCAACGTCGAATACCTCTGAGTATCAGGCTCGATAGGACCGGACAGCGTCCGAGTCGTGTTCCACACCAGACTTTCTCGCCAAGAACAAGAACGGAGAATGCTCATGCCCAAGAAACGTCCGATCATTATTACCTGTGCCGTCACGGGGGCCATTCATACGCCCTCGATGTCGCCTCATTTGCCGATCACGCCGCAGGAAATCGCCGATGCAGCCGTCGGTGCCGCCGAGGCGGGGGCCTCTATCGTCCACTTGCATGCCCGCGACCCGGTTGACGGGCGGCCCAGTCAGGATGTCGATCTGTTTCGGCAATTTCTGCCGCACATCAAGGCCAGGAGCGATGTGGTGATCAATATCACCACCGGCGGTGCGCCGACCATGGGCGTTGAAGAGCGCTTGCAACCTGTGGCGCAACTCAAGCCGGAACTCGCCTCGTTGAACATGGGATCAATGAACTTCGGGCTGTACGAAATGCTCGATCGCTACAGCGAATTCAAGCACGACTGGGAACGGCCGTACCTGGCCGAGAGTGATGACCGGATCTTCCGTAACACCTTCCGCGACATCGCGCACATCCTCAATACCTGTGCCGAGAACCGTACGCGCTTTGAAATCGAATGCTATGACATCGGCCATCTGTATACCGCCGCGCATTTTCTGCAGCGCGGGCTGCTCAAGGCACCGATTTTCATTCAGTCGGTATTCGGTTTGCGTGGTGGTATCGGCGGGCACCCCGAGGACCTGGCGCACATGCGTCGCACGGCCGACCGTCTGTTTGGTGACGCTTACCAATGGTCGATTCTGGGGGCCGGTCGCAATCAGTTTCCGCTGGGCACCATGGGCCTGTCGATGGGCAGTCATGTGCGGGTCGGCCTTGAAGATTCGCTGTGGGATGGACCGGGCAAACTGGCGGCGTCCAACGCCGATCAGGTCAAGCGTATCCGCACAGTTATAGAAGCGCTGGGCGGGCAGGTGGCAACGCCTGATGAAGCCCGTGAAATGCTTGATCTGAAGGGGCAGGACAAGGTTAATTTCTAGTCTCGCAAAACGTGTCATCTCAATAACAACAAGACAGAGGTGAAAAATGCGTATCGAAATCGTTGTCGACGTGAAGACCACGCTGGGCGAAGGCCCGGTCTGGGATGTCGAGCAACAGCGTCTGTACTGGATCGACAGTTTCGACGGTCGTGTTCTGCGCTGTACGGATGACGGGCGCGAGTTGCGAGCCTGGGATGTCGGCCAGAAAATCGGTTCCATGGCCCTGCGCAGGAATGGCGACGCGGCGCTCGTCGCGTTGCAGAGCGGCATCTACAACCTTGATTTGCCGACCGGTGATCTCGAGCTGATAGTCGACCCCGAACCGGGGCTGCCGAACAATCGACTCAATGATGGCAAGGTCGATCGGCAGGGCCGGTTCATCGTGGGCTCGATGGACACGCAGGAGGATCAGGCCAGCGCGAAGCTGTATCGCCTCGACCCGGACCTGAGCCTGCACACGCTGGATGAAGGCATCATCGTGTCCAACGGACCGTGCTGGAGCCCGGGCGGTGAAACCTTTTATTTCGCCGACACCTGGTCCGGGGATATCTGGGCCTATGACTACGACAACACCAGCGGCGCGGTCGCCAACAGACGAACCTTTGCCAAGGTCGACACCTCAGCAGGAGGCGCGGCGGATGGCTGCACCGTCGATGCCGAAGGTTGCCTGTGGCAAGTGCTGGTCTACGCCGGAAAACTGGTGCGCTACACCCCGGACGGGCAGGTGGATCGCATCATCGACATGCCCGTGAAGAAAGTGACGAGCCTGACCTTCGGCGGACCGAACCTGGACACGCTGTATGTCACCTCCATGGCCAGGCCGCCGTTGCCACGCTTTCCGGAAGATTGTCAGCAACGCGGTGCCTTGTTTGCGATCACCGGGCTGGGCGTGCAAGGCATCGCTGAACGGCGCTTTGCCAGTTAACCCGTCAACAGACTGAACCTGAACGTTAAGGACGACTGACCCTTTCTCGCTTGGGCGTGCCTGGCACGCCTGGAGAGTTCCCATGCCAAATAACAAGAATGCATCGCTGGGCAAGATTCACCGGTTTTCGTGGGTGTCGTTGTTGGTCTGCTGGATGATCTGGATTCTGAATGCCTATGACCGCGAGATTGTATTGCGCCTGGGGCCGACGATTTCCAAACATTTCGAATTGTCTGCGGACCAGTGGGGTACGGTGGCCACCGTCGTCATGCTGGCTCTGGCCGTTCTCGATATTCCAGGCTCCATCTGGAGTGATCGTTATGGCGGCGGCTGGAAGCGGGCACGCTTTCAGGTGCCATTGGTACTGGGCTACACCGCATTGTCCTTTCTCTCAGGCTTCAAGGCGTTGAGTGGCAGCCTTGCGAGTTTCATCGCCTTGCGGGTGGGTGTGAACCTGGGGGCTGGCTGGGGCGAACCGGTCGGGGTCAGTAACACGGCTGAATGGTGGCCGGTGGAGCGCCGCGGTTTTGCTCTGGGCGCACACCACACCGGTTACCCCATCGGCGCGATGCTCAGTGGCATTGTCGCCAGTTTCGTGATCAGCACCTTTGGTGAGGAAAACTGGCGTTATGTATTCTTCTTCGCCTTCGTGGTGGCTCTGCCGCTGATGATCTTCTGGGCGCGCTACTCGACGGCCGAGCGCATCACCAAACTGTATGTGGACATTGCCGCCAAAGGCATGACCCCGCCGGACAGCACGCCGTCGACCAACGTCAAAGGCCAGGTCTGGAAGTCAGTGAAGGCCACGCTGAGTAACCGCAACATCGCGCTGACAGCTGGCAACACCATGCTCACGCAGGTGGTGTACATGGGGGTGAATATTGTCCTGCCAGCCTATCTGTACAACATCCTCAACCTGTCGCTGGCCGAATCGGCAGGAATGAGCGTCGTGTTCACGCTGACGGGTATCCTCGGGCAACTGATCTGGCCTTCGTTGTCGGACATCATTGGTCGGCGCATAACCCTGATCATTTGCGGCCTATGGATGGCGGTCAGTGTTGGTGCCTTTTACTTCGCCAACACCATCCTGATCGTCATCGCCGTGCAACTGCTTTTCGGCCTGGTCGCCAATGCCGTCTGGCCCATCTACTACGCGGTTGCGTCCGACTCTGCACAACCCTCTGCAACGTCGACCGCCAACGGCATCATCACCACGGCGATGTTCATCGGCGGCGGTATTGCACCGGTACTCATGGGCACACTGATTTCCATGGGCGGCGGCTGGACCAGCCTCAGTGGCTATACAGTGTGCTTCTTCGTGATGGCGGGCTGCGCGCTGGGCGGGGCGTTTCTACAACTGTTTTCTCATCGGCCGGAAGTGTTGGCGGTGCAGCGCGAAGTGTGAGGCTGGCGCCGACTTTTCATACAGAACCCAAGACGCAGGCCAGGGAAAAAAATGTTTAAAGGTCTGCCTATTACTGCTCCGCAGGATGTGTGTAGGGCTAACATGTGTAGCCCTACAATAATATGCAGGAGAAGGGGGGATTTTGGCTCAACCCGCCAACCCCCGCGCAGTCACCAAATCCGTAATCAACACATCCAGATACCCCCCCAACAACGCTCCTCTGATCGCCTGCACCTTCCTCACCCCCCCAGCCAACCCCAGCACGCGATTGATCGACCGCAGCTTCGGCAAGCCCATCGACACCACAAACTCTTCATCCTCTTCCAGCACCGGTTTGCCCTGGGCATCAAAATACCGCAGGCAAATATCACCCACCGCACCCCGTTCAGCGAGCACGCGTAGCATGTCTTCGGTGTAGTAGTTGCCGCTGTTGCGCAGCAGTTGTGAGGGTTCGAGTTCGCCAATACCCACGATGGCGAGGGTGATGCTGTCGAAGCGCTGGAGGACTTCTTTGACTTCTTCCATTTCGACGATGCGCTGTTTGCTTTCTACTGATTGCTCGATGCTCTGCGACGGCAGCAGGAACGCGGGGCAGTTGAGGAGGGTGGCCAGGCGCTGGGTAAGCAGGGTGGCTTCAAAGGCACCTTTGTTGCCGACGCCACCGAGCAGTTGCACGACTTCCTGGGCACTTTGTTTGCCCGGTTGGGGGTGCATGTGGCTGACCATCGCGCGGATAGTGCTGCTCCAGGAGGAGATACCGATGTGGTCCTGAGCGCTAAGGCTGGTTTCCAGGTAATGCGCGGCGGCCGAGCCGATTGCTTGTTTGATGCTTTCTTCGTTGTCTGGTTCGGTGGCTTCGACGACGATTACCTGACGTATGCCGTACAGGGACTGCAAGCGGCTTTCCAGCTCCAGATGCAGGCCTTGCGGCCGCATGACGGTGATTTTCACCACGCCTTCCTGCAACGCACGGCGCAGGGCGCGGCTGATGAAGGATTGGGACAGGTCGAGGCGGGTGGAAATCTCGGACTGTTTGAGTCCTTCTTCATAATAGAGGCTGGCGATCTTGCTCATCAGCCGTTGTTCTTCGATCTGGCTCATGCAGGCCCCAAAAAATGATAGCGATATCCAAAGTGGCGGCGAGGATACCAAACTGGCAGCGGGTCGTGCCTACCTGACCGGTCAGGACATGATCAGCCCGCCGTCGATATTGATTGCCTGACCGGTCAGGTAGGCGGCGTCATCCGAGGCCAGGAATGCGACCAGCCCGGCGACGTCCGAGGGTTTTCCGGCGCGACGCATGGGGATGTTGCGGACCCACTCGGCCATCAGTTCGCCCTTGGCATAGCGTTTTTCTTCGGTGCCGAGGATTTCACCCCAGACGCGGTCGTTGTAGTCCCACATTTCGCTTTCGATGATGCCTGGGCAGAAGGCGTTCACCGTGATGTTGTGCCGTGCCAGTTCCAGCGCCAGGCTTTGGGTGATGCCGATCACGCCCATTTTGCTCGCGGCGTAATGTGGAGTGTAGATGAAGCCCTGACGGCCCTGGCCTGAGGATGTGTTGATCAGCCTCCCGCTGCCTTGTCTGACCATGTAGCGGGCGGCTTCCCGGCAGCCGAGCCAGACGCCGGTGGTGTTGACCTGCAGGACCTTGTCGAAGTCTGCGCGGGGCATGCTTTCGCAATGGTCGATGGTGATGATGCCGGCGTTTTGCACCGACACATCAATGCTGCCGAAGCGCTCGTTGGCGATCTGGTAGAGGCGCTGTATGTCGGCCTCATCGGTAACGTCGATGCCCAGTGCCAGGCTGTTGACCGAGTATTCGCTGGCCAGTTGCTCAGAGGTGAACGTCACCCGTTCGAGGTCGTTGGAGGCCAGCACCAGATTGGCACCTTCCTGAGCGAAGCGCTCGGCGATGCCTGCACCGATGCCTCGGCAAGCGCCGGTGATGACCACGGTTTTTCCGCTGAAACGTTGATACATATGCGTGCTCCAGTAGTTGAAAGGACTGGCTCACCAGCAGACAAATCCGCCGTCCACCAGCAGATCGACGCCGGTACAGAACGATGAGGCCTGACTGACCAAAAAGACCGCCGGGCCGACCATCTCGTCCACGCTGGCCATACGTCCCATGGGCGTGGTCTGTTCGAATATCTTCACTTGCTCGGCCACTTCCGGCCGTGAATTCATGGGCGTGGCGGTGTAGCCGGGGCTGATGCAGTTGACCCGTAAACCCTTGTCTGCCCATTCCATTGCCAGGCTTTTGCTGAGGTGAATGACGCCCGCTTTCGAGGCGTTGTAGTGGGCTTGCAGCAACCCACGATTGACGATACTGCCGGACATCGAGGCGATATTGACGATGGCGCCTTTTCCGCGTGGCAGCATGACCGCCGCCTGGGCCTGGCAACTGAGAAAGATGCCGGTGAGGTTGATGTCGAGCATGGTTTGCCAGCGTTGCAGTTCCAGGTCTTCGGCGGCCTGCGCGTTGGCGATCCCGGCACAGTTGACGGCCACGCTGAGCGCGCCCAGTTCAGTTTCGGTACGCGCGATGGCTGTATCCAGCGTCGCGCGGTCGGTGACAGTACCTTGCAGGGCAAGCGCGCGTCGGCCCAGTGCGTTGATGCGTTCTACGGTGTCGCCGATGCCCGCGCTGCCTGGCAAGTCAAAGCACGCCACGTCAGCGCCGGCCTCGGCAAGGCCGACTGCAATGGCCTGGCCAATGCCGCTGCCGGCTCCGGTCACAAAGGCCACCTGGCCATCCAGACGAAAAAGTTGCATGTCGTTCTCCACGTAATCAGTGTGTTGACTCTCAGGCGGTGGCCATTTCCATGACTGACACCGGTGTCGCTTCGCCACGTTCAAGGATGCCCATCTGCCGGCCACGGCTCATGACCATGACCCGGTGTGACAAACCCAGCACTTCGTCGAGGTCGGAACTGACCACGATCACGGCCATGCCGGTTGCCGCCAGCTCGGCGATCACCTCGTAGATCGCCGCCCGCGCACCGACGTCGATGCCTCGGGTCGGCTCGTCGAGAATGAACACCTTGGGGTTACGGGCCAGCCATTTGGCGATGATGACTTTCTGCTGATTGCCGCCGGACAGGCTGTCGATTCGCTGCTCGGGCGCGCCTTTTACGCCGAGGCGCGAAATGGCGTTTCGGGCAAACGCGTGCAGGCTTTTGGGCGATACCCAGTTGCCGCTGTGCAACAGATCGGTGTTGCCATAGACCAGGTTGTCTTCGATACGGTGCTCGACCACCACGCCTTGTTGCTTGCGGTCTTCAGGCACCAGCACCACGCCCGCCTGAATTGCTTGCGAGGGGGAGTGCAGTTGAACGGTTTCGCCATCCAGTTGCATGTGGCCCTGAATATCCCTGGCTGCGCCTGCAATCACCCGAATCAGTTCGGTTCTGCCTGCACCAACCACTCCAGCGATGCCGAACACTTCACCGGCGCGTACGCTGAAGTCGATGCCATGCAAGGCGAACTCGCGGCAGGCGAGGTCCTTGACCTGCAGCATCACCTTGTCCTGCGGCGCTTGCAGGACGGGGAAGATACGTTCCAGGCTGCGCCCGACCATTTGCTCGACCAGTTCGCGCACCGGCACCTGTGCGGTGGCGTGGAGCGCAATCTGGCGGCCATCGCGCAGTACCAGAATACGGTCGGCGATTCGCGCGATTTCTTCCAGGCGATGGCTGATATAGATGAACGACACGCCTTCAGCCTTGAGGCGCTCGACCTGCTGAAACAGCAGCTCGGTTTCTTCACCGCCAAGAGCGGCGGTGGGCTCGTCGAGAATCAGCAGGCGTGCGTTAAGGGTCAGGGCTTTGGCGATCTCGACCAGTTGCTGTGCCGCGACGCTTAAACCCTCGACCTTGCGCGAAGCGGATACATCAAGACCGAGGCGTTCCAACTGCTTCTGTGCCTGCGCTTGCATGTAGTCCCGGTCGACCTTGCCGTGGCGCATGGGCAGCCGCCCGACAAAGATGTTTTCGGCAATCGACAACTGCGCCAGCAGGCGAATCTCCTGATGAATCAGGCCGATGCCAGCGCCCAGCGCCGCCCCTGGAGAGGCTGGCGCGTAATCCTCGCCGAGCCAGCTCATGGAGCCTCCCGCTTCAGGCTGCACGAGGCCCGCGATAATCGACGACAAGGTCGATTTGCCTGCGCCGTTTTCACCGAGCAGGGCGAGCACTTCACCTGGCCGCACGTCGACATTGATCTGCGAAAGCACCTGCACCGGGCCGTAGGTCTTGCCAATGTTACGCAGGCACAGCACTGCCGCAGGTGTGACCTCAGAGTTATAGAACGTCGGGTTATCCAGAGCAACTTGCATGGCGGACTCCGTGGCTCAAGGGTGCTGTTGCAGGAAAGGCGCGACGTTGTCTTTGGTGGTCAGCACGGTTTCCAGCAGCTGTTCCTTGGGCACGGCTTTGCCAGCCTTGAGGTCAAGTGCGGAGGCAACGGCCATGCGCCCCATCTTTTGTGTCTGCTGGGTCATGGTTGCTTGCAGCACGCCGCTTGCCACCGCTTTGAGGCCTGCCACGTCGCCGTCAAAACCGACTATGACCACCGGTTGCCCGAGGTTGGCGACTTTTACCGCCTGGGCAGCACCGAGGGCCATCGCGTCAGCGCGACCGAAAAAGACGCTGATGTTCGGGTCACGCTGCAACAGGTCCTGAGCGACTGCAAAGCCCTTGTCCTGCGCCCATTCGGCAGGCTGCTCGGCAACGACCTTGAGTCCGGGAAAGCCTTTCAAGCCTTCCTGGAAACCTTTCGCCCGATCGTTTTCCGGGGTTGTGCCCAACTGCCCTTGAAGGATGGCGATGCGGCCTTTGCCGCCAGTCACCTTGCCTACGTATTCGGCAAGCGTGCGCGCACCGGCCACGCTGTCGCTGGCAATAAACGTGTCGCCGGGCGCGTCAGGCGCATTGCGGTCCACAGCGATTACCGGAATCCCGGCAGCCTTGGCGGCCTTGACTGGCACGCCCGCGGCAGTGGCACCTGCGGGAATGTAGATCAACGCATCAATCTGGCGGGTGATCAGGTCCTCGATCTGGCTGACCTGAGTCGATGAATTGCCCTGCGCATCGACGGTAATGATCTTCACCCCGCGGGCTTTGCCTTCGGCTTCGACCGACTGTTTGATCTGGTTGAAGAAGTCAGCCTGCAGATTGGCTACGGCCAGGCCGATGGTCAGCTCTTTGGCCCAGGTCGAGCCTGCTGTGGTGAGGGTGGCGGCGGCCAGAGCCGTGGCGAGCAGCAGTTTTTTGGTCATGAACATGGCGGTGACTCCTGATTTTATTGTTGGGGATGTCAACATCGGTCAAGCACAAAACGACAACGCTTAGTGAGCACTGTTGGAGCGGCGACGCAAGGTATCGATGGTCACGGCAAGGGCGATGACCACGCCGATGACGACCTGTTGAATGAAGGGCGAAACGCCAAGCAGGTTGAGGCCGTTGCGCAGCACGCCGATGATCAGTACACCGACCAGCGTGCCACCGACGCTGCCGACACCGCCGCTGAGGCTGGCACCGCCGATGACCACTGCGGCGATGGCGTCCAGTTCCAGCGTCAGCCCGGCGCTGGGTTGCGAGGAGTCGAGGCGGGCGGCCATCGTCACCGCGGCGATACCGGCAAGCGCGCCGCTGATGGCGTACACCCATAAAGTGATGGCTCGCACCTTGATCCCTGAAAGCCTTGCCACTTCAGGGCTGCCGCCAATGGCGTACAGGTTGCGCCCACCGGCCCGAAAGCGCAGGAACACCCAGGCCACGCCCAGCATGACCAAAAACAACCCGACTGTGGCCGACAGAAAGCCGAAATGGCGCACGGTGGCCAGGCTGGTGAACCACTCCGGATAACCGACTATCTGCCGACCTTCGGTAAGAATGTTTGCCAGGCCTCGGGCGACCGACATCATGGTCAGTGTGGCGATAAAGGCGGGCAGTCTGGCGTAGGTAATCAGCAATCCGGAAACCAGCCCGGCGAGCATGCCGGTCGCTATGGCTACGGGGATCGCCAAGCCCAGCGCCAGGCCTTGGTCCTGATACAGCCAGCCCAGCATCATCATCGAAAACGCCAGCACCGAACCGACAGACAGGTCGATGCCGCCGATGACGATCACCGCCGTCATGCCGATGGCGAGAATGCCCAGCACTGTCACCTGGTCAAGGATGTTCAGACCGTTGCGCAGGGTGAAGAAGAATTCGGAGCTGAAGGAAAAGACCACCAGCAGCAGGGCCAGGCCAATCAATGGCCCACCGATGTTGTCAGGCAGCAGCTTGAGCAACCACGCACGACCTGACGGTTTTGCGGCAGCCTGATGAGCAGGGGCTTTGGCGTCCATAGGGGTCTCCGGATTTATTGTTGTTGGAGTTCGTTCTGGCTGCCTGAATATATATGCATGCCTGACTGTTAATTCAGATTCCGTCCCCGGCTGAGCAAAGTCAAGCGGTTTAATTTTCTTCATTCTTTGCGAATACACCTCAAATGTCCCTGTGAGCCTCAAGGTAGAGCCTCGCGCAGCTGCTTCAAATGTCGTCGGCAAAAAATGTATCCGACGTTTTTTGATTTTTCAGGTGCGCGCCTGCTTGACCTGTTGGGCGATCGGCGTCTAAATATAAATATATTTTCAGTACTGAATAAATATTCAAGCGTTTTTCAGAACAACAAATGAATCGCCGCGTGGCCAGCCCTACAGGAGCCGCTCCATGAATGCCTTCCGCTACGATGCCCAGCAGATCAAAGAACAGGCACGCCTGATCAGGCGTAATGTCATCACCCTGAATGCCGGATCGCCTGCGGGAGGGCATACGGGGGCCGACCTTTCGGAAACCGACATTCTTGCGACCCTGTATTTCCGTATTCTCGACATCAGCCCCGAGCGCATAGAAGACCCGGCGCGCGATATCTACATCCAGAGCAAAGGCCATGGCGTCGGTGGTCTGTATTGCTGTCTGGCCCAGGCCGGTTATATCCCCGAAGCGTGGCTGCCCGAGTATCAGCATTTCAATTCGCGTCTGCCGGGCCACCCGGTGCGGCAGAAAACGCCGGGCATCGAGCTCAATACCGGTGCGTTGGGCCACGGTCTGCCGGTTGCGGTAGGCCTGGCGCTGGCGGCGAAGATGTCCGGAAGCACCAAACGAATCTACGTGCTGACCGGCGACGGCGAACTGGCGGAAGGCTCGAACTGGGAGGCGGCAATGGCAGCCGCCAAGTACGGCCTGGACAACCTGTTTGTGATCGTCGACAAGAACAAACTACAACTGGCTGGCCTCACGGCAGAGATCATGCCGCTGGACCCGCTGGATGAGAAATGGGCGGCGTTTGGCTTCACGGTCAGCGAGTGTGATGGCAACGATGTCGGGCAGCTGGTGACGGCGCTGGAGCAGATGCAACTGCGCAAAGGCGCGCCTCAGGTGCTGATCGCCCATACCATCAAAGGCAAGGGCGTGTCGTTTATCGAAGGGCGGTCCGAATGGCACCACCGGGTGCCGAAAGGTGATGAAGTCAGCGCAGCACTGGAGGAGTTGAATCATGTCGAGTGAGCATTTTGCCAGCGTGATGGTGGACGCGTTTATCGCGGCCGTCGACGAAGGTCTGGACCTGGTGCCAGTGGTCAGCGACTCGACGTCCACCGCCAAGATCGCCCCCTTCATGCAGCGTTTTCCGGAGCGGGTAATCAATGTCGGCATCGCTGAGCAGTCGCTGGTCAGTGTGGCGGCGGGCCTGGCGCTGGGGGGCAAGATCGCTGCCACCTGCAACGCTGCGCCGTTCCTGATTTCCAGGGCCTGCGAGCAGGTCAAGGTTGATGTCTGCTACAACCAGGCCAATGTGAAAATGTTCGGGCTCAATGCGGGCACCAGCTATGGGCCGCTGGCGAGTACCCACCATTGCCTGGACGACATCTCGGTCATGCGCGGCTTTGGCAACGTACAGATTTTCGCGCCGTCCGACCCGCTGGAGTGCCGGCAGATCATTTATTACGCCCTGCGTTATCACGGCCCGGTGTACGTCCGCCTCGATGGCAAGCCGCTGCGTGAACTGCATGACCCCAGCTACCGCTTCGTACCCGGAAAAGTCGATATTCTGCGCCGTGGTTCAGACCTGACCATCGTCGCGCTGGGTTCGGTGGTGCATGAAGCGGTAGACGCTGCGGCGCGGTTGGCGGAGCAGGGGCTCGACGCGCAGGTCATCAACCTTTCTTCGATTCGTCCACTGCAACGTGATGCGCTGCTCAACGCCTTGAGCGGCAGTCGCGGGGTGATTACTGTCGAAGAACATAACATCAACGGCGGGCTCGGCAGCCTTGTGGCCGAATTGCTCGCCGAGAACGCGCTGGGCATCACCCTGATTCGCTTGGGCATTGGTGACGGTGAGTACGCAGCAGCCGGTGCCCGTGAGCCGACGCGTGCCTTGCATGGCATTGATGCGGACGGCATTGTCGCGGCCGCTGCACGTTTGCGTTAGAGGCATTTCTGCATGTCGAGCAACCAGACCATGAATGAACACTCCCCGCTGATTCTGGCCATCGATGAAGGCACCAGCAATGCCAAGACCGTGCTGGTCAACGAACAGGGGCAAGTCGTCGCCCGTGGTTCACGGCCCTTGAGTATCAGCCACCCGCAAGCCGGTTATTCGGAGCAGGACCCATTGCTGATCTGGCAAGCCACGCTTGAGGCGATTGCAGACTGCATGACTGGTCTGCAGCGTCCGATCAGCGCACTGGCCATCAGCAATCAGCGCGAGTCGGTGGTGGCGTGGGACCGGACGAGCGGGGCACCCTTGTCGCCTTGCATCAGTTGGCAATGCCGTCGTTCCTTGCCGCTGTGCACCGAGCTGCATGCCCAGGGTCACGAAGCCATGATTCTGAGCAAAACCGGGTTGGCCCTCGACCCGATGTTCTCCGCTGGCAAAATGCGCTGGATTCTCGATCACCTGGACGACGGTCACGCTCGCGCGGCAGCAGGGGAAATCTGCCTGGGGACCATCGACAGCTGGTTGCTCTGGAAACTCAGCGCAGGCCAAGCTTTCGCGACTGACTATTCCAACGCGGCACGCACCCAGTTGTTCAACCTGCAGACCTGTGACTGGGATCCGCAATTGCTTGAGCTGTTTTCGATCCCTGCTGCTGCACTGGCCAGCATTCAGCCCAGTGCCGGTCTGTTTGCTCATACCGTGGCGGTCGGCGGGCTGGACGCCGGTATTCCGATTCTGTCGATGATCGGCGATTCGCATGCTGCGCTTTACGGGCAGGGCGGTTTTGCCCCCGGATTGGTCAAGGCGACCCTGGGCACCGGCTCTTCGCTGATGACGCCAATGGCCGGGCCTATCGCCTCCAGCCACGGTCTGTCGACGACACTGGCCTGGCATGATGGCGCAGCATCGACTTACGCAATGGAAGGCAACATCGTACACACCGGCGCAGCGGTGCAATGGGCCGCGCGACTGGTGGCCGGAGAATCCATGGATGCCCTGAGCGAACAGGCCACGCAATTGGCCGACAATGGCGGCGTGTACTTTGTACCGGCGCTGTCCGGACTGGGCGCGCCGCACTGGCAGGCTGACGCCCGCGGGCTGATCTGCGGCCTGACGGAGGGGGCTTCCGGCGCCCACATCATGCGCGCTGCGCTGGAGTCCATCGGTTATCAGATTCGCGATGTATTCGATGCGATGCAGGCTGACATCGGCACGCCGCTCAAAGAGCTTTGGGTGGATGGTGGGGCAACCCGCAATCGCTGGCTCATGCAGTTTCTGGCAGATCTGTTGCAATGCCCGGTGATCCGCAGCCTGTCGCCAGAAGTCTCGGCGCTGGGTGCCGCGCACCTGGCGGGCAAAGCCCTCGGCCTCTGGAATAACGTCGCCGACCTGCAAGCGCTGGAAAGACAGCGCGAACGCTTTGACCCCGTTCCCGGCAGGAATCTGCAGGGCTTGTACCTGGAATGGAAGGAAGCGCTGCGGCGGCTCGCATGTTGAGCGATTAGTATGACTTTTCCGAACTAACGGTGTACTTACCTTACCGGTACTCTCCGCTCAAAAGGCGCAAAAGAGTCATTGCACCACGCATGTCCAAACTTATATAGAAACTTAATGACGTTTTTCTAACGTCAATATGTTAGCGATTTATGGGTGGTTAATTTGAATGTTGGTCGTCATTTAAATTAATTTCTTTAGCCTTATCATCGGGTTGACTAAAGCAGCATGCCATTCATGCAGTGTGTTTAAAGCCGGACCCTAAAGTTACGGAAAGCACGGGCGACAATACGGATGTCGAAACGACATCACTCGCGCAGAATAGTTCCATTACCTCTGTCGACTAGGTAGCTCATCACCCTGCCACGGACAGGCACGGCTAAGGATTAACATCATGTTCAGCAAGCTCAGCATCTCGCAAAAGCTGTACTTCAGCTTCGTTGCTATAGTCGTTCTAATCGCCGTGCTGGTGTTCAGTGCCTACAGAGGCTTCGAGCAGGTTGAGGACGCTACCAATAGCAACGTCCATACCTACCAGGTACTCAGTGATGCACAACTGGCTCTTGAGCAACTGATTAACATCGAAACGGGTATGCGAGGCTTCGTCATCTCCTCGAAAGATGCGTTCCTCGAGCCGCAGGTAGCAGGTGAAAAGCGCTTTACCGACGAACTCGATTCGCTCAAGCGCCTGACCGCCGATAACCCGGAGCAACAGCGTCGTCTGGCCTCGCTGGGTGAAATTCAGAAGCGCTGGCTCGATGAAGATATCCATCCGATCATCGCTCTGCGCCGTGACCTGACCGCCCGCAACATGTCCGATGACGAGCTGGACAATCGCATCACCTCCGGTGCCGATAAGGCCAAGATGGACAGTATGCGCGCGGTGTTGGCTGAAATCAGCGCCACCGAGAATAAGCTTCTGGTGCAAAGAACCCAGAATATGCTGGACGCAAAGCATTTCGCTATCATGATTCTGATGTGTGGCGGCCTTGCGGCAGCGCTGCTCTCGGCTATCCTGGCCACCGCATTGGGGCGCAGCACTACAGCACGCCTGCAACTGGCCATCGATGCTGCAACGGCAATTGCCAATGGCAAGCTGGACACGGTAATCGACACCAGCAGCCACGACGAACTGCCGAAAGCGTTCGATCGCATGCAAAACCGCCTGCGTGAGATGATTCAACAGATCAGCCAGGCAGCCAATCAACTGGTAATCGCCGTGCAACAGATCTCCGGTGCTTCCGAGCAGCTTTCCGGTGCAATTCAGGAACAGTCGACGTCTGCGTCGATGATGGCGGCCACCATTGAAGAGCTGACCGTCAGCATCCACCACGTTTCCGAAAATGCCGATGAGGCGCATCAACTCGCCAGTCGTTCGGGTCAGCAGTCAAAGGATGGTGCGCAGGTCATCGAAAATACGCTGTCCAGCATGAACGGCATTGCCAAGACCGTGCAGCTGTCGTCAACACAGGTCGCAGGCCTGGGTCAGCACTCCGAGCACATTTCATCGATCATCAGCGTGATTCAAGGCATTGCCGACCAGACCAACCTGCTGGCGCTCAACGCGGCTATCGAAGCGGCTCGTGCCGGTGAGCAGGGTCGCGGCTTCGCAGTGGTTGCCGATGAAGTGCGCCTGCTGGCGCAGAACACTGGCAAGTCCACCAAGGAAATTGCCGGAATGATCGAGAAAATTCAGGCAGGCGTACGCGAAACGGTCGAGAGCATGCGCAGCGGTGTTCAGGAAGTGAATCAGGGTGTGGAGATGGCTGGCACGGCCGGTCAGGCTATCATCGAGATTCGCGACAGTTCGGGCAAGGTTCTGCAAGTGGTCGATCAGATATCCTTTGCACTGCGTGAGCAAACCGCAGCCAGCCAGGATGTGGCACGTAATGTCGAGCGTTCTGCGCAAATGGCCGAACAGAACAACATGTCGGTTCAGGAACTGCTCAAGACCAGCGGCGGGCTGAAAAACCTGGCCACCAGTCTGCAACAGGAAGTGGGGAAATTTAAGCTTTAAGACGGCCTGACAAGCGAGTCGGTAAATAGATTCGCAGCAGCAAAGAAACGCCCGGTATCAGGCACTTGACTGATACCGGGCGTTTTCGCATTCATGTAATGAAGTGGCAGCACAGGTGTGCTCAGGAATGACGCCTTGCTGCTTTACCGCTGCGCCAGAATACTTCCCAGCAACCCCGGAAAGCGGCTCTCCAGCACCTGCGTGCGCAACGAATTCATATGCGTGGTGCCGATGTTTCGCGTCTGCACAAGCCCTGCATCCCTTAAAACACGAAAGTGGTGGGACATGCTGGATTTCGGCCGGCCACCGTCCAGCTCACCGCAGGTGGCTTCGGCGACACCCGCAAGGTAGCGCACAATTTCCATGCGCACCGGGTCGCTCAAGGCGTAGAGCACGCGTTCGAGGGTGAGGTCTTCTGGATCAGGGTGTTGGAAGGTTCGCATGGTGCGAATGATATCAAGGCTTCCGTTGATTGCCATAGTTCGATTACCATCGAACAACTGAAATCAAAAGTCATCTGGCCTACGGGAGCTTTTCAATGTCTGCATTGTTCGAACCCTTCAAACTGAAAGACGTGACGCTGCGTAACCGAATCGCCATTCCTCCGATGTGCCAATACTCGGCAATCGACGGGGTAGTCAATGACTGGCACCACGTTCACCTCGCAAGCATGGCGCGTGGCGGTGCAGGTTTGCTGGTGGTTGAGGCCACCGCGGTTGCACCGGAAGGGCGCATCACCCCCGGTTGCACCGGTATCTGGAACGATGAGCAGGCGCAGGCGTTTGTGCCGATCGTCAAAGCCATCAAGGACGCAGGTTGCGTGCCGGGCATCCAGATCGCCCACGCAGGACGCAAGGCCAGTGCCAATCGTCCATGGGAAGGCGACGACCACATTGTCGCTTCCGATTCGCGCGGTTGGGACACCATCGCGCCTTCCGCCATTGCGTTCGGTGCCAACTTGCCAAAAGTCCCGCGCGCCATGACCCTGGAAGACATCGCCCGCGTTCGTCAGAACTTCGTCGATGCCGCCCGTCGTGCTCGTGATGCGGGCTTTGAGTGGATCGAACTGCACTTTGCCCACGGTTATCTGGGGCAGAGCTTCTTCTCCGAGCACTCCAACCAGCGCACCGATGCATACGGCGGCAGCTTCGATAACCGCAGCCGTTTCCTGCTTGAAACGCTGGCAGCGGTGCGTGAAGTCTGGCCGGAAAACCTGCCATTGACAGCACGCTTTGGCGTACTTGAGTACGACGGTCGTGACGAACAGACCCTCACCGAATCGATCGAACTGGCACGTCGCTTCAAGGCCGGTGGCCTGGACCTGTTGAGTGTCAGCGTCGGTTTCAGCACGCCAGACGCCAACATTCCGTGGGGGCCTGCGTTCATGGGGCCGATTGCCGAGCGTGTGCGCCGTGAAGCGGATATTCCGGTGACCAGCGCCTGGGGTTTTGGCGAGCCGAAACTGGCGGAGGACGCGGTTAAATCCGGTCAGCTTGACCTGGTTTCGATAGGCCGTGCGCATCTGGCCGACCCGCACTGGGCGTACTTCGCAGCGAAAGAGCTGGGTGTCGAAAAATCGGCCTGGACCCTGCCTGCGCCTTACGCTCACTGGCTTGAGCGTTATCGCTGAGCCAGTGTGACGACCGGGGCTGCATCACTCTGCATCAGCCCCGGTGCCACGATCGAACCCGCGCTGTTTCACTTGCGCCGCACCCGCGGCGCAATGCCGGTCAGTTGCTGGCGAGCGCACGCCCAGGCCAGGTGCAGGGCGCTGCGCAATGCCACGGCATCGGCGGTCATAATGCGCACAGATACGCCGCAATCATTCGGCAGCGCGCTGACGCCCAGATAGCTCTCTGGGACGACGCGCAATGCGTCGCGCAAGGCCCGTTTCACATCCTCTACAGGTAAACCCTGTCCTACCAGCATGAAGGTCGCCAAGGCCTGTAGCTCAGCGCTTACGCCTGGCAAACGCCGTTGCAGGTCTTCGCCGGTCAACGCCAGCCGATCACCGGCGAGCAGTTTTCCGGCCGGGCAGTAGATCTGCAGATCGGCGCGGTAGAAGCCGGGTAAGCCCTCGCTGCCTTGGGGCGTGTGCAGGCAGAAAGCGTCGCACAACGTGACCCGCGCATCGGGGTGCAAGGTCACATTTACCATGCTGTGCAGCTGCGTCTGCGGAAACAAAATGGTGGCCATCGGCAGGTACTCCAGCAGCGCGCCAGGTTCGGCGACCAGCATGACGGTCTGCCGTGCGGACCGTTCCAGCATGCTGTGCGCGACCGTCGCAGCGCCGGTGCTGACGTGCACCTGTGTGCCTGGCCCTGCGTGCAGTTGCAGGTGCAGCGTTTCCCCGGCAAACAGGCCGCCCGAGCAGGACTGCAGATAAATCGCCGCCATGCCGGGCGGGTCTTGCGGCAGTGTCAGGGTGCGCCCCAGGTGGAAGGGGTAGCCGACTTCCTGACGGGATACATAACTGGCCCCCGAAGGCGCTTTGCTGAAGGCAATATGCGCCGTGGTTTTGGCCTGGACGGGCAGTAACGTTTGATGGGCGTTCATGGGCGGTCGAACAATACGGCGCGGCTTATCGCGTCAACCACTGCGTCGACACCTTCACCGGTGCCGCAGTTGGTAAACAGAACGGGCCGGCCATTTCGCGCGTCCGCCGATTCGCGCCGCATGCGTGGCAGATCAACGCCCACATAAGGCGCCAGGTCATATTTGTTGACCACCAGCAGGTCACAGCTCAATACGCCGGGGCCACGTTTGCGCGGTATGTCGTCACCGCCCGCGACGTCGATGACGAAGATCCAGTAGTCCACCAGGTCCAGCGAAAAGGTCGAGGCCAGGTTGTCGCCGCCTGACTCGATCAGCACCAGGTCGAGATTGCCGAAACGTGCTTCCAGCTCGTCAGCCATTTGCAGGTTGAGGGTTGGGTCTTCGCGAATGGCGGTGTGCGGACAGGCACCGGTTTCCACTGCGCGCACCCGTTGCGGGTCGATAAGGCCACTGCGCTGCACGCGCTCGGCATCCTCGCGAGTGGCCAGGTCATTGGTGATGATCGCAAGCTCGATGCCACGCGCGATAAAACGTGGAATCAGTTGTTCCAGCAAACGGGTTTTGCCCGAGCCTACCGGGCCGCCGATTCCGACGCGCGCAGCGCCGGGGTGAGGCTGGACATTGGTGTGCGTGGCGGGTGCATTCAAGGGCAGGCTCATCGTCGGGTTTCCTGTGTGGTCGAGGTTCAGCGCAGCATGTAGCGCTGCGCGAGGGGCACTTCGCTGACCGGTTCGCAGTAAAGACGCTCGCCGTCGGCATACACGTCGAAGGTCTGTGGGTCGACGCGGATGTCCGGGCAGGCATCGTTGTGCAACATGTCGGACTTGCGCAGGGTGCGCGTGCCGAACGCGGGCAGCAGTTGCTTCTTGAGCCCCAGCCGTGTAGCGGTGTCGGCCTCGACGGCGAGGCGGTTGACGAAGTTGACCGACAGCGCCTGTTTCGCCTCGCCAAATGTCCCCCATTGCGGACGCATCACCAAGGGCTCGCAGGTGTACAGCGAGGCGGCGGAATCACCCATCACGGCGTGCACGATGAAGCCGCCCTTGACCACCAGCTCCGGCTTGATGCCGAAGAAGGCCGGCCGCCAGAGCACCAGGTCGGCCAGCTTGCCGGGCTCCAGAGAGCCGATGTAGCTGTCGATGCCGAATACCCGCGCGGCGTTGATGGTGTATTTGGCGATGTAGCGTTTGATTCGCTCGTTGTCGCCCAGTGCTGTGGTTTCTTCCGGCAGGCGGCCGCGTTGGTCTTTCATTTTCGACGCCAGTTGCCAGGTGCGGCAGATCACCTCGTTGATGCGCCCCATGCCCTGGCTGTCAGAGCCGAGAATCGAAATGGCGCCAGTGTCGTGAAGAATGTCTTCAGCGGCGATGGTTTGTGGCCGTACCCGCGATTCGGCGAATGCCACGTCTTCCGGTACGTCCGGATTGAGATGGTGGCAGACCATGATCATGTCCAGGTGTTCGTCGAACGTGTTCACCGTGTAAGGGTTGGTCGGGTTGGTGGAGGAGGGTATGCAGTTGCTTTTACCCGCCACACTGATGATGTCCGGGGCGTGTCCGCCGCCTGCGCCTTCTGTGTGGTACATGTGGATGGTGCGGTCGCCGATGGCCGCCAGTGTGTCTTCGAGAAACCCGGATTCATTCAGCGTGTCGGTGTGCAACTGGACCTGAAAATCGTATTCGTCGGCGACCTTCAGGCAGGTGTCGATCACCGCAGGCATGGCACCCCAGTCTTCATGGATCTTCAACCCCAGACAGCCACCGCGCAGTTGCCCGAGCAGCGACTCGGGCTTGCTTGAATTACCGCGCCCCAGAAAGCCGAAGTTGATCGGCCATGCTTCGGCGGCCTGTAACATCTTGCCGACATTCCATTCCCCGCCACAGTCGATGCCGACCGTGATCGGTCCCAGTGAACCGCCGATCAGGGTAGTCAGGCCCGCCGCCAGCGCGTGGTCGCAGAGTTGCGCCGAGTCGAAATGCACATGCACGTCGATACCGCCGGGGGTAACGATCAGGCCCTCGGCATCGCGCACGGTAGTAGCGACGCCGCAGATCAGTTGTGGGTGTACGCCGTCCATGATCTGCGGATTGCCTGCCTTGCCAATCGCGACGATCTTGCCGTCCTTGATGCCGATGTCGCCTTTGACGATACCGATCACCGGGTCGATGATCAGCGCGTTGCAGATCAGCATGTCCAGGGCACCGTCGGCGCTGTCATGACCGGGCATCAGGCCCATGCCGTCGCGCAGGGTCTTGCCGCCGCCGTGCAGGCACTCGTCGCCGGGCACCGAGTAGTCGAATTCGACTTCAGCCAGCAACGAGGTGTCGCCCAGGCGCACTGCATCGCCTGTAGTGGGGCCGTACATGGCCGCGTATTCCTTGCGGGTCATCGTCGCCATGCTTCAGGCTCCCTTGAAATGTTGGGCGCGGGCACGCTCCAGCGCTGTCTGTTTGCAGGCCGGGTCGTGCAGGTTGCCATTGGTCAGGCCGCTGAAGCCGTGAATGTCACCAGTACCGCCGAACTGCACCAGTTGCACTTCGCGCAGCTCGCCCGGTTCGAAACGCACCGCCGTGCCTGCGGGAATGTCCAGGTGCATGCCGAAGGCCGTTTCGCGCGGAAAATCCAGCGCTTTGTTGACCTCGAAGAAATGGTAGTGACTGCCGATCTGCACCGGCCTGTCACCCGTATTGATCGCGCGCAGGGTCGCGGTCGGTCGGCCGCTATTGAGCTGGATGTCGCTGTCCGGCGAGAGTATCTCGCCAGGTGTCGGCATGAGCGTAAGCGGCAGTTTGCCCGGCCTGATGGGCTGGTGCACGGTGACCAGCTTGGTGCCGTCCGGGAAGGTGCCTTCCACTTGCAGCACGGGCAGCAGGTCGGCGACGCCTGGCATCACATCATCGGTATTGAGAATGGTCGAGCCGAACCCGATCAGCTCGGCAACACTTCGGCCTTCGCGTGCGCCTTCAAGAATCTCGTCGGCAATCAGGGCCGAGGCTTCCGGAAAATTCAGGCGCAGGCCCTTGCTGCGGCGTTTGCGTGACAGTTCGGCGGCGGTGTATAGCGTCAGTCGTTCAAGCTCGGTGGGGGTCAGCAGCATGACAGGGCTCCCGGTAGGGTGGCTGGCTCAATTGGCAAACAGGCGCAGGTCCTGGGTTTCGTGGCGCATCACGGCGATTTCGGCCATGGGCGTGAAACCACAGGCGTCGTCCGGGGCAGGCGGCTCCATTGCGAGCAGGTCGGTGATCAGCGGCTGGATATCGGTCAGTACCCGTTGCCCATCGATATGGCCAATGACCCCCAGGCGCACGGCGGCGCTGACCAGCCCGGTACACAAGCCGTGCGCCGCCGCCAGCTGGCAGTGATCGCGCTGCATGCCCAGACGGTTCCAGAGCAAGCCCTGTACAACCGGCAAATGCCCCTGCGCGTGACCCGCCAGAACCTGCTGTTGATAAGCCGCCGCATCCTGCGTGCCCAACGCGACGTGCACGGCCAGCAATGCCTGGCCTACACGCCGTGAGCCCTGACGCAGTTCCTCGGCGAGGGTCAAGGCTTCGATCTGCGCGTCCATGGCTATCAACGCAGTCTGGTCATCGGCCGTGCGCCATGCAGCAAGTAGAAATACCCGGTCAAAACTGTTCCAGCGGTGGCGCAACTGGCCTTCGACAAAGCCGTGCACCTCGGCACTGCGGTTAAGGCGAACGGTTCGCTGTCGGCGGCGCGGCGCGACAACTTCGCCATTGCCGAGATACCCGTCAGCCAGCAGGGTTTCTAGGCCCCACGACCATGCCACCGCGCCACCGGGAAAGAAGCTGTCGGCCTGTTGCAGGGCCAGCAGCAGGCTGCTCATGGCGTTCATGCGCATCGCACCCGGCCGTCCGCAAGCATGGGGGCCAGACGTTCAAGGTAGTCGGCTTGCGGGCCATTGAGCGGTATTTGCAGGATGTCACCGGCAAAGCGCACTGCCCAATGCATGTTGCCGGCGAAATAACCCAGCTCAAGCGCCGCCGCTGCGTCCCTTGGCAATAGTTCGAGGTATTCCTGATCCTGCATCTGCACGACGATGGCGCGTTGACTGTCGAGCATCAGCACCGAGCCGTTGCGCAGCTGCTGGTGACGCTCAAGGCGAATGGCGCAGTCGGTGCCCCGATCACTGGCCAGGCGCAGGCGATGGCGCTGAATGTCACTGCCGGACAGGCTCAGGGTTTCGACCTGGCCGGCGTGGCTCAGGTCATGCAGGCGGTCGGCAAGGGCAGGATCGCTGGCCTGGCCCAGAATGCGGTCGAGTATCAGCATGGCGATGGCTCCTGTGCTCTGTTCAGATGGTCAGGTAGCGCAGGATGCGCTCGCGGTCGACGGTTTCGCGGACTTCGCTATGAACGAATTCGCCTTTCTCGATGATCAGATAGCGGTCAGCCACGGCCATGGCGAACGACAGCACCTGCTCGGAAACAATCAGCGAAAATCCGCGCTCCTTTTTCAGCAGATTGAGTGCCTTGGCGATGTCCTTGATGATCGAGGGCTGGATGCCTTCGGTGGGTTCATCGAGGATCAACACCTTGGGATTGGAGACCAATGCCCGCGCGATGGCCAGCTGTTGCTGCTGGCCGCCAGAGAGGTTGCCGCCCTTGCGCCGACGCATCTCGAACAGCACCGGAAAGTATTCGTAGACGTAGTCGGGGATCGGCGTAGCGGGCGCGCCCTGCATGCCGCTGAGGATATTTTCCTCGACGCTCAGGTAGGGGAAGATCATCCGCCCCTGCGGCACGAAACCGACCCCGGCTGCAACCCGCTCATAGCTCTTGCTGCCAGTCAGTTCCTGCCCGGCCAGGGTGATGCTGCCGCTGCGGGTCGGCAGCATGCCCACCAGGCTTCTCAGCAGCGTGGTCTTGCCCATGCCGTTACGGCCCATGATCGCCAGCGACTCGCTCGGTGCAAGCTCCAGGCTAAGGTCGCGCAGCACATGGCTGTCGCCGTAATACACATTGAGGTGAGAGACATTCAGCATGTTCAGTGCCCCAGGTAGACGTCGATGACGCGAGGATCGTTCTGTACCTGATCCATCGAGCCGTAGGCCAGGGTCTTGCCCTGATGCAGGACGGTGACCTTGTCGGCCACCGATTTCACGAACTCCATGTCGTGCTCGATGATGACCATTGCCCGGCCCTTGGCGATGAGCTTGAGCAGGCCAGCGGTTTTCTCCCGCTCGCCAGCGCTCATGCCGGCCACGGGCTCATCGAGCAGGAGCAGTTCCGGGCGCTGCATCAACAACATGCCGATCTCCAGCCACTGCTTCTGGCCGTGAGACAGCAACCCGGCCTTGCGCCCCAGTTGGTCCTTGAGAAAGATCATCTCGGCGGTCTGTTCGATTTCGGCGCTCAGCGCTGCATTCCTTCCAGCGAACAGGCAGTTGAAGATGCCGCGCTTGTCCGGCGAGGAAATGTCGAGGTTTTCGCGCACGGTGAGGTCTTCGTACACCGACGGGTTCTGAAACTTGCGGCCCACGCCTGCGCGAGTGATCTGGTACTCGATCATGTTCGCCAGTTGCAGGTCCTTGAAGCGGATGCTGCCTGCGCTCGGGCGGGTCTTGCCGCAGATCATGTCGAGCAGGGTGGTCTTGCCCGCGCCGTTGGGGCCGATCACCACATGCACCTGATTTTCCTCGACATAGAAGTTGAGGTTATCGACCGCCTTGAAGCCATCGAACGACACGGTCAGGTCTTCGACACTCAGTAACATTGCGCTCATGACTGCGCCTCCTTGTTGCTCAGGCGTTGCAACAGCCCGGCGAGGCCGGTCGGCAGGAACAGCACCACCGCCATGAACAGAAAGCCGATGAAGTATTGCCAGAAGCTGACGAAGTTCTCCGACAGGTAAGTCTTGGCTGCACCGATCAGCAGCGTTCCGTATACCGCGCCGACCAGTGAAAGGCGACCGCCCAGCGCGGCATAGATCACTATTTCCGTGGACGGAATGATGCCCACCAGCGATGGCGACGCCAGCCCAACCTGCAGGGTGAACATCACGCCGCCCAGCGCTGAAATAAGGGCCGCCACGGCAAAGATGAAGGCCTTGAACAACGCAGTGTTGTAGCCGGAAAAACGCACCCGGTCTTCGCGGTCACGGATCGCCACGACGACCTTGCCCAGGCGGCTGCGCAGAATGAAACCGCACATTGCCACACTGGCCAGCAGCAACAGCGTGGTGATCAGGTAGAGAATCCAGGGCGTCTGAGGGGCTTGCAGGCTCATGCCGAAGGCGGTCTTGAAGTCGGTCAGACCGTTGACACCGCCGGTGTAGCCCTGCTGGCCGATGATCATGATCGACATGATCGAGGCCAGTGACAGGGTAATGATCGAGAAGTACACGCCACCGACGCGCTTCTTGAAATAGGCATAGCTGAACAGAAACGCCAGCAGCGCAGGCAGGATCAGGATCGCTGCGAGGGTGAAGGTGGCTGATTCGAACGGTTTCCACCACCAGGGCAGGGCTTCGACGCTGTTCCAGATCATGAAGTCCGGCAGCGCCGAGCCGTAGAAAGCGGCGAGGGCGCTGGCGGCTTCGTCCGTGGCAGTGGCTTCCAGTTTCAGGTACATCGCCATCATGTAACTGCCCAGGCCGAAGAAGATCCCCTGGCCGAGGCTGAGAATGCCGCCGTAGCCCCAGATCATCACCATGCCCACGGCGCAGAACGCCAGGCTCAGGTATTTGCCCGCCAGCCCCAGACGGAAATCGCCCAGCAGTAGCGGCAATACCACCAACAACAGCAGTGATAGCCAGATCAGGCTGTAACGCTCGATCAGCGACAACCAGCCACCACTCAGCCAGTCTGGTCGGGCTGCTTTGACCGGCGTCCCGGCCAGTGGCTTTTCAGTCATGTTGTTCATCTCAACGTCTCACTTTCGTGGCGAACAGGCCGTTGGGGCGGAAAAACAGCAGCACGATGACCACCAGCAGGGTGATCGCCTTGGCCATGGAGCCGGTGGTGAGGTATTCCAGCGAGATCTGCGTCTGGCCGATGGCGAACGCCGAGAGAAAGGTGCCGAGCAGGCTTTCGACGCCGCCGAACACCACCACGATGAAGGTATCCACCAGATACTGCTGGCCACTCACCGGGCCGGTGGAGGCGAGCATGGTGAATGAACTCCCGGCAATTCCCGCCAGGCCGCAGCCCAGCGCAAACGTCACCGAATCGACCCGCGCAGTGTTGATTCCGGCCGCTCCGGCCATCGCGCGGTTCTGGGTCACTGCACGAATGCGCAGGCCCCAGCGGCTGCGGTAGAGGAACAGAAATACCGCTGCGGCAATCACGAACGTCAGGCCGATGATGAAAATGCGGTTGAGCGGCAACTCCAGCCCTTCGCTGATTTTCCACGCACCCTGCAGCCATTGCACGGTAGGTACGCTGACTTCCTTGGGGCCGAACACCTGACGGAACAGTTGCTGCAGCACCAGCGACAGTCCCCAGGTTGCCAGCAATGTGTCCAGTGGCCGGTTGTACATGAAGCGGATAAAGCAGCGTTCCAGCAGTAGACCGAAGGCGAAGGTCACCACAAAGGCCATTCCGATGCCGATGATGAAATACCAGCCCATGAACTCTGGGAAGTAGCGCTGAAACACCACGGAGGTGACGTAGGTCATGTATGAGCCCATCGCCATCAGTTCACCGTGGGCCATGTTGATCACGCCCATCAGGCCGAACACGATGGTCAGCCCGAGTGCCATCAGCACCAGCACGGAAAACAGCGAGAACCCGCTGAAGACTTGCATTACCAGCGTATCGAGAGTCATGCCGTCGCTACCTGTTGCTGCACATTGACGAAAGCGGGCGTGAAGCGGATCGCGCCCGGCCCGGTATCAGAGTTTCGGAAACGGGTTGGGCTCGATCGGTGCGGACTCATAGATCACGTCCACCTGGCCCTGCGCGTTGAGCGTGCCGATGCGTGCACGTTTCCACAGGTGGTGGTTGTCCTTGTGCACCTTGATCTCGCCTTCGGGCGCATCGAGGGTCAGTTCCGAGGAGGCGGCGATTACTTTCGGCACGTCGAAGCTACCGGCTTTCTCGACGGCCTTTTTCCACAGGTACACCGCGGTATACGCCGCAGCCATCGGGTCACCGACGACGCGCTGCTGCCCATAGCGTGTTTTGAACGCCTGGACGAACTTCTCGTTGACCGGGTTTTTCAGGCTCTGGAAGTAGCTCATGCAGGTCAGGAAACCGACGAGGTTTTCCGCGCCGATGCCGGTGACTTCCTCTTCAGTGATCGCAAGGCCCATCAGCGTCTGGTTGCTGCTGTCGATACCGGCAGCCTTGAGCTGTTTGTAAAACGCCACGTTCGAGCCGCCGACGATGGTCGACAGCACGATGTCCGGCTTGGCCACCTTGATCTTGTTGATCACCGAGGAAAATTCGATAGCGCCCAGCGGCAGGTAGTCTTCGCCGACGATGGAGCCGCCCTGTTTGGTGACCGATGCCCGCGCCAGTTTGTTGGTAGTGCGTGGCCAGATGTAGTCGGAGCCGACCAGATAGACGCTTTTGCCCTTGTTGGCCATCAGCCAGGTGACGGCTGCCAGGGTCTGCTGCGAGGCCTCGGCGCCGGTGTAGATAATGGCCGGGGATTTTTCCAGCCCTTCATAGAAGGTCGGGTAGTAGAGCAGGCCCTTGTTGCGCTCGAAGACCGGCAGCACCGCTTTGCGCGACGCCGAGGTGAACGCGCCAAAGGTTACCGCAACGTGGTCGTTTTCCAGCAGCTTGCGGGCTTTCTCGGCAAAGGTTGGCCAGTCGCTGGCACCATCTTCAACGATCGGTTCGATGGTTTTGCCCATCACGCCGCCACTGGCGTTGATCTCTTCGATGGCGAGCTTTTCGGCGTCGACCACCGAGGCCTCACTGATGGCCATGGTGCCGGTCAGCGAGTGGATGATGCCGACTTTCACAGTCTCGTCCGCCTGCGCCTGACCGATCAGGGAAAACGGCAGCAGGCTGATCGCACCCAGCAACAGAGCATGCTTGATCAAACGGCGTTTGTCGTTGTGCATTCACTTTTCTCCCAGGAATAAAAAAAGCCCGACATCCCGGCCAAATCAATGGGCGGGATGTCAGGCTTCTGTGCCGAATCTGGCGGGACAAACTGTGTCCGATCCAGTCGTACGCGAGGTGTCTCCCTACTTGCCAAGGGGGCGTAGGGCAGACAGCTGGCGCGATGTCTCAGGGGGAACATAGCAAGGGCAATGCCAAGTGCCGAAACGGCAGTTTGCACGGGTTTTGAAACCGTGTGGCAGAGCATCCCTGCATTAATTGCACGAACAAACCGGCATGCGCCGCTTTGGCGCGAACGGGTCTCTTGCGCACCAAAAACGTGAGGCTACGGACGTTTTTCTGGGAAATTCGCACAGCTTTTGTGGGAGCGAACTTGTTCGCGAAAGCTATGTTTTGAGCGACAGACCCCCTGCGAATGTACGCCTGTTTCTGCCAGCAAATGCCTGTTACCAAGGGAACGCCCCGGCCAGCAGACACACGAGTCATCAACACCCACGCAGCACCTATGGCCCGCTACCTGCATAAGCCTGATCAACACCCTCGCAGGGTCTCTTGCCACACGCCCACTCTCGGCAGGTGTGGAAGGTCCCTCGCACGACTGGTCCTGACACTGCCGTCACGCCAGCCCCAGGCACAACCGCCTGAGAGCCACCGTTGAATCCACGGTTATTCGCTCAGTCTTCTTTCAGGCTCCCGGCCAGGTTCGGGCGTCTCACCTCACGTTGAACAAGGTTCATAGACATGGTTGACCCGTCGATCCGCATAGGAGGTCTGTTTTCCAATACCGGCGTTACTGCTGCCGGTGAGTGTTCAACAATGCGCGGCGCACAGTTTGCAATCCATCAGATCAACGCGGCAGGAGGCGTGAATGGCCGTCCTCTGGAACTGATTACCCGTAACCCGGATTCAACGCCTGCGTTGTTTGCCATGCACGTTGAATCGCTGATTCGTGAAGAGAACCTGCGGTTTTTCTTCGGTTGCTACACCTCGGCGGCGCGCAAGGCAGTATTGCCCGTCGTCGAACGGTACAACGCGTTGCTGCTCTATCCGGTTTACTACGAGGGCTTCGAGTATTCGCGCAACATCATTTACACCGGTGCCACGCCGAACCATAACGCCGTGCCATTGGGCAGTTACATGTTCGACCACTTCGGCAGTCGCGTGCTGATGATCGGCTCCGAGTACGTCTACCCTTACGAAACCAATCGGCTGATGAGCGACCTGCTCTACGAGCGCGGAGGCAGCAAGCTGGGCGAGTACTACCTGCCATTGAAAAATGCCAGGCCAGAGGACTTCGCCAGGCTCATGGTCAAGGCCCGGGAACTGAAACCCTCGTTCATCTTTTCCACAGTGGTCGGTGACACCATGGCGCACCTGTACCAGGCCTACGCCGACGCCGGTTTCGACCCGGCGGTCATGCCGATTGCCAGTGTCACCACCAGCGAAACCGACATTCAGCAGATGGGTGTGCATCTGGGCACCGGGCACATTTCGGCAGCCACTTACTTCCAGTCGATCGACACGCCGCTCAATCGTCAGTGCATTGCGCAATACCGGGAGATGTTCGGCCAGCATCAGGTGACCGACCGCTGCTGGGAAGCCGCTTATTTTCAGGTCCATCTGCTGGCCAAGGCGATAGCCCGCGCAGGCAGCACGGAGGTAGAGGACGTCTTGCAAACCATGCGCGGTCTGGAATACGACGCGCCTCAGGGACGGGTGCGCATCGATGAGCACAATCACCATACCTACCTGTACTCGCGGATCGGCCGTGCCAATGGCGACGGGCAGTTCGACATCCTTTACCAAAGTCAGAAAGCGCTGAAGCCCGATCCTTATGCCGTTGCGCCTGACTTCAACGGCTGGTCCAGCCTGACCGGGAGGCGTCCATGACCCTGCGTGCCGCCAAGAAACGTTTGCGCAACGACAGCGCAGGCGGCATCAAGGACCTGCGCGACATCAGCGTGCTGGTGATGCACCCCGATGATGAAGACGGTCGCAACCTGATCGCCCAGTTGCAGCGTATTGGTTGCCAGGTACGCGTGCAGTGGCCGATCCCCGAACGGTTGCAGAGTGAGGCTGACGTGATCGTGCTGGCGGTGTCGCCGGAAAGCCTGTCGACCAACACGCCCTGGCTGCTGCACAACTCGACGCCGCCGATCATTCCGGTGATCGCCTATGAAAACCCGATCATTGTCGAGGCGCTGGTGCAGCTCAATGCCTGTTCGGTGATTCCCTCGCCGGTCAGGTCTTTCGGCCTGCTGACGGCGCTGGCCATCACCCTCAGCCAGGCACGCAAAACACGGGAACGGGAAAAACACGTCAAGCGCCTGGAAGGGCGCATGGCGGTGATGCGTACCGTGCAGCAGGCAAAAATCATCCTGATGGAAACCAAGGGTATGTCTGAAATAGACGCTTACAACGCGCTGCGGGATCAGGCGATGGCCAAGCGTGAACCCGTGGAGAAAATCGCCGAGGCGCTGGTCAAGGCCCACGAACTGTTTCAACAAGCCTGTTCCTGACAGGCTGCAGACTCGCTTCGAGTGTCGGGCCTCATCGGTCTGATCCTCTTCTGCGCGGACGCTTGCCATACGCCCTGAACCGGCAGGTATGGAACACCGCGTGGCGACCGGCATGGACAACGGCGTCCTCCGGATCGAGCCCATGCCTGCGCATCCTGCGCAGGCGGCTCCAGTCAGTGTCTGCCCGATCCCGGGCGGCCCTTACCGTTATCTGGAGAACACCATGTCCGTAAAACGCCCCGACAAAGCCGACTTTCTGATTGCCGCCCAGGATCACGGGTACGACCTGTCAGACAGCCAGATGGCATCGTTCCTGAGTCTTGCTGACGAAACCCTGGGCTCCTACGAAGCCATTGATGCGTTGTACGCCGCTCACGTTGCGCAGCCCACGCCGCTGCGCGAGCACAGCAAACCGACAGAGGCCGAAAACCTGCATGGCGCCTGGTACGTGAAGACGCACATTGCCGGTGCGGCGAGCGGCCCATTGGCGGGCAGAACGGTGGTCATCAAGGACAACGTCTCAGTGGCCGGCGTTCCGATGGCCAACGGCTCGCTGAGCCTTGATGGTTACGTGCCGTCCGAAGATGCCACGGTGGTCAAACGCTTGTTGGCCGCAGGCGCGACGGTGGTCGGCAAGTCAGTCTGTGAAGACTTGTGTTTCTCCGGAGCCAGTTTTACCTCGGCCACCGGTGCGGTAAAAAACCCGTGGGACCTGACCCGCAACGCAGGCGGCTCCTCCAGCGGCAGCGCCGTGCTGGTCGCCTTGCAGGAAGTGGACATGGCCATCGGCGGCGACCAAGGCGGGTCGATCCGCATGCCGTCGGCCTGGAGCGGCATCGTCGGGCACAAGCCGACCTACAGTCTTGTGCCTTATACCGGGGCTTTTCCGATTGAGCGGACCATCGACCATGTCGGTCCGATGGCCAATAACGTGCGCGACTGCGCGGTCATGCTCGACGTAATCGCCGGGGCCGACGGGCTTGATTCAAGGCAGAAAAACCCGCCAGCGGTCAGTTGTGTCGCGACCCTCGATCAGGGCGTTGCCGGCTTGAAAGTCGGCCTGCTGCGCGAAGGTTTTGCGATTCCCGGCATGTCCGAACCGCAGGTCGACGCGCTGGTTCGCGCCGCAGTGGCACAGCTGGAAAGCCTTGGTGCGACGGTCGGAGAGGCAAGCGCTCCGTGGCACCGCGGTGTGGCGCTGGACATGTGGAATGTCATCGCCACCGATGGTGCGGCGTACCAGATGCTGCAAGGCAACGGCTATGGCATGAATGTCGACGGCTATTACGACCCCGAGATCATGAGCTACTTCGGTGCCAGGCGTCGTGAGCATGCCAACGCATTGTCCAGCAGCGTGCGTGCCGTGGCACTTACCGGGCATTACAGCCTGAAAAACCTGCACGGTGCCTACTACGCCAAGGCGCGGATGCTGGTGCCGGAACTCACCCGTCAATACGACGAAGCATTCAAGGATTTTGACGTACTGGTGATGCCGACCATGCCGTTTGTAGCCACCACGCTGACCGCCGCCGATGCGCCGATTGAAGAGTACGTGCACAGCGCACTGAACATGCTCGCCAATACCGCGCCGTTCGACCTGACCGGCCACCCGGCCACGTCAATCCCGGCAGGCCTGGCCGAGGGCCTGCCGGTTGCCATGATGATTGTCGCGCCGCGCTTCAAGGATGCCCTGGCGTTGCGTGTCGCGCAGGCTTATGAAACCGCCCGCGGAGTGTTTCCCAGGCCGCCGCGTGCTTGAATTCGCACGCTGACCGAGGGGCGTGCGTGCTTGATGTAAGAGCACATACGCCCCCTCTCTCAAGGCTTCCATACCTCCACAGCCTGCGCATCCACCGCCTTGGGCAGCAGGCCCGCTGCGAAGAAGGCATCGGCGATATGCTGCTGCTCGTCCAGTTGCTTATGCGTGACCGGCTGTATCTGATAGGTGCGGTGGCTGTTGGCGATTTCGACCGTTTCGATATCCAGATTGCCCCATAAAGGGCTCAGTACCTGCGCGGCTTCTCGCGGGTTGGCCTTTAGCCAGATACCGGCGCTGTGCAACTGCTCGTAAACCACGCTGAGTACTTGCGGATGGTCCTTGGCGTAGTTGGTGCCGGTCAGGTAATAGCGTTTGTAACTGGACAGTCCCTTGCCGTCAGCCAGGGTGCGGGTCGGCAATTGCCGTTGCGCGCTGGTCAGGAAGGGTTCCCAGGAGACCCATGCGTCGACCTTGTTGTTTTCGAAGGCCGCTCGGCCGTCGGCGGGCGACAGGTAGGCGGGCTGGATATCCGAAAATGCCAGACCGGCCTTTTTCAACGCAGCAATCAGCAGGTAGTGGGAACCCGCTGCCTTGGTGACAGCGACTTTTTTACCTTTCAGATCCGATAACTGCTGCACGGGCGAGTTTTTGTGGACGATGATTGCCTGCGCGGAAGGCGAGGCCGCTTCCTGGGCAAAGTAGGTCAGCCTGGCCTGCGCTGCCTGAGCGAAGATCGGTACGGTGTCCGCCACATCCGCGCTGATATCGACGTTGCCGACGTTCAACGCCTCCAGCAGCGGCAGGCCACTCGGAAACTCATGCCAGGTGACGGTGACGTCCTGTGGCGCAAGGGCTTTTTCCAGCGTGCCGCGTGTTTTCAGCAGGGTGATCAGCGTGGAAGACTTCTGGTAACCGATCCGCAACGTTTGCTGTGCTTCGACGGGGAGGGCGATGCATAACGCCAACGCCGCGAGCAGGCCTGCCAGCAGCGGACGGCGGTAGCCAGGTTGTGTGTGTTTTATCGGGTTGGGCATGGCACGCTCGGTATGTGAAGGTGACGCTGAGTGTCAGTAGCCGCGCTGGCGATCAGCCTGATTCTGCAAGGCCTGCCCATTGAGAAAACGCTCAAGGTTGGCCAGAAAGCTGTCGGCTATTTCGTTACGGCTGTTGCTGGAGATCGCCGAGGTGTGCGGTGACAGGCGCACGCGAGGATGTGAGTACAGTAGATGCCCGTCCGGCAGGGGTTCGGGTTCGGTGACGTCCAGCGAGGCCAGGCCGATGTTTCCATTATCCAGCGCATTGAGCAGCGCCTCATGATCAAGCAAACCGCCACGGGCGATGTTGATCAAGTGCAGGCCGGGTTTGGCACTGTTCAGCACCTCGGCGTTGACGATGTGCCGCGTGGCCGGTGTCAACGGCGCGGCCAGTACCAGATGGTCTGCGCGCGCGAACAGGTCGTGAATGTCGCGTGCAGCCTCGACACCGTCAACCTCGAACGGAGCCGGACTTTGCCGCAATGCGATCACGTTGATACCCAGCGCCTGGGCCTTGCTTGCCAGGCTGCGACCGATGGCACCAAAGCCGAGAATCCCGAGCGTAGTGCCCTTGAGCGGCGTCAGTGCGGTGAAATTCCAGTGCGAGTCATGCACCCAGATATCCGGCAGATGCTTGGCTGCAGCAAAAATGGCGGCCAGCGAGAACTCGGCGATATTCTCTGCCGCGCTGCCCCGCGAGGTACTTACCGGCGGCCCGTCGAACAGCCAGCCCGGATAGAAGTCGATACCCGAAGACACCACCTGAATCCATTTCAGGCCATAGGGCCAGCCCGGAGGCGGCAAGGCCGGGGCTTCATAACCACGCACGTTGATAGGGCGCGCCAGCAGAATGCTGACCTCGCCGGGCAAATCGCTCGGCACTCCGGCAGGTACGCCGATGACCCTGGCTTCAGGGTGGGTCACTGCAAGCCGCTCGCGAATCACCTGATTGAAATCATCATCCAGCTGGCTGGCAATCACGAGTCGAGTCATGCCACCGCCTCGTCAGATTGATGGGCGACAGCCTTCGCATGACGATTGACCGGCACCTCAAGGCCGAGGTTTTCACGTAGCGTATTGCCGCTGTATTCGGTGCGAAACAGTCCGCGTCGTTGCAGCACCGGCACCACCCATTCGGTGAAGTACTGCAGGCCGTCCGGCAGGACGCTATTGATGATGAAACCGTCGGCTGCGCCTGCTTCGAACCACGTTTGTATCGCGTCGGCGACCTGTTGCGGTGTGCCGACAAAGTCACGGCGGGGCAGGGAGAAGCGCAGGGCGACTTCACGCAGGCTCAGGCCTTCGTCTTTGGCCAGTTGCTTGATCCGGTCCGAACCGCCTTTCTGGCTGTTGGAGCCCAGATCGCCCAGTTCCGGGAAGGGTTCGTCCAGTGGGTACTGGCTGAAATCGTGATCATTGAACGGTCGGCCAAGGGCGACAATGGCGTCTTCGATCGTCACCAACTCCACGGCCTGGCGATAGCGGCTCTCCACCTCAGCCTCATCGCGCCCGACAATCGGGCGAATGCCCGGAAGAATCGACAGCGCGTGAGGGTCGCGACCAAAGCCGCCAGCCCTTTGTTTCAGGTCCTGATAATAGGCGCGCGCTTCATCGAAACTCTCGGCGTGGACAAAAATTGCATCGGAGTTCTGAGCGGCAAAGTTACGCCCGGCCTCGGAGGTGCCTGCCTGAAAAATCACCGGCTGACCCTGCTTCGACCGGGCGATGTTGAGCGGGCCTTTCACCGAGAAGAATTCGCCCTTGTGGTTCAGCGTGTGCAGTTTGCCGGGCGTGAAAAACTCGCCTTTCTGCTTGTCGTAGGCGAAGGCGTCGTCTTCCCAGGAATCCCACAGGCCCTTGACCACCTCGATATGCTCTTTGGCGATACGGTAGCGTACGGCGTGCGGTGGGTGTTCGCCCTTGCTGAAGTTGTCGGCGGTGCCACTGAGCCAGGAAGTCACCACATTCCAGCCAGCCCGACCGCCACTGATGTGGTCCAGCGAAGCAAACTGGCGAGCTACCTGAAAGGGTTCGGTGTAGCTGACCGTCACCGTTGCCACCAGACCGATATGCCGGGTGGTGGCTGCGAGTGCGGAGAGAATGGTCAACGGTTCGAAACGATTCAGGTAATGCGGGCTGGATTTTTCGTGAATGTGCAGGCTGTCGGCAATGAACACAAAATCGAAGCGGGCCGCTTCGGCCAACTGGGTCTGCTGCTGATAAAAGCCGAAATTCACACTGGCGTTGGCCAGCGCCTGCGGGTGGCGCCATTCGCCCCAGCCATGGCCGACTCCGTGGACCATTGCGCCAAGTTTAAGGTGTCGTTGTCTGCTCATGTTTTTGCTCCGGACGGTTCAGAAAGGTGGATGCACCTCCGCCTGGAGAAAGGGGTCGGTATAGGATGACGATATGCCTATAAAAACCCACAGTGAAATTCTATTTTGTTATATGTTAATTATTAAATTAACTAATTATCTGGTATTTAAATATGCATAAATTGAATTTTACTCGCTGGTTCAGGAGTCAGTCCCGTGGCTTGGCAGCCGGTCGCCAAGCAGCGGCAGTTTCGTCAGCATGTTCTGCAGCGCCAGAGCATCCCACGGCAGGTGCTCGGCAATGCCAAGGCCGACCACGTCCACGGCGCTGGCAACGTCTGTCAGCAAGCGGACGACCTGCTCGATAGTCATCTTGCCCTGAGCAACGCCTTCAAATTTACTGGTAGGGACACCGGGTTGGGCAAACAGCAAAGAGCGAAACAGTGCCGGGTCCAGCACGTCCAGGTCCAGATGGATCGCCAGGTGCCTTGCACCGGTTTCCTCAAGCCACTGCAGCACCGGCTCGCTGGAGTGTGCCAGCGCCTGTGCATCGGCGCTGCGCAGCCCGAGACGCTTGATGAATGCGCTTTCGACCTCAAGGGTTTCCTGCAGGCCCGCGTACATCACATTGGCAGGCTTGATCGGGCGTTTCACGGCATTGACGAAATCCTTGTCACCTTCGCCCAGCAGATTGCCCATGACCATCGCGTGTGCATGCTGGAAGTCTCTGGGTGTCATGACGTCCGGGTGAGCGTCGACCCACAGCACCGCAAGGTCACCGTCATAACGTTCGTTCAGGTAGGCGAATGGCGCGAGGTCGACCAGGCAGTCGCCACCCAGAACCACCAGAACCACCAGACGATCCGGCTGATGCTGGTCGATCAGTTGCCGTGCAAGGCCAAGCTGGGCCAGCAGCGCATGGCGGGCGATGATGCCGTTTTCAAGTTCAAGTGGTTGATCATCCGGTTCGGTTACGGCCACGTGCTCGACGGGCCCTGACGCGTCCGGTGCCAGCCACGCCAGCAGCTGTGCGCCAAAATGATAAGGCGCGTTGTTGCCACCTTGCCACTGGGGAAAGATCAGGCGCAGGGTTTTATCGGGTTGGGTAGTCATCGAGGTTTTCCTTCGTCACCGTTCATTGGCATGGCGGTGATACTGCTCGACCCGGATGTGGCGTGCTTTGCCTGAACGGTCAATCGCTGTGCCGAAGGTGCCAATCGTCTTATCGTGGCCCCAGCAACTGCTGAGGAGAGATGCCATAAGCGTTTTTGAAGGCTCGACTGAAATGCGAGAGGTTGCTGAAGCCGAAATTCAGCGCAGCGTCACTGACGCGGCGAACGTGGCCTTTGCGCAATGCGTCATGGCACGCCGAGAGCCTTTGCTGCCAGAGCCAGCGAATGGCCGTGGTGCCTTCCTGTGCGAACAGGCGATTGAGCGTGCGTGGCGAAACATGAGTCGCCAAAGCAATGCTTTCGGCCGTCAGCCCTGTGTCGGGTAGATTATTCAACAGGAACTGCTTGATGCGCTGCAGTTGTTGCATTTGACGAGACTGCTGCCGGATATCGGTGTCGCCGAACACCGAGTCGAAGGCTGTAGACAGTACGTCCAGCAGTGATGCATTGAGTCGCTCGCTCAGCGGGTCCGATAAGCCTTCTGTGTTCCAGGCTTCATTCAACAAGGTTGCGGCAACACGGCCCAGCGTCGAACGGCCATCGAGCGTGCGGCACACCAGTCGTTCGGCAGCGGGCATGTGTTGCAGCAACAATTTGCGGGGCACCGCCAGCACAATCTGATCGTCACCTTCGGGGTAACTGCATGCGTAAGGCTGTGCGCTATCGTAAAGGACGATATCGCCAGCGCCTTGCCGGGACTCTCTGTCGTTCTGCACGACGATAGCGACGGAACACAAAGAGAGCGTGAGGAGGAAGTGATCGCTCTCCCTGTCTTGCTGCAACCGCCGGTAATGGAGGGGGGAAGACTGGATACGGGTGAAGGTAACGCTACTCTGATCCCTGACATTCAGCCTGCCGTCAAACGGCGCTTCGGTCAGCGGCTGGCTGGTGACCAAGCCATACGTCGAGCTCACAACCTCCTGCCAGGCGTCGAAACGATCCTCGGGCCGTAGTGGTTCGGCTGGGAAAATCATGGCCATGGCTGCCTCTGCGACGAGCGTCTTTTTACGAAGTGATCGGCGGCAAGGTTATCAGACGTTGATCCAGAGCAAGACCCCTGTGCCGGCAGTGTTTCAAGGTGGTGAAAATAGTTTATAGACCTGTGATCCAGCCGATATATCCCTACGTATGCAGCGCTCTGCTTACCCAAGCCTTCTAGAACAGGAGTTCCATGGACCCGCGCCTTGCAGGGCTTTCTTTCTTGCTCACCCTGGGATGGACGGGGGCCGTGATTCTCGTCATCTGGTTTTACGCCTGATGACGCAACGGTTTTCAGCAGGGGACGGAAGTGGTTTACGAAGCGATCCTTACCGGTGAACGGTAGGGCCAGGAAGTGTGTGCGTTGATAGTGGCTAAATAGTGGTCTGGCAGCGCTAAAGCTAATCTGACTGAAGCCGATGTTTATGTAACGGCTCCTTGCCGAGTGACTTCGATAGTTCCACCTGGCTCTGACGGCCTTGAAGTTTGCGCTATGGAAGGCATTGAGAAAGACGATTAACCGGCTTGATCAGCAGGCACCATAGTCAGTCCGCGCCTCATGTTTGAAGCGTTTGACCGGGCCCGCACAGACCGGGGCTTTATAACAATACTTCCACAGATGCCTACTCGCAGAGTACTTCCACATGTCGACCACAATTGAAAGCACCCACAGGGACCGGGCCGGGCTGGAACTTGATGTTCACTCGCTGTTGACGGCCATTGACCGTTCCCAGGCGATGATCGAGTTCGATCTTGAAGGCAATATCCTGCGGGCCAATACCAATTTTCTGGATTGCGTCGGTTATCGGCTGGATGAGGTCCAGGGTCGGCATCACCGTATGTTCTGCACGCCGGAATATGCGTCCAGCGTCGAATACGCGACGTTTTGGGAAAAACTGGGCAAGGGCGCTTTCGACGAAGGGCAGTACAAGCGCCTGGGCAAGAACGGGCGCGAGATCTGGTTGCAGGCCACTTATAACCCGGTGTTTGACGAGCAAGGCAATCCGTTCAAGGTGGTGAAGTTCGCTACGGACGTGACTGCGCAGCGCAAATCCAATGCCGAGTACGAAGGCAAGGTTGCGGCTATCGATCGCTCGCAGGGTGTCATCGAATTCGACCTTAACGGTCGCGTGCTCACCGCCAACGAAAACTTTCTCAAGGTCCTGGGTTATCGTCTGGACGAGATTCAGGGTCAGCACCATCGCATGTTCTGCGAAGACGACTACCTGAACAGTCCGGCCTATCGTGCCTTCTGGGCCAAGCTCGAACGTGGCGAGTATGACTCCGGCGAATACAAGCGCATCGGCAAGAACGGTCGCGAGTTGTGGATCAGCGCCACCTACAACCCGATATTCGACCCGGATGGTCGTCCTTACAAGATCGTGAAGTTCGCCAACGATGTGACCGAGAGCCGCATTCGTCAGGCTGAGTCCGCGGGCAAGGTGACGGCGATCGAGCGTTCTCAGGCGGTTATCGAATTCGATCTGACCGGCAAGGTGCTGCATGCCAACCGCAACTTCCTTGCGGTATTCGGCTACGACCTTGAGGAAATTGTCGGCGAACACCACCGGATGTTCTGCTCTGAGGAGTTTGTCAGCAGTCTGGAGTATCGCGAGCTCTGGGAAAAACTGGGGCGTGGCGAATACGACGCCAATGAGTACAAACGCAAGCGTAAGGATGGCAAGGAAATCTGGATTCAGGCGACCTACAACCCGATCTTCGACGCGCAGGGTAAACCCTACAAGATCGTCAAGTTCGCGCTCGACGTGACAGTTGCCAAGGAAACCAGCGTCGAGCACCACGGCAAGGTGAATGCAATCGACCGCGCCCAGGCCGTCATCGAATTCGACATGAGCGGCAACATCATTACGGCCAACGCCAACTTCCTGAAAGCGCTGGGTTATGGCCTGCAGGAAATCAAGGGCCAGCATCACCGTATTTTCTGTGATGAGGAATATGTGCGTGCCACTGAATACCGGGAGTTCTGGCACGGGCTGGGGCAGGGCGAGTTCTATTCCGGACGCTTCATGCGCGTCAGCAAGTACGGGCAGAAAATCTGGATTCAGGCGACGTACAGCCCGATTTTAGACCATGACGGGCTGCCGTTCAAAGTGGTGAAATTCGCCACTGACATTACCCGTCAGGTCGAGATGGAGCAGGCGATAGAAGCCAAGACCCGCGCCATGGGCGAGTCGGTTAAAGCACTGATGAACGCCATTTCCTACGTGGCACAAAGCACCCAGACGGCCACCGATCTGGCCAGAATGACGCGTGAGCAGGCCAGTACCGGTTCGCAGACTCTGGTCAAGGCGTCCGATGCGATGGGCATGATCGCCAAGTCGGCCGAGGGCATTCAGGACATCATCCAGGTGATCAGCGAGATCGCCAGTCAGACCAACATGCTGGCCTTCAACGCCGCTATCGAGGCGGCCAGGGCTGGCGAGCACGGCCTGGGCTTCTCGGTGGTGGCCGATGAAGTGCGCAAGCTGGCCGAGAAGTCCTCGCGTGCGACCAAGGAAATCAACAAGCTGATCCTCGAAACAGTCAGCCGGATCGAGTCGGGCAACGAGATTTCGCGCAGTGCCGGCGAAGCCTTCGAACACATCGTGGAAGGCGTGATGCAGACCACTCAGGCAATCGACGGGATCAACACCGCGACCGAGAAACAACGCTTGTCGGCGCAGGAAGTGGAAACACTGATCGTGGAGCTGCATAAAGCCAACCTGACCGGCCACACCCAGACTCTGGACAAGGTATCCATCGGACAACCTGCATGAGCAGCCTGAATGCCTATGGCGTCGTGCAGATCAATGGCGTTTATCTGGCGGTGGTTGCCGAAGCGCTGATGGAGGCCGTGCACTGGCCTGCCGACCTGTACCCCCATCCGCTGACTCGCGGTGCGTTGCGCGGGGTGTTTACCTTGCGCGGCAAACCGGTGCCTTTGGTGGACCTGCGGGGCCAGTTGGCGGAGGGCGGCGATACATCGTTGCCCACGCCGCTGGTCGCTATTCTCAAGTACGGCGGTGGCTACCTGGGGCTGGCGATTGATGCGGTATGCGACATTCTCAAGGCCCGCGACTCTCAATTCAGCCCCTTGGGCCCTGGCGGCACCAGTGTCGGGTTGCTGCCATCACTGCTGCTGGGCGCAGAAGAATCGCGGATGATCTACAAGCTCGACCTGGGTTTTCTGAGTAGCTTGCCAGGCGTACTGTTTGCTGCTGATCCGAGCGCGCAGGTGCTCAAGGAAGAGGCACTCGCGGCCAAGAATCGTTTGCTGCATTACCTGGTGTTCGAGTGTGACGGTCGCAACTTCTGTATCGATGCGAGCGTCGTGACCGAACTGGTGGATAACCCTGAAATTTCGGCGTCGGACTTTGCCAGTGACTGCTGCTTTGGCGTGACGTCGGTACGTGGCACCAAGGTTCCGGCGCTCAATCTGTCTGAAGTCCTTGGTCTGGACCATAAACGCCAGACTTCCAAGCCGCAGTTGTTGCTGTTGACGGCACCGGATGGCCGGGTGTGCGGGTTTGGTTACGACCGCATGGTCGCCATCCAGCGCCAGGACCCGGGCAGTCTTCTGGCGGCACCGGGTTACGGCCTGCCGCATCCTGAACTGCTGGCCGGGGTTATGAACCTGGATGAGGGGCAACAGGCATTGTTGCTGGATCATCCAATGCTGTTGCAGCGCCCGGAAGTCAAAAGCTACACCCAGGTTTATCAGCACGACGTCAAACCTGCACAAGCCTCGCACGATGTGACCAAGGCCATGCTGCGGCATGCCTGCCTGCTGTTTGACGCACCGACCCGCTTCGTCGCGCCGTTGAGTCAGATCGTCGAGATCATGAGCGTGCCGCAACAGCTGATCGGTTTGTCGCAACCGACGACACACTTGTTGGGGCAGTTCAATCTGCGTGGCGAGCAAGTGCCGCTGATCTGCCTGAGCAGCCTGCTGGGCGAGGGGGCGCAAACCCCGGGTGAAGCGTCCCGTGTCCTGATCGTGCGTGGCGAGCGCCTGTGCTTTGGTTTTGCCGTGAGCCGGGTCGATGCGATCGACGCGTTCAATCAGTTCGACCCGGCCATGCTCGAGCAGGGCTGGCAGGCCAATACCGGCAAGGGGATCTCGGTCAATGACCGAGTGCGCTCGCTGGTCAGCGTCGGCAGTCAGGAACGCAGTTGGCGCGCAACCCTGCTCGATTTGCAGGGGCTGGCCAGGCAACTGGAGTGCAATGTCGCCGAACAAGTGGCAGCGCGCTAATCAATCGGAACCGAATGCTTCGCGTGTGGCCTTATTTTGAGTGTCCACGAGCGGAGAGAATGACCATGACTGACCAGAAAGACGAGAAAAAGCCGGAACCGGCAAACGATGTGCCTGCGCACTCGACGCCAGAAGAAAAGGAACGCCTGAAGGACTTCAACAAGGGTGGTATTCCGCCGGGGGCCTGTTGATCAGTCAACAGGACAATGAACATGACGCCCGCTCCGTTTTAGATCGGGCGTTATGGTTTCAAAGGCCTGTTCGGGCTCTGTATTGACTCACGCGTCGCGCAGCAGGTCGTTGGCGTTGAGTAGTTCATAGGCGATCTGCGGGCGTGCCTCAAGTGCACTGCGGATTGCGCTTGCAACCGACTTGCGCGTCTTGCGGCACAGGCCGGTCTTTTTCTGCACGACAATGCTGATGCCGCGCATGGTGCGTACTTCGTTGAAGCCCGGTGCGATTTCGACGCGCACACCCAGTTGCTCGAAAATCTTGCGCTGCATGTGCTCCAGATCCTTCAGGCTTTCAACACGGCTCAGGCGCTCAAGCAGCGTGTTTTCCGCATCACGGGTCAGCTTGAGGATGCGCAGGTCGGCGTCTTCCGCATCCAGCCGTTCGCGCTCGCAGTCGCAAGCGCCGGGCGGGCAGGAGTTACGGATTTTGACGGGAGCATTCATGGGTGCAGCATAGCGATTGACGGGGGCGTCTGACCATCCCCCGGAATTGCTGCGCGCAACTGCGGCGATGCGGCAACAGTTCCCTGGTTTCAGATCAGTTCGGCCACTTCATCTCGCCCTTGATGACCTTGGCACTCAGTTCCAGCGAACTCGGTTCGGCCAGTTGTGGCCAGGCATTCTGCATGGCATCGATCAGGCCCTTGGAATCCTTGGTTTTGGCCGCTTGTTGTTCAAAGGACTTCAGGTAGTCGGCGGTGAACGTCACAGCCTTGGTGCCCGCTGGAACCTCGCCCAGATAATGGCCCGGAATTACCGTGACCGGCTTCAGCGCCTCAATACCCTTGAGGGTGGCGAGCCAGTCCTGACGCGATTTCGGGCTTTGGGTATCGGCAACCCAGACATGAATGCCGCTGGACACCACAACGCCGCCGACCACCGCCTTGAGCGATGGAATCCATACGTAGCTGCGCTCGGGTGCCGGACCGTTAAGGCCTTTGATCTGCAACGGTTGGCCTTCAAGGGTCAGATGGTCGCCCTTGAGCACCTCTGGGAGGACCAGGCTGGCTGGCGCATTGTCCTTGAGGATCGGGCCCCAGTAGGCAAGTTTGCCCTGCATCGACGCCTTGATCGCCTTCACGGTAGGGGCGCTGGCAACGATCTTCGCATCGGGGAAAGCGGCTTTGATGACGTCCAGCCCGAAGTAGTAATCCGGGTCGCTGTGGCTGATGTACACGGTGGTGAGTTTCTTGCCGCTGGCCTTGATCTTCTCTACCAGCGCCTGAGCATCGTTACGCTGAAACTGTGCATCGATCAGCACCGCATCATGCTTGCCGGTGATCAGTTCGGATGACACCGGGAAGATGGCTTTTTCGGCCGGGTTGTAGACTTCGATCGCCAGTGGATCAGCGGCCTGGGCTGCAAGCGGGAATAGCGCAGCGAACGATAGAGCAAGCAGGGAATTGCGCAGCATGGGGCACGACCTTTATCGGACAGGACTAAGGTGGTTATCTTATGTTGCTTCAAATGAAACAAAAGCCTCAATATTGGCAACTATTGATTGCTTATATCGGATGAATCATGGATCGGATCATGGCGGCGCGGGTGTTCATGGCCATCAACGAACGCGGCAGCCTCATCGCTGCCGCCGAAGCGCTGGACATGTCACGGGCGATGGTTACCCGTTATCTGGCGCAAATGGAAACCTGGGCGGGAGCGCGCTTGTTGCACCGCAACACGCGCAAGCTCGGGCTCACTGCGCCCGGACAAGTAACGTTGCTGCGTTGCCAGCAGCTTGTCGAGCTGGCTGACGCAGTGCCGCTGGCTGCCGATACGCAGGTCGATGAGCCCCGCGGCATGTTGCGCATTGCTTGTTCGCAGTCACTGGCACTGGCGGTTCTGGCCCCAGCGGTGACGGCTTACCTGCAACGCTACCCCGGTACCTCGGTGGATCTGCTTATTGGCAACGAGGCTGTGGATCTGGTCAGCGAGCGTATTGATCTGGCGATCCGCATCACCAATCAGCTGGACCCCAATGTGATTGCCCGTCCACT
Organism: Pseudomonas syringae group sp. J254-4; assembly: GCF_032586855.1. Lineage (NCBI taxonomy): Bacteria > Pseudomonadati > Pseudomonadota > Gammaproteobacteria > Pseudomonadales > Pseudomonadaceae > Pseudomonas > Pseudomonas syringae group sp. J254-4. The sequence goes on along the minus strand of NZ_JAWHOO010000001.1, from coordinate 163,258 downwards.
GGGGCATTGCGATTCGGTTGTCTGTGCCTCTCCAGCCTACCTCGCCATGCATGGCACTCCCTCCAGTCCGCAGGAACTGGCTGCACACCACTGCCTGACCTATTCGTACTTCGGCAAGAGCCTATGGGAGTTCACCCGTCAGCAGTTGCCGCTCAGTGTTCCGGTGGGCGGCAACCTCAGCGCCAACGATTCAGTGGTGTTGCTGGAGGCCGCAGTGGCTGGCGCGGGGATCACCTTGCAACCGGTGCATTCGGCAGCGCCGCTGATTGCAAGTGGCAAGCTGATCGCGGTGCTGCCCGACTACCAGCCAAGGGCGCTGGGGATACACGCGATCTACACCTCGCGGCATCACCAGTCGGCCACCTTGCGCACCATGCTGGATTTTCTGGCTGAATGGTTTGAGAGGGGCAGCGCAGAGCCCTGAGGTTGGATCACCTGCTGCGCACAGGACGCAGAGCGTCCAGAACGGCATGCCAACGCGGAGCATGGGCACGATAGGGGGCATACAGACACCTATCGTTTCTCACGCTCCGAGTGTGCAGTATCAGGTCTTGAACTTGCGCACCAGGCCATCGAGTTCGCTGGACAGTAGTTCCAGGCTTCTGGAATCCGCACGGGCGGAGTCCGAGAGGTCGGCGATCAACTGGGCGTCGCCATGGATCTGGCTGATGTGACGGTTGATATCCTCGGCCACCTGATGCTGCTCTTCGGCGGCGGTTGCGATTTGGGTGTTCATGTCGCGAATCACATCCACCGACTCACGGATCTGCCCGAAGCTGCTGCGTGCCTGCCCGATCTTGGTCACCGATTGCTGCGACACGTCGAGGCTGGCGTGCATCTGTTGAGCCACCGAGGCGGTGCGTTTGGCCAGATTGCCCAGCAGGTTGTCGATTTCGGCGGTCGAGTCCGAGGTACGTTTGGCCAGTGCGCGGACTTCGTCGGCTACTACGGCAAAGCCGCGACCCTGTTCGCCTGCGCGGGCCGCTTCGATGGCCGCGTTGAGGGCCAGCAGGTTGGTCTGCTCGGCAATCGAACGGATGGTATTGAGGATCGACTGAATGCCTGCGCTGTCCTTTTCCAGTTGCGTCATGTCCTTGGCCGAGCGGGTGAGTTCCTCGCTGAGCTGGTCGACACTGCGCACCGCATCATCGATCTGCCGCTGACCTTCACGCGCCTGCTGCTGACCGCTGTCGGCCGAATCGGCGGCCTGGCTGCAGGAGCGGGCGACTTCGTTGGAGGTGGCGACCATTTCATGGAAGGCCGTGGAGACCATGTCCACCGCCTCGCGCTGACGGCCAGCGGCTTCGGCCATGTCGTTGGAGACACGGGTGGAGCTGTGTGAGGCTTCAAGAATCTTCCCGGCAGCCTGGCCGATGTGCTGGATCAGGTTGCGAATCGCGGCGAGGAACTTGTTGAACCAGCCTGCCAGTTGCGCAGTTTCATCCTTGCCGCGCACGGCGAGGTTCTGGGTCAGGTCGCCTTCGCCGCCCGCAATGCCTTCCAGGCCGCTGGACACGCTGTGAATCGGACGCACGATGACGCTGGCAAAACTGGCACCGACAATCGCAAAGACCACCGCCAATACCGCAGCGATAATGCCGATCAGCCAGGTCAGGCGGGTGGCCGAGGCCATCACTTCGTCCTGCTTGATCAGGCCGATGAAGTTCCAGCCCAGTTGCTCGGACGGGTACACGTTGGCCATGTAGCGTTCACCGTTGAGTGTCACCTCGACCAGACCACTGGCGGTTTTGGCCAGCTCGCTGAAGCCGTCGCCCAGCTCACCCAGTTTCTTGAAGTTGTGCTCCGGCTGTTTGGGATCGACCAGCACGGTGCCGCTCTTTTCCATCAGCATCAGGTAGCCGCTGTCACCCAGCTTGATCTGCTTGACGATGTTGGTCAGTTGCTTGAGTGATACGTCGATGTTGACCACGCCGCCAGGGTTGCCCAGTTTATTGGGGATCGCCCTAATGGTGCTGACCAGCACCGCGTCATCGTTGGCCCAGTAATATGCGTCGCTGCGCACGGTTTTGCCAGCATTGGCCATTGCGGTCTTGTACCACGGGCGAACACGTGGGTCGTAGTTGCTCATTTTCGGGTCTTCCGGCGTCATGATGTAGCTGCCGTTGATCAGCCCGTAAGAGACGTAGGAGTAGGCCGGGTGGGCCTTGGCGATACTGGCGAACAGCTCGGTCGCCTGTTTGTCGTTTTCCGACTGTGCGGTGGCGGCTGCGCCCATGTAGTTGCGGAAATCGTCGCCCGCCCCGGCGATCAGCGGGTGCGCCGCGATGTAATTGACGTTCTGCGTGATGCCGTCGAAAAACAGCTGCATGGCATTGTCGACCTGACGAATTTCACGTGCGCTGCTGTCCACGAAATCACTGGTCGCCTTGTCACGCAGATTCACGATCACGATGGCGGCGACGACTAATATGGGCAAACACGCAATGACTGCGAACGCCCACGTCAATTTCTGTTTGATATTCATTTGAGCTCCGGGGGGGCGCGTTACTGCCGCAAGTGTCGGGTGCTGCATGGGTGCAGTCTGCGACCCCAGGCGTTGAGCCGAAGGTCGCTCTTATGGTCTACCAAATGTCCAACGGCTTTATGCCAGTATTCTTTAGGCGGCTTGGCGGTAACAGACACTTGTTGTCGTTCATGAGCACGAAACGGCCTTTATTCACTGAAGCAGTAACCCGTTGTTCATGAGAGGCGCCCTCCAAACTCGGTCATGGCATCCAGCATCGCTTCCTTGAAGTAAGCCAGTGAAGCCCGATCAAAGAGAATCTGAAAACAGGGTTCGCTCTGCGCGCCAACATTGATCACGATCACATTGATTCGCGCTGCCGAGGTCTGCGCCACCGAGCCGACTGCGAATGCTGACGGACGCAGGTCCACGCCGCACAATTTAGCCATCACCTCGGGGATGCACGGGCCGCTCAGTTGCAGCCACGCATGGCTGTCTTCGCGAGGCAGCAGGTAGTTGGCGTTATGGTCCAGTTCCCAACGGGCTTCCTCATCGGCTATGCGCTGGCCTTTATCAAGCGGGCTGCCGAGCAGCAGGTATTCGGTCTGCGAAAGACGTGCAACATGGCTGCCGTCGGCCTGAGTAACCGCGCGGTTCGGCGTGTCGGGCAGACTGAAACCACGTGCTGTCAGGTATTCGGCGCTTTGCGTACCGCGAAACCCCACGCGCGGCAGATCGGTCAGGTCTTGCAGTGTGCACAGTGAGGGCGCGCCGGCTCTGACCGGGCGGTCCTGGATAAGGCTATTCATGGTTCAGAGCTCCTGGCGCTGGTTTTCAGGATCAAAGAAGGGCAGTTTCACGACGGTCGCCTGAACCACCACGCCGTCTTCGACGCGAATCGGAATCTGCTGGCCGGGTGTGCTTTGGTCGAACGCGGCATAAGCCATGCCGATAATCATGCCCAGGGTTGACGAGTATTCGCAGGAGGTCACGTTGCCACTGATGTCCGGGCCTTTGAGCACCAGATGACCTTCAAGCGGCAACGGACTGGCCTTGGGCAGGGTGAAACCCACCAGCTTGCGTTTCTGCGGCTGGGCTTCGAGGATATCCACCGAGCGGCGGCCGACGAAGAACGGCTTGCTCCTGCTGACCGCCCAGCCCATGTCGATTTCGGCCGGATGGGTCATGCCATCGGTGTCCTGGCTGATGATGACGTGGCCTTTTTCCAGACGTAACAGACGTTGCGTCTCGACGCCGAACGGACGCATGTCGAAGGCCTTGCCAGCCTCGACAAGTGCATCCCAGAGCCTGAGCGCGTGACGAGCGGGGACATGGATCTCGTAGCCCAGTTCGCCGACGAAACCGACCCGCAACAGCCGCGCCTTGATACCGGCAACAGTGCCCAGGCGCACGCCAAGATAAGGGAATCCCTCGGCAGACAGATCAAGGTCGGTACACACTTGCTCCAGCACCTTGCGTGAATCCGGACCCGCCACGTTGACCGCAGCAATGGCCGCTGTGACGTTGGTGATGTCCACGTTCAGACGCCACTGGGCATTCCACTTGAGCATCTGTTGGTAGATGCGATCCACACCGCTGGTGGTGGCGGTGACGTAGAAGTGCTGGTCGGCAAAGCGTGCACAAACGCCGTCGTCTATGACTACGCCTTGCTCGTTGGTCATCAGCGCATAGCGTGAACGCCCGACCGGCTGCTTGAGGAACGCAAAGGTGTACATGCGGTTGAGCAGCTCGGCGGCATCGGGTCCGCGCACGTCCAGCCCACCGAGTGTCGACACATCGATAATCCCGACCTTGTTGCGCACATGCAGTGCTTCTTGCTGCATGCAGGCATCGCGTTGCGCCGGCTTGCCGTAGAACGCTGGGCGCTGCCAGATCCCGGCCGGCATCATCTTCGCGCCTGCCTGCACATGCCGTTGATGCATGGGCGTCTGGCGGTAGGGGTCGAAAGCCCGGCCCGCCACGTGTGCCAGTTTCTCTGCCTCAAAGGGCGGGCGGGCAGTGGTCACGCCGGTTTCGCTGATGCTGCGCTGGGTCGACGCAGCCACCAGCCGTGCGGTTGGCAACGCTGAGTGACGACCTTGCGACGGCCCCATTCCGACGGTGGAATAACGCTTTACCAACTGGATGTCGCGATAGCCGATGCGGGTGGCATTGACGATATCGCGCACCTGCAAGTCTTCGTCGAAATCGACAAAATCCTTGCCCTCTGGATGCGGAAAAATTGGCCAGGGGAAGTTGACCCGCGCTTCACTGCGCAGCGTGGCCGGGTTGGCTGCCGATTCCAGGCCGAGCGCCGAGAGCACCCCTGTGGCGGCATTCGTCGCATCGGCCAGCACGTTATCCAGCGCGTGATAACCGTTGACCGAACCGGCGATGCCCAGGTTCTGCGGCAGGCTGCTGATCGCGAACTCGGCCAGTCGATCATCATAGGCGAGCTTGCCGCCCGCCTGACACAGCAACTGGTAGGCCGGCATGTAGCCGCCGGACATGCACAGCAGGTCGCACTCGACACTCAAACCCTTGTTCGCCACCTGACCCTGGCCGGTGATCTTGCGCAGCTCGGCCCCGCTCACGTGACGCATGCCTTTCTCGTGCAGTGCTTCATACACGGTGGTGCTCATGTGGCAGACAATGCCGCGTTGCTCCAGCGCAACCTGCAATGCCCGATCCGACGGATTGGCGCGCATGTCGGCGACCGCGACCACTTCGACACCCTGATCGTGCAAATCCAGTGCAGCGAGGTAACCGTCATCATTGCCGGTCAGCACCAGCGCGCGCTTGCCGGGCTTGACTGCGTACAGCCTGATCAGACGTTGCGCAGCGCTGGTCAGCATCACACCGGGCAAATCATTGTTGCGAAAAATAACCGGCTGGTCGAACGAGCCACTGCACACCAGGCATTGCGTAGCGCGTACCTTGTACAGACGCTTGCCCTGAATCACTGGCAGGTAGTTGTCGGTGAACCAGGCATTGCAAGTGGCCTGTGTGAGGACCTGAATATTGGCGTGCGCCTGCACGGCGTCGACCAGTTCGCGCCGCAGTTGCCCGGCACGCTGACCGTCGATATCGAAGCGCGCGTAGGTCAGCGAACCACCGAGTATCGGCTGCTGTTCGATCAACAGCACCCTGGCGCCGGCGTTGGCTGCCTTCAGCGCCGCCTGCAACCCGGCAGGCCCTGCGCCGATCACCGCCAGATCATTGAACAGGTAGGCCTTGTCGTAGTATTCAGGCTGAAAGTCCAGATCCAGCACGCCGAGGCCCGCTTTCTTGCGAATGATCGGCTCCCAGACTTTCCACATACCTTTGGGCTTGTAGAACGAGCGGTAGTAGAAACCCACGGGCATGAACTTCGAGAACTTGCCCAGCCAGGCATCCCTGTCGTGGTCCAGCGAGCCGCTGAAATTCTGTCCGGTTGCCTGCAAACCATCCTGTAGGGCAAAGGTGTCGGCCAGCACGTTGGGCTCGTGAGGTAGCTGGACCAGGCTGTTGGCGTCCTGTCCGGCCATGCTCAGCGGGCCGCGCGGACGATGGTATTTGAACGAGCGCGAGAGCAGAAAGCGACCGTTGGCCAGCAGTGCGCTGGCAATGCTGTCGCCTTGCAGGCCCTGATAGGTTTTGCCATCGAAGCTGAAGGTGAGCGGCTGGTTGCGATTGATCAGCAGGCCCATGGGCGCGGGCAGGCGGGCTGGGGTGGTCATCCTGCGATCTCCTTGGATGGGAGGGGAGCGAAGTCGATACGTGCGGTAAATATTTCCCTCGGGTCGAAGGTGCGAATGATCTCGTCGCTGCCGGTATGGCGTTCCGCCAGAAACCAGTAGCTGGAAGGGTTGTGCATCCACCACTCGCGCACCACGCCCAGGGTGTCCTCGCTGTTGAACACGTAGTCGGCCCATTCCGCATCGCTGCAGGTCTGCGGGTCAGGCATGTGCTTGAATTCGCCGCCGTAGGTGAATTCGCTGATGTTGCGCGGCCCGTTGAGCGGGCAGGTCATGATTTTCATGTGTCGCTCTCCGTCAGTGGCTGGCCGCTGTCGCGCCCATTTCGTTGACTTGCTGGAAGGTCGAGAAGCGGTCCAGCGCGAATGGCCTGATCAACTCGGGCACCTTGCCGCCACTGGCCACCAGTTCGGCCATGGTCTTGCCGCAGATTGGCGTTGCCTTGAAGCCCCAGGTGCCCCAGCCTGCGTCCAGGTAATAATTCCTGACCGGCGAGAGGCCCATGATCGGGCTGTAGTCCGGGGTCATGTCGGTGATTCCGGCCCACTGACGCATCAATTTGGCGTTGGCCAGAAACGGAAACATCTCGATGGCGTGGGCCAGCAGGCTTTCCTTGAGGTCCAGCGTCGAGCGCGTGTTGAACAGCGGATACGGGTCCGAGCCGCCGCCAAACACCACCTCACCACGGCTGGTCTGCTGGACATAACAGTGCAGGGCGGACGAACTCACCAATGGGTCGAGGAACGGCTTGAAGGGTTGAGTGACCATCGCTTGCAGCGGGAAAGTCTGTATCGGTGAGCGAATTCCGGCCTTTTTCATCATCTGCGAACTCATGCCCGCGACTGCCTGCACGGCGCAACCGCACTGGATAGTGCCGCGATTGGTTTTCACTGCGGTGATGGCGCCATTCTCGATCACCAGTTCCTGCACTTCGGTCAGTTGATGAATCTCGACGCCGCGCTTGGCCGCCTGTTTGGCATAGCCCCAAGCCACAGCGTCGTGGCGTGCAGTGCCACCGTCGATATGCCACAGGCCCGCGAGCACCGGCAGATGGCCGGGGTCCAGATTGAGGCTCGGCACCAGTTCGCGGATCTGCTGGCGGTCGATCATTTCGGTGCGGCCGCCGAAATGCTTGTTGACCTCGGCGCGCTGACGGAACGAGCGTACGGTGGCGTCGGTATGCGCGAGGGTCAGCTGGCCGCGCTCCGAATACATGATGTTGAAGTCGAATTCGTTGGACAGGCCCTGAAACATTTTTACCGACTCGGCATAGAACTTCACGCCTTCACTGGTCAGGTAGTTGGAGCGGATAACCGCAGTGTTGCGCGCCGTGTTGCCGCCGCCCAGATAGCCTTTTTCCAGCACTGCGATATTGGTGATGCCGTGGTATTTCGACAGGTAGTACGCGGTCGCCAGCCCATGACCACCGCCGCCGATGATCACCACGTCGTAGGAAGGCTTGAGCTCCTTGGGCGCAGGCAGATCCACCTCGACCGGATACTCCGGGCTGAGCCCGTATTTCAATAGGTTGAAAGGCATACGGCCTCCGATTGGCTGCGCTGTGCGAGGGCTTGCTGCCTGGCAGCAGTCACTGTGTTTTTCATCAGAAAAGCGATGGTCATCGGTCCGACGCCACCGGGTACCGGCGTGATGGCAGAAGCCACGCTCAGGGCGCTGTCGAAATCGACATCGCCCACCAGGCGGCTGCGGCCTTGATCCTCGATGCGGTTGATGCCGACATCGATCACCACTGCGCCGGGCTTGAGCCAGCTGGCGTCGATCATGCGCGGACGACCCACTGCTGCGACGACGATGTCTGCCAGTTGGCACAAGGCCTTGGCATCGGCACTGCGCGAATGCACCACTGTCACCGAGCAATGCGCTTGCAACAGCAGGGCGGCCATCGGTTTGCCGACGATATTGGAGCGACCGATAACCACCGCATGTTTGCCGCTCAGATCGCCGCAGGTCTCTTCAAGCAAGTGCATGCAGCCGCTGGGCGTGCAGGGCGTCAGTACGCTGCGTCCCTGGCTGAGACCACCGACGTTTTCACTGTGAAAGCCATCGACGTCCTTGCCCGGGCCAATGGCCTGCAAGGCGCGGGCTTCTTCAATGTGCGGCGGCAGTGGCAGTTGCAGCAGGATGCCGTTTACCGAGTCATCGGCGTTCAGTTCGGCAATCAGCGCCAGCACCTGTTGCTGGCTACTCTTGGCAGGCAGGCGGTGCTCCAGCGAACGAATGCCTGCTTCCTCGGCGCGCAGGATCTTGTTGCGCACATACACCTCACTGGCCGGGTCGTTACCGACCAGAATGACCGCCAGTGCCGGTTCGATGCCGTCGGCTTTCAAGGTTTTCACGTCGTTTCTGACCTGTTCCAGAACACGAGCGGCGGCGGCCTTGCCATCGATGATGCGCGCGCTCATCGGAAGATCACCGTTCGGTCAGTGTTGAGAAACACCCGATGCTCAAGGTGGTACTTGACTGCCCGAGACAGCGCGATGGTTTCGTTGTTACGGCCTGCTGCGACCAGGTCTTCAGGCAGGTAGACGTGATCGACACGCTGCACTTCCTGCTCGATGATCGGGCCTTCGTCCAGGTCGCTGGTGACGTAATGCGCAGTGGCGCCGATCAGTTTCACGCCGCGCTCATAAGCCTGGTGATACGGCTTGGCACCCTTGAAACCCGGCAGAAACGAGTGATGAATGTTGATGGCCCGCCCCGCCAGTTGCTTGCACAGGTCGTCGGAGAGAATCTGCATGTAGCGCGCCAGCACCACCAGTTCGGTGCCGGTTTCGTCGACCACCTTCATCAGCGCAGCTTCCTGCGCCGCCTTGGTTTCTTTACTCACAGGCAGGTAAATGAAACGAATGCCTTCCCGCTCGGCCATCGGCCGCAAATCCAGGTGGTTCGACACAATGGCGGTGATGGTCATGTCCATTTCCCCCTTGTGGTAGCGGTACAGCAGGTCCGTCAGGCAGTGATCGAACTTGCTGACCATCAACAAAACGCGCATCGGGCGACGTGTGTCATGCAGTTCCCACTGCATGGCGAAGTCTTTGGCCACCACATCGAAACCGGTTTTCAGCTGCTGGATGTCGCCGTCGTGACCATCGTTGAAACGAAACACTGCACGCATGAAAAAGGTGCCGCTGTACTCGTCGTCGAACTGGGCCATTTCACCGATATAGCAGCCGTTGCCAGCCAGGCATGAAGCCACTGCCGCGACAATGCCGGAGGTCGCCGGGCAGCTGATCTTCAGGATGAAATGGTTCTTCTCGTGTTGCATGGCTTGTCCTCTGGAATAGGGCGGCAGCTCGGCAAAGGGGGCAAAAAGTCAGATACAGAGGTTTTCTGAGTGGCGAATAAAATTCTCTACAGGAATTTAATATTCTTGAAGGCTGTTTTATAGGCGAAAGGAAAAGCAGCGTCCAGAGGTTTCTGGAAACTTTGTTTACTCGAGGGAATGTGGATGGGTGGGGCAGTGAGGGCTGGGGTCCTGGTTTCGCTTGCCATCAGACAGAAAACGCTTGAGGCAGGCGTGTACCAGCAGGAATAGGGAGGTCATTTGTGATGCGCAACGCCTACAAAGGTCAGCGAGGTAAACAAGCCACGCTCTGCGAGATCGGCGCTGGCCATTCGCTGAGGAAGCGGCAGCGCTCGGTGACGCTGAGTTAAAAGCAGGCTCGTGCGCGAGTCCGATCGTAATGCTCATCCCCAACCCATAGCGTCGAACGCTACGCCGACCGTTCCTCGCCTGCTTGCCTTGCCTTCGCCCACCGAGTTCCTGTACAGAACCTAGGAGCGGTACCCCGTAACTGCTTTTTTTATGCCATGTAAAAACGACCCGGTGTAGGTCCTTTTGAAGTTGTAAGAAGCTATATAATCATCTGGGCTCGAATAGTGGGGGTGCATGTTTTTTACCATGGGTGTAAATCTTCTTCTGTTACGGTCTTTGATATCGGTATAGCTTATAGCCTTGTGCTGATGTATTGCACTTGTCATCATGCCATTGAGTCTGGATTTTTTGTCTTCCAGGATGCCGGCTGTTTCGCCCGAGTCGATGTTTGTGAAGTGGAATTTTTCGGTGTAGCTTAAGCCCTTGTCAATCTCGTTATGCAAGATTTTTATCAGTCGCATAACCCCTCTGTTTTTATAGTCAAGACGTGCTTTTCCACGGGGTGTGTCATATAAGAGGTTGTCGGGATGATGAAAGCTCGCCGCTTCACTAGCGCTAAGATCATCGTCGTTTAAAAACCTGGATATAGTCGCCATTTTGATCGTTGTGCGTTCGCTGCCAAAATGTTGCGTGAGCATCTTGTGCGTTTCCATAATGCTGCTTCCCGTCACCGAGTAGTCCAGCAGTACCGCATTTTTATGCTGAGAAAACGCTTCTCCGAGACTCCCATCCAGGTAGTTATTCCTGTTAGTCCTTTCCACCTCGCCGAGTTCGCTGATTTCCGGCATTTTTTTCATGTTACCTAACCCTGACACCTGCAACAGTGCGGTGTCGAAGCCCGAGGCGCTGATATATTCTCCCAAGGCTTGCGGTGAACGGCCAACCATGACAAATACTGTTTCTTCCGCCGACAGGCCCGCTGCAGAAAGCCCTTCTTTTATACTCTGAAAAACTGAACTGAATCCTTCAATATCTTTTTCATCAAAATGCGTTCTTGTCGCTATGAGACCGTCAGTGTCATGGTAGGTAACGGGATTATTGCGCACCATCCTGTACCGGTTCAGTCCGTCAGCATCTCCTGCAGGATCAGGGCTGATCCACCTCTGCAGCCACGGCGCATAATACCTGAACCCGTAGTAATACAAGCCCGTCGCGTCCCGCTCTTTACCCGAGTAACGGACCGTTTTGTAGGTCGCTTCGATTGCATTTTTCGCAGCCCACCATGCCGTACCGCCGTAAGGATAATAGCTTTCCTGACTGATTAATTCGGCCTGTTGATTCAGTTCCAGTGTATGGCTGCCCACAGAATCGCTGAGGCTGTAACGCACTTGGTCGTTATCAATGCCTTTACGTAACCCGTTTTCCCAATGCAACCAGTGCACACTATTACGTCCTGCCTGGGCAATGACGGCATGTAACGTTTCACCTGATGTACGTGTGCGAATCTCAAGCCCTGGGAGGTAACGCACTTCGCTCACCTGCTCTGTGCCAAGGGTTTTGGCGCGGCGCACTTTGCGCACTCGCTGGCCGCCGCCGTCATAGACATAGGTTTCGACATCATCGTCCTGGCCATCCGGCGCATCGCGCTGTACCTGGGTGACGTTGCGCAAGTGGTTGCGGGTATCCCACTGCATGACCTGACCCGGTGACAAGTTCTGTTGGTTACCGTTGGCATCAAATGCTTTGGCGAAATCTATAGGTGAACCGTCCTTGTACACACTGCGGTTGCTGCGTGGGTCGACTACCATTTCGCGCGTATAGGTGTTGCGCACTCCGGCGTTGTGCCTGAGCCGGGTCAGGTTGCCACCGCTGTCATAGCTATAGGTTTGGCGGTAATTGCGCCAACGGCTGTCATCCGCTGCGCCAAAGACTTTCAGCCCTGGCAGGTCCGGGCCGATGGTGTAAGTGGCACTTTCCCGCCCCGTCGCGCTGATCAATTGATAGAGCGTGTCGTAGGTATACGTACTCACCGCCTGGATACGCTGCTGAGTATCCCACTGTACCGGCTGCGCGAGGTCTTCAACTTGCTCGATATTACCCACCGGGTCGTACTGGTAATGCAAGTCCTGCAGCATTTTGCCACTTGGACTTTCGGCCTTGAGGCTGCACAGCACGCCGCTCACTGGCGAGTAATAAGCCGTCGTGATCACATCATTGCCTGCCTGTTCGATCTCTACGTCGCCGAAAGCATTGTAAGTGGCGCGTTTGAGTAACACCGTGCCGTCAAGCCAGGAAGCACGGGCCCCGCCTGTGACATTGACCTCGAAACGCTGTACGTGATCGAGGGCATCCTTTTGCTCGATGACAGCGCCTAAGGCATCGTGACGCCAGCAGGTGGCGTAGGTGTCGATTTCTAAATCATCTGCTGACTCAGGCCAGATCGGGGCCGCCAGCGATTTGCAGAAGCGGCGGACTTCGGTGAGCGGCTGGGCCAATACGCCAAAATGCTCACGCGATAAACTGCCCGCCTGATCATCATGGCGAATCAGTTGGCCACAACGGTTGTTATGGGCGTCTTCCTCGCCGGATCCCGCATAGGTAAAACGCTCTACACAAAGCAGCGGGGCATCCCAAGAGAATTGCTCAAACACGCTGACAGGGCGCATAAGTTCATCGTAGGCATAACGCAGGCAGGTACCGCGCCCGTCCCAGCTTTCATACAACACCCCCGCAGCGTCATGGCAGGCAACCCGCCAACCCGCATCGACGCTCTCCGTTTGCAACGCTTGCCCACTAAGGCTATAACGCGCGGTTTGGGTGGGTTGAATTTCAATCTCACCCGAATCAAGCAAACGCGGGTCCCACTGTTGGCTTAAATGACCATAGGTATTGAACACATGGCGCTGGACTCGCGCAACGATAACCTCCTTGGCATCCCGTCGATAGTAAGCAATGTTACGCACAGCCAGGCTGCGCGGATCAATGACTGCTAGAGAAGGCGTGTATTGGTGCAGGGAAGCCGTCATAAGTCATTTTCACTGTCAATCAGGGATGCATTAATTAATTGAAGCATCTTGAAGCAGGGAACAGCAAAAGGATCAGGTTATGAGCCGCATCGTGGGGCAAGGCCAATTTTAGCGTGTGTCATAAATAGAGGCTTTATAAGCGTTTGCCGATAGGGATTTACGCACGTATAGACAGCATCGTTAGTTTCAGCTTCTGCCTGAGCGCATAAGCTCGAACTTAATGAAAAGTTGCGCACGCTTTACGTCCGGCTTGAGCCGTCTTAGTGACGGTACGCAAGCGAGTCAATGAGATGGCCGGATGTCGCATACCTTGGTTAGCGTATCAGCTAATATGGCGTTGGCGAGGTCACTCGTCTCTTTTGACGGGATTAAAAAGGCTCGTTTGTTAAGCAAGGGCACTATCGTTATTGCGCGTCGCTATATGGCCGCGGCGCTGTGAGGCTTCATCTCGCACGGTATCCCCAACCGCACCACCACGCGTTGACTATGAACTGACCAAACTCGGCCACTCATTGAAGCCGCAACTGGAGGTGCTTTTCTGCAAGGGCGAGCACGAGCAGGTACGCGCAAAGTTTGACCAGCAAGGTTCTTCGGCAACGTCGGCCGAAGATACCTTGCGTACCTGAATAGAAGCAATTTGCTACTGCGCGTCATCAGTCGTGATGCGCCTCACCGACAAACGTCAGCGAGGTAAACAAGCCGCGTTCGGCGATGTCGGCGTTGTCCTTGACGGGTAGCGTGACCTCGGCAGCGATGATATTCAGCCCTTCGTTGCGCACGATGACGCTGGCCAGGCCCTGGGCGTCGGTTTCGGCGCTGACGACATCCGGTGCGCTGCGGTAATCGCCGATCAGCTTGATACCGGCGGCGGGTTTGCCGTCGATCAGTACGCGTACCGGTAAGGGTTTGCCAACCCCGACTTTCAATGGATCAGCCTGTGGCACGATCACAAAATTCAGTTTGCTGAACGAGGGTAGGTGCGCGTCTTCTGCGTAGATTGCCACGCTATACTTGAAGGTATGAATCGAGTCGGTGCCATTGGGCACTTTGCTACGGCCTTCGTTGATCCACTTTTTCTCGGCGTTGCGTGTCCACATGCCGTTATCCAGCGCCACCGTCATCACGGCGGGCGGCTTGAGCGGCACCAGTCGCGCGTGATCCTCAAGGCGTTGTACCGTCACCGGGATCATTTTGCCCTGCTGGTCATACGCCCATGCGCCGCTGACTTTTTGCGCTTTGAACGCGTTGTCTTCCGCGCCATGACCGTAGACCACCTCGATATTGCCGCGCCGCTGTTCGGTCCACAGGCCGTGTGCGTTCACTTGACTGGCGAACAATGCGCCGAGCAGGCCCAGGGCCACGAAAGGTTTTGTTGACAGCATGGTGCATCCTTATTGTTGTGAAGCGAGGGTTACAGGAGTCAGAGGCCGAGTGTCAGGCTGACCGTAAAGTTACGCGGTTCGCCGGGCGCGACCCAGTAATTGCTGTAGGAGCGCTCGTAGTATTTTTCATCGAAAATGTTGTTGAGGTTCAAGCCCACTGTCACGTTCTCGCTGGCTTTATAGTGAGCCAGCAGGTCGACGGTCTGGTAGGCCGGCAGCTCGAAGTCGGTGCCGGACTGGCCGGAGCGATCGCCGACGTAGGTATATGCCGCGCCCACGTCCGAACCGCGCAATACGCCTTCCTGAAATTCATAGACGCTCAACAGGCTGCCACTGTGTTTGGCGACCCCGAGGATGCGACTGCCTGCCGGGATGGTCCGGTCGCCCTTGGTGACTTCGGCATCAATGTAGGCGAATGCTCCGATGATCCGCACCGCGTCAGTGATTTGTCCGGTGAATTGCAGGTCGAAACCCTGGCTGCGGGCCTTGCCCACGGCGCGATTGGTGTCGGTGCCCGGGTCCAGGGCCAGAACGTTTTCCTTTTCTATGTGGAAGGCGGCGAGGGTGGTGCTCAGGCGGTTGTCGAACAGTTCGCTCTTGATCCCGGCCTCATAACCGATGCCTTCTTCCGGGTCGAAGGTTTTGCCGGCGGCGTCCAGACCATTGTTCGGCTTGAACGAGGTGGATGCGTTGGCGAACAGGCCAACCTGCGGTGTGAGCTGATAAAGCAGCCCGGCGCGCTGGGTGAACGCGTCGTGACGCTGCCCGGAGGTGGCATTGGTGGTGAAGTCATTGATCTGTTGATCGAAGTGTTCGTAGCGCGCGCCGATCATCCCGCGCAGCTTGTCGGTAAAGACAATCTGGTCCTGCAGGTTCAGCGCACGGCTTTCAATGTGCTCGTAGAAATCAGTGCCGGAACGCGCGCCATTGGGTTTCGGCTGGCCATACACCGGCTTGTAGATGTCGATGGCGTATGGGCTGCCTGCAATGGTAGTCACACGCTCGTTCTTGCGGTAATTCTCGTATTCGGTGCCGATCAGCACTTCGTGCTCCAGACCGATCGCGTCGAAATGACCGCGCAATTCCAGCTGGGTGATGCTGTCGTGCCAGTTGTTGTCGCGTTCGCGGTAACGACGGTTGACGGTGCGGCCGTCGGCATTCAATGGGCGCGCCTCGCTGGCAAACCCTGACATTTCGCCTTGCTTGTAGTGGCTGGCCAGGCGCAGCGACCACACATCACTGAGTTGATGGTCGAGGGCAAACTGAACCATGTTGTTGTCATTGTCGATGTCGTCATCCGGTTCACCGAGGAAGGTCGAACGGGACACGCCACTCCATTTATTGTTGGGTGCGACCACGCCCCGGTCAAAAGTCGATGTCTGCCGCACGAACTCGGTTTCCACCAACAGACTGGTGTCGGGGTTCAACTGCCAACTGAATGAGGGGGCGACGAAGACCCGCTTGCTTTCGACATGGTCACGAAAGCTGTTGTTGTCTTCGACGGCCAGATTGACACGCGACAGCAGCCTGCCTTCCTCATCCAGCGGTGTGTTGACATCCAGTGCGGTGCGATAGCGATCCCAGCTACCCGCGCTGGTCTGCAGGGTGGTGAAGGCTTCGCGCTGGGGTTTTTTAGTGACAATGTTTACCGTCCCGCCTGGGTCGCCACGGCCATACAGACTGGCAGCGGGACCCTTGAGCACTTCGATACGCTCGATGTTGGCGGCATCCGGTGTGGCAGGGTAGCCGCGGTTGGCGCTGAAGCCGTCCTTGTAGAATTCGGAGGTAGTGAAGCCGCGGATGCTGTATTCGTAGAGCGTCAGGCCACCGAAGTTGTTTTGTTTCGACACGCCCCCGGCAAACTCAAGCGCGCGCTCGACACTGTTACTGCCCAGGTCCTTGAGCACCGAAGCGGGCACTACGCTGATCGACTGCGGGATTTCCTGAATGGCGGTATCGGTTTTGGTGGCGGTGGCCGAACGCGTAGCGCGATAGCCCTGAACCGGGCTGGTGGCCGTCTCGTACTGATAGTCGGAGGTTACGTTAACGCTCTCCAGCTCAATGGTTTGCGGATGTTCCTCCGCATAGCCGGTATTGCCAAAAACCCCGATTGCCAAGCCTGCCAGAGACGCGATTCTACGAGACGACATGTGAGACTTCCTGATGATAATAGATACAATATAACATCTCCTTTGAGAATTATTTCTGTTTGTTTTTGGCAGGATGCGACAGTTGTATCCATCAGCAGGAGCCTGACGCGTGAGGGCAGGGTTTGAGGCAGGGGGAAGATTCAATCACTGAAACCGAGTCCATTTCCATGGACGGAAATGGACTCGCGGACGGTTTATTCAGCGCACATGCAGCGTTCTATCTGCTCAGGCAAGCAACTCTGTCCCCAGCTGAAACGCCACCCACAAGGCCAGTCCGGTCGCAAAGGTCAGCGCAATGTTCTCGAACCAGTTGTTGCGGTATTCCTTGCTCAACAGCGACTTCTGATTGGACATGATCAGCAGCCCCAGCGAGATGACCGGCAGCCCCACGATATTCAGTGCGTTGACGCCCAGCGTCAGGGTCACGAAGTCCGGCATGCCGGGCAGCGACCAGATCAGCGGGGTGACCAGGATGAACAGCATGAACCATTTGTGCATCGGGTCGTTGTGGAACACCTTGCCGTAGCGTTCGCGGCGCTTCGGGCGAATGTGCTGGAAGGCATCGGTGATCAGCATCGGGAAGGCGGTGGTCTTGCCGGAAATACTGGCAAACAGCGTGGCGAACACGCCGATGAAGAAGATGTACCAGCCCAGCGGGCCGAAGAATATCTCCAGCGCCTTGCCCAGATCAGCCAGCGTATTCACCTGAATACCGTTGGGCCGGAGAATTTCGACGCCTACAACCCAGATGGCCAGGTTGATGATAATGCCGACGATCACGGCGAACAGCAGGTCGTTGCGCTGGATGCGTTTGTGCTCGGGGCCGGTCCAGCCTTTTTCACGCATCACGTAAGGGTGGACGAAGTTGGCGATGGAGCCGGCTACGGCACCGATCACAGAGACAGCCACCAGCAGCGCCCCGTGCACGCCTTCATCGGGCGGAATGCTGAAACCGATAGTGCCCTTGATGATACCGCTGACATCCGGACCGGACATGATTGCCAGGGTAAGAAACGCCAGGGTCATGATTGCCAGCAACACCTTCATGACGCCTTCGATCATCGTGTAGATATTGCGTCCCACCAGCAGCCATACGGCGATTACCACCGCAACCGAGCAGAGCAACGGCTGATTGATATGTAGCAACATGGCAAGCGCTTCACCGGCACCCTTGATCATGTAGGCGTTGATCAGATGGCCCATCAACAACGCGTAGCCCAGCATGAACCAGGCAAACAGCGGATGCAGTTGCGCATAGCCCTGCAGAATGGTCATGCCCTGGTTATTGCAGAGCTGGAAGCGGGCAATGATGTTGACGATCAGGAACCTGAGCAACAGCGAAATCGCCAGCACCCACATCATGGCGTAGCCATAACTGGCACCTGCCACCGACGATGTGATCAGATCACCCGCGCCCAGCCAGGACAGCACCGCGATAATGCCGGGGCCCAGCAGTTTGGCGAGTTTTTTGAGGCGAGGTTCGCTGGCGGGTATAGCTGTTTCTTTGAGAGACGGGGTATGAGGCATGCGTTGAATCTCCGTTTTTATTGTAATGAGATGTCATTCACTGCCAGACAAGATAAGACGTCGTACAACGCTGGTGGTGGTTGAAAATGTAACCAGGTGTGAACCGGGCAGCGCATGTTAGATAATGTTCCCCTTGTCACCACTGTGTTCTCAGGAGAGTCCATGAAG
This sequence comes from Pseudomonas syringae group sp. J254-4, assembly GCF_032586855.1. Classification (NCBI taxonomy): domain Bacteria; kingdom Pseudomonadati; phylum Pseudomonadota; class Gammaproteobacteria; order Pseudomonadales; family Pseudomonadaceae; genus Pseudomonas; species Pseudomonas syringae group sp. J254-4. The sequence continues at coordinate 145,188 of NZ_JAWHOO010000001.1, read as the reverse complement.
TTTCCGATACTCGCTGTTGCTCAGTTCTGCTCTGCAAGGGGAGATATCGAACAGAACCTCGCCGGACACCTCGCTTTCATGCAACGCGCGGCTGACCTTGGGGCCAGTTACCTGCTGTTTCCCGAGCTCTCATTGACAGGCTATGAACCCGATCTGGCCCGAGAGCTGGCGGTGCATGCGGACGACCCCCGTCTTGAGCCGATTAAGGCGTTGGCCATGAAGCTGCGCCTGGTGACCACCATTGGCGTACCGCTCAGAGGAGCAAATGACAGCATCCTGATCGGCGCGCTGACCTTCACCGCCCACGGCGACGTCATTGCCTATGCCAAACAATACCTGCATCCCGGTGAGGACAAAGCGTTCAGTGCTGGAGACAAGGACTGCTATCTGTCCATTGATCAGCAACGGATTGGCCTGTGCGTGTGTGCTGATTTCACTCAGCCTGCGCATGTGCACCGTATGGCCGAAGGCGGCGCCTGGGTGTATGCAGCGAGCGTGCTGATTTCGCCAGGTGGCTATGCACAGGATGCAGAGCTGCTCGCGGGGCATGCCCGATGTCATAACCTACCAGTGCTGGTGGCTAATCACGGTGGACCGACTGGCGGCTGGGAGTCGGCAGGCCGCAGCGGTCTATGGGACGGGGCAGGGCGCTGGATAGGCGGGATGCAGGGCGCAGGAAGCGGGCTGGTTATTGTGACCTGCCAGCGCGAAGGCTGGCAGGTTCGGGTGGCGTAAACAGATTTACGTGCTCACCGCGTGGTCAGGTTTGAGTTCAGGTTCATTATTCGAACGTGAAAGTGTCTCCGGTACGGCCACCAGCAACAGACAAAACGCCGCCGCCGCCACACCCGCGAGGGTCAGGAACGCAGCGCTGTAGCCCGCTGCATGTACCACGAAACCGGCCAGGCCGTTGCTCAGCGCCGCGCCCAGTCCAAACAGAGTGGACAGCGCCCCGAGGCTTACATTGAAACGTCCGCTGCCTTGAGTGAGGTCCTTGACCATCAATGGAAACAGCGCGCCGAACATGCCGGCGCCGATGCCGTCGAGCATCTGCACCGCCACCAGCCAGTAGGGGTCGTCTGACAGGGTGTAAAGCACACCACGAATCGGCAGAATCAGAAAGCCTGCCAGCAGCAGCGGCTTGCGTCCCCAGTCATCCGCTTTCATCCCCACCAGCAGCGCAGCTGGCACCATGACCAGTTGGGCTGCGACGATGCATGCCGAGGTCAGCGGCGTCGCCATCTGCATATTGATTTGCGAAAGCTTCTGACTGACCAGTGGCAACATGGCCGCGTTGGCCAGATGGAACAGTGCGCAACAGATGCCGAACAGCAGCAGCGGCTTGTTGCTCAGCAACGTAGCAAGTCCGGAAGGCTGAGCACCGTGAGAGTCGTGGTCCGCATCGAAACCCCGGGCGACGTCGTGGTCAATGGCATCCGCAGAAACGAAGCTGATCGCGATAACACTCGCCAGAGCCATCGCTGCCATCAGATAGAACACCGCAATAGGCCCGAAGAGGTAGGCGAAGCCGCCCGCTAACAGGGCTGCGCAGGCATTACCCGCATGGTTGAATGTTTCATTGCGCCCGGTGCGGCGGGTAAAGGCCTTCGGCCCGGTTATGCCCAGAGAGATTGCGGCGATGGCCGGTGCGAACACCGAGGACGCGATGCTACTCAGCGCCTGGGTCAGGGCGACGACCGAGAAGGACGAAGTGAAAGGCAGAATCAGGCAACTCAGGGTCACCAGCAGTGCCGCTACGCCAATCATGGCGCGCTTGTAAGGCGTACGGTCGATAAGCGCGCCAGCAGGGGTTTGGGTCAGCAGCCCGGCAATACCTGCGATGGTCATCACCACGCCTATGCTGGCCGGGTCCCATTTATGCACGGCCAGTAGATAGATCGCCAGGTAAGGCCCCAAGCCGTCACGCACATCGGCGAGGAAGAAATTCAGGCTATCCAGTGAAAGGGTGTTGCGGCGATCTGCATGACTGGCCAAGAGCGGAATTCCCGTAATTCGTCAGACTCCAGGTAGCCGAGTCACGGGTAATACTGACCGGGGCCGTTTTAAAGAAGTTTCCGCACCGAAGATGAAATTTTCGGTTTCACACGTTCTTTTTCTGCAGGCTTTTCATGCGCTGTGTGGCACGTTGCACGGCGGCCATCTTTTCCGGACGTTTCATACGTTTCCACTTGCGGATATCGTCCTTGGTACGCCCGCAGCTCACGCACAGATCGCCGCTGAGCTGGCACACGGAAATGCACGGGTTTTCGATGTCCTTGGCCATATCAACTCCGCCTGGCGTATTTGCGCTTGATACGCTGCTGCCAGTCGCCACCGTTCTCGCGCAGGCACTGCTCTTCGCAGTCGACATGCACATGAGCCGGTACATTTGCCAGGCCGACCTGTGCATCGTCAAGTGCCTCAACCGTGAGACCGATCATCCGCTCCACCAGCCCGCGCGCCAGCGCAGCGTTCTTGTCGGCCAGCGTGTCGAACACCCATACCACTTGCAAGCTGGCAGGGAAGGCTGCGTAATCAACTTCGTGCGTCAGCCAGCAAAAGCCGGGCATTTCGGTTTTGGCTGTTTCGCAGGTGTGTGTCAGTGCGCTCACCAGACGCCGATCTGTCTGGGCCTGTTCGCGTTTGCTGGATGGCATTGGAGGCCTTGGAGTGTAGAGGGAAAGATAAGCACGATACCTGATGCAGGTAGTGCTCGCAGTACTGATCAAGCACATAAGATGGGAAACGGTACCCGGCGTCGATGTCCGCCACGTAACGCGCCACAAAACAGGCAAATGAATGTTTATCGTTAAACACTATTTTGCGATGAGTCCCTCATGATTTTCGGACCAGGATGAGGGCGCTGGCGAACGCTGCTCATGTAGCCTGATATTCGGTAAGGAATGCAGTTTTAGCTGGGGCTAAAAAGAGCGTTTCAGGCTTGAAAAGTCAGGCCGTTGAGCCGTTTTTAATGTATGGACAAGGATCGTTACATGGCATTTGATACCTCTATGCACATCGAAGGTATTCCGGGCGAATCATTCGATGGAGTTTTAAAAAACTGGATTGAGCTTTCCGACGTTGATGTGAAATGAAAATAGTTCTTCGCAGTGTGCTGATTCTGGTGCTTTCTATACTGCTCACCAAATGGCTAGTCGCGTTGGGTCTGCTGGGCTGGCTACTTCAAACCGAAACAGGCCTCGATCTGTATATTTCTGCTGCAAATGCGCTGGGCATAATCGGTGGCGAGGATGGAGAGTTCATGCTTCTTGCCTTGATGGTATTTGTAGTGCTGGTGCCATCGACTTTTCTTGTAGGCGCTGCAGCTAAAGTGCTTCATACGTTCAGAGCAGAACGGCAGTCAACAGCAAATAAGCAAGCTGGCAGATAACCCTTAATATTATCTGATCGCACACGGCCATCATTCTAGCCATCCAGCGGTATCTTGTAGGATGGCGTGTGGCCGCAAGGCTTGCGCATTCCCAAAAATAAGATAATGGATGCTCATCATGGAATTTTCTCCGTCAGGCAGTAAAGCCGATCAGAGCCGCAGAGGCTTCCTGAAACAATCGCTGGCTGTTTCGGCAACGGTTGCCGCCATTGGCGCATTGCCGCGTCTTTCCAGCGCTCAGCCGTTGACCCAGCGCTACCCCGACCCATTGGTCAGTGTTCTGGATGACAGCTTTACCCAAATACGAATATTCAATGCCAGCGTCGAGAAGCTGGCCAGCGGCATGCGCTGGGCCGAAGGGCCGGTGTGGATTGGAGACGGTCGCTACTTGCTGGTCAGCGATATCGCCAACAATCGGATCATGCGCTGGGACGAGGTAACGGGTCAGCTGTCGGTGTACCGCGAGCATTCAAACTTTTCCAATGGCATGTGCCGCGATCGCCAGGGCAGGCTGCTGGTCTGTGAGGGGTCGAGCACCACCACCGAAGGACGGCGGGTGACGCGTACCGAGTACAACGGGCGTATCACCGTGCTGGCCGACAGCTTCGAGGGCAAGCCTTTCAATTCGCCCAACGACATCGCCTGCAAACGCGACGGGTCTATCTGGTTCACCGATCCTACCTTCCAGGCCGAAAGCAACTACGAAGGTCAAAAGGTCAAGCAGGAGCAACCCTTCGGCGTTTATCGCATAGACCCGTCGAACGGCAAGGTTTCCAGGGTTATCGATGATCTGGCAGGCCCGAATGGTTTGTGCTTCTCGCCGGACGAGAAAACCTTGTATGTGGTCGAAGGGCGGGCCAAGCCCAATGGCCTTATCTGGGCTATAGCGGTCAAGGAAGATGGCACGCTGGGCGAACGGCGCAAGCACATCGAAGGTCTGGACTACGCCGCCATCGACGGCATCAAATGCGACGAAAGCGGCAACTTGTGGTGCGGCTGGGGAGGTAACGGTGATCCCAAGGCCGATATGGAGAAACTCGACGGCGTGCGAGTGTTCAACCCTCAAGGCAAGGCCATCGGCCATATCAGCTTGCCGGAGCGCTGCGCCAATGTCTGCTTCGGCGGGCGAGAGGGCAATCGGCTGTTCATGGCCAGCAGCCATTCACTTTACTCGGTGTTCGTGAATACGCGAGGTGCCACGTTTGCCTGAAGGGTCATGAGCCGATTGACGGTGTGCAATGTGCGCACGCCGTCAATCGGGTCGAACCCCTGTGAACATGCCGGGTCTGTTCCTGTAATTACTCTCAGGGATAGTTATTTATGTCGGCGCAACGCGGCCTTGTTCTACTTGCACGAGGCGGTTATGCCGCCCGTGGTGTTGTTTATCTGATTATTGGTCTGTTCGCGGTATTGGCGGCGCAGGGATCTTCGCAGCCTGCCGATAGCCACAGCAGTCTTGAAGCCTTGTTGAGCCAGCCGTTCGGCAGTGTGCTGGTCGGGCTGGTGATTGTTGGCCTGGTGGCGTTCGCTGCATGGCGTGTGCTGCAGGCTACGCGTGACGTGGATCATCATGGCCGCGAACTCAAGGGGCTGGTGATTCGTGGTGGTCTTCTGGTGGGCGGCTTTACTTACGGGGCATTGGCGTTTTTCGCGCTGGGGCTGCTGGTCAGCGGGCTCAAGAGCTCCGGTGGCTCATCGGGTGGTGGCCAGGCCAAGGACCTGTTGGCAACGCTTCTGTCCTGGGATCACTCCAACCTGCTGGTCTACGTCGTGGCACTGGTGCCCCTGGCGCTGGGCATTGTGCATATCATCAAGGGCTACAAGGCTTCCTTCGAGAAGTATTTCGAGGCTGATGAAGACGTCATGAAATATGTGCGTCCGGTGTCGCGCTTCGGGCTGATCGCGCGCGGCGTGGCGTTTATCGAAATTGCGGTGTTACTGGCCGTAAGCGGTTCTAGCTATCAGGCCATGCACCCGCCGGGCATGAAGGATGCGCTCAACGGTTTGCAGGATCTGCCTGCCGGTGGTCTGGTGCTGCTGATCGTGGCGCTGGGTCTGATCGCGTTTTCGGTGTACAGCTTCGCCCAGGCCGCATGGCGCAGGATCAACATGGATGTGCCTGATGCACCGGAGGCGGTAGCGCGTCATTTCCGCTGATCTCCATTCGGGTAGTCAAAGGGCTGCGTGATCTTTCAGGTCAGGCGGCCCTTTTTTCGATAAAGATAATGTGAACCATGCCTCAAGTCGCCTTCTGCCCGGCCGACATTCTCTCTTGAGCTCCGATCATTTTCCGGACTGACGTTCTCTACGCAGGCCCGGATCAGATTCGGCGCAATAAAAATAAAAGAGGATAGCCATGACCATTCTTCAGCGAGTGATCGGTGGGTTTGCCGTGCTGGTTGTGCTGCTGCTCGCCATGGCAGGTATCAGCTACCAAAGCACCCATTCCATAAGCGACCGGATCAGCATCATTACCGGGCAGTCGGCACCCTTGAGCAGGGCGGCGAGCGAGCTTTACGTACATGTGCTGCGCGCCAATCAGGCACTGCTCGGGATTCTGGTCAGCACTGACCCCAAGCAGATTGACGATGGCAAGCAGCCCTTCAACGACAGCATGGCCCGATTCAATCAGTTGCTGGACAGCACGCCTGCCTATATCGGCGACCGCGCTGAACTGCGCGACAACCTGAATCAGCAGCGTCAGTTGAGCGCGGCTTATGCCGAACAGGCGCAGACCCTGATTGCCAGTCATCGACAGCACGTTTTGCAGTCACTCCAGAGCCGGGTATTGCAGGGCTACAGCAGCAGCCAGGGCGCACAGCTGACCGGTTATCTTCGTGATTACATTGCCCGCGAGCGCAGTGCAGGGGCTGCGGATAACGTGGCCGCAGGTGAAAAGCTGCTGCTGGAAGTCGGCAAATCCTACGAAGGGCTGGCGGCTCATGCGGCGACGCCGGATATCCAGACCTTGCAGCGTGTGCTCAACCTGCAGGATGAGGTAATCAGTACTCGGGCGCGCGAACTGACGGCAGTAGATCCACGCGGCGGTCGTATCGCTGGTGTGATGGTCAACCGCCTGCTCAACGACCTCACCGGCAGTGACGGGGTTTATCAGGCCTACAGGCAGGAAGCGGCGCTCGCCGAGCAGGTCGGCAAACAGCGCCAGGCAGCGGAAACCCGTCTTCAGGCAACACTGGACAAGATCGGCGAGTTCGGCAATCAGTCACTGGCGGTGGCCAATGAGGCCAAGGCGGGTGCAGATTCGACCATCGCCACCGGCCTCAGCCTGCTGCTGATCGCTTGTCTGCTGGCGGTAATCGCAGCGGCAGTCATCGGTACCTGGGTCGCCTTCAGCCTTCGGCGTCCATTGGCGGCGTTTCGCGAGGTGCTCAAGACCCTCACCAGTGGCGATATGCGGGTACGTTTCGATGTCAGCCGTCGCGACGAGTTCGGCGAGCTGGGCGGTTACCTCAATGAATTCACCCAGTCGTTGCAACAGACGTTTCGGCAGTTGATCGGCTCTGCCGACACCCTGGCGTTGACTGCGAGTCAGAACGCGCAGATCAGTGAGCAGACCACCCGCGTGGTCGACGAGCAGAAAGACCGTCTCAATTCTGCCGCGTCGGCCATGAATGAAATGGAAAGCACGGTGGAAGAAGTGGCCCGTCGTGCTCAGGACACACGTGGCGCGGTGGACAGCACAAGCGAACTGACCAACAAGGTGCAGAAGCGCGTGGCTGAAACCATCGTCAACATTCGTCAGCAGGCTGAACAGGTCAACAAGGCGTCTGCGGTCACCGACGAGCTGCAGAAATACGGGCAAAACATTGACGGTATTGTCGATGCCATTCGTACCATTGCCGAGCAGACCAACTTGCTGGCGCTCAACGCGGCCATCGAAGCGGCACGCGCGGGCGAACAGGGCAGGGGCTTTGCGGTGGTGGCCGATGAAGTACGTTCGCTGGCCAGCCGCACCCAGACCTCGACCAGCGAGATTCAGGAAATGATCGGCCAGATGCAGAGCAAGATCCACTCGGCTGTGCAGGTGATGAACGAAAGCCAGATCCAGTCCAATCACTGCGTGACGCTGGCTTCCGGTGCCGACCAGTTACTGGTGGAAATGGGCGAGGCGGTGGACACGATTCGCGACATGAACATCCAGATCGCAGCTGCCACCGAGCAGCAAAGCGCTACGGTGCAGGAAACCAGTCGCATGGTCACGCACATCAACGATTCTGCCCAGCAGGCCGCCGACGGTGCCGAACAGTCTGCGAGCAGCAGTCAGGACCTGTCGAAAATGGCCAGGGATCAGCGCGAGCTGCTCCATCATTTCAGCGTTTGATGCCCGGGAGTCAGAACATGAAACAGTGGTTATCGATTTCCCTGAGTGCGAGCCTGCTGGTCGCCGGCCTGACACAGGCTGCCACGCCATTGATCGGTGTGGGCATGGCCAAGTACAACGACAATTTCCAGACCATTCTGCGCCACGGGGTGGAAAAGCAGGTGGCGCTGCTGGATGCCGACATCTTCATGGAGAACGGCCAGGACGACGTGGAGTTGCAGATGCGTCAATTCCGCAATCTGGTCAATTCGAAAGTCGACGCCATCGTTGTCGCGATGGTGAACGGCAAAAGCGCAGCGGAAATGATGCGTCTGGCCAATGAGGCCAAGGTTCCGCTGGTGTTCGTCAACCGCAATCCCGAACCTGCCAAATGGCCGGCGCTGACGGCATTTGTCGGCTCTGACGAGCTGGAGTCCGGCACCTTGCAAATGGAAGAGCTGGCCCGTCGTGCCGGTTACAAGGGCAATGTGGTGATTCTGGTGGGCGACCCGAGTAACAAGTCGTCGGTCATGCGCACCGAGGACGTGGAAAAGGTGGTCGCCAAGTACCCGAACATGAAGGTCGTGCAGAAGAAAATCGGCAACTGGGAGCGCAGCCAGGCCGCGACAATCGTGATTGACTGGGTCAAGCAGGGTGTGGACTTCTCTATCGTCGCGGCCAACAACGACGAAATGGCGATCGGTGCGATCATGGGGCTGGAAAAGGCCGGTAAGAATGCCAGGGATTATCTGGTGGGCGGCATCGACGGCACCCCGGACGGCTTGAAGCTGATGGCCGAGGGCAAGATGGCCGTCAGCGTGTTTCAGGACGCGGTCGGGCAGGCCAACGGCGCAGTGGATGCCGCGATGCGCATGGCGCGTGGCGAAACACTGGCATCTCCGGTCATCTGGGTGCCGTTCAAACTCATCACCCCGGAGAATCGCCAGCAGTTCGAGTGAGGCCGCGGTGTGGGCTGACTGTTGCTCCAGTGATCCGCACGCGGAGCGCTCAGCGTTGGACACATTTTCCAATCAGCCCGGAAGCTGTCACGCCTTCCGGGCACGGGCCCACTCCAGGGTATCTCAGGGCTTGTCTATAAAGCGCTAGACCCGAATATCCTGCGGCCCGCGAATCTGTGCTTCGATGCGTGTGCCGGTCAGGCGCTCTTCGTTGGAGAAACCGTCGTAGCTGGCCAGGTCGCCGAAGCTGATGCCGGTGAGTTTTTCGATCTGCAGGACGCTGCGCTGCCAGGTTCTGAGTGGACCGAATACGATCTCCAGCTTACCCAGCTCGCTGCTCTGGTCGATCATGTAGGCGCTGGCCGAAGGTTTGCCATCGTCGCCAAGAAACGCCACGACCTTCCAGAATGCCGAAGGGATCTTGACGTTGCGGTAGCTGCGGTCGTCATCGCGCAGCACAGGCCCGCTGAAAACGGTTACCCGGGATTTCCAGCGACGCGTGTTCTCAAGGATGTAGTCCTCAAGTTCCAGCCATGTCTTCTGATTGAAGGCGGCCATCTGCGGTGAGCAGTTGGTGAAGTGAAAGGTATCGCTGTTGGCCGTTTCGGCTTCCTTGCCCCAATTAGGGTCCTGACGCCTGACCAGATGACCGCGATCCAGCAGATTGTCGGCGTACAGGCTTTCGCCTATCTGCGCCTCGGCAGGCAGCCTGCCATCAAAGGACCACGAATCCTTGCCACGCTTGACCTCGACACTGCTGGCACCGTCGATATTGACACCGACATACAGGGCCAGACGCCGACTGCGCGACATGGTGATTGAAAAGTGGGTGTAATCGAGGCGATTTCCGGCGTTGTCCAGTGGGTAGACATCCGGTGCCAGCTCCGCGTCGGTCGAAGGCCATGGCACGACGAAGTCACCGAGGAAATTCTCGACGTACCCCTTACGTTTCTGCAATTCGCTCGCCGGTGTGGTACGTGGCGATGCAACAGGCTGCGGTGCAAGCAGTTCGGCCGATGGGAGCAGTGGCTTGAGGTCGGCGAGACGTGGTCGGTAGGCGAGGTCGATAGCGGGCTTTTTGTCAGGCACTTGGTTGGCTCCTGCGGTGGGCGTGAGTTCATTACAGTTCACCATAGCCGCGTTACAGGTCGACGTCAGGCCGGGTAATCGATCGTTCGCGGGCACTCATACGGTAAAAAACTGTAAACGGGTTCAAGTTACGGGTAACAGGCGTCGATAAGCTCTGAATAAGAGCACTCCGCAGTTCATGTTATTTCACTGATCGCAGGGGACATCAGGATGTCGATAAAGCTACGTCTATTGTTGTTGATTGGCACTAGCGTGCTGACGGTTCTGATCATCAGCCTGGTCAACTATGTGGGCAATACCCGCACGGAGACGGCGATGATCGACAGCGAGGTCAGCATGACCGCGCTCAGCAATCATCTGGAAGCCGACATGATGCACGATGCGCTGCGTGCCGATGTGCTGTCGGCGATGCTGGTCGGCCTGGGCAAAAGCAACAGCACGCGTGAAGAGGTGCAGAAGTCCCTTGATGAACATGCTGCACATTTTCGCGCTGTGCTGAACGATAACCTCAAACTTCCCATCACCGAAGCGATCAAGGCGGAGCTGAACAGGATCAAGCCGAGCCTCGATACCTATATTGCCAGTGGCGAGCGTATTGTCGGTCTGGCTCTGGATAATCCGGAGCGAGCGCAACAGGAACTGGGCACGTTCACCAGCGCCTTCACGCAACTGGAAGAGCAGATGTCCAGTCTCAGCGACCTGATCGAGGGGAATTTCAAGGCAAGCGGCGAAGGTGCCCGTCAGGCAATCCGCAGCGCCAACATCGCTCTGGTTGTGGTGCTGGTGGCCAGTATCCTGCTGCTTCTGGTTCAGGGCCGTTGGGTAACCCGCAGCATCATGATTCCTCTTGCCTCTGCCAGCCGCATTGCCGACAGCATTGCTCACGGCAATCTCAGTGAACCTATCAACGAGCCCCGTGGCCGTGATGAGGCCAGCATGCTGATTCGCAGTCTGGCGGTCATGCAGCGCGACCTGCGCGGGATGATCGAAGTGGTGCGCAGCAACGCGCATGGCGTCAGTGGTATGAGCCGCCAGCTCAGCAGTGGCTGCCATGAAGTGGCCGACAGCAGTCGGCAGCAGAGCTCGGCAGCGGGCACCATGTCGGCAGCGACCAGCGAGATGACGGCGAGCATCGAAGAAATCACCCGGCATGCCGGGCACGCACTGGAGATGGCAAATCAGGCTGAGACACTGGCGAAAAATGGTGGCCGGGTGATTCATCAGGTGGTCAGTGACATGGACAGCATTGCCCGCTCGGCGCAGCTGTCAGCGCAGGTGATCCGTACGCTGGACAAGGACTCGGAAGGAATTTTCAATATCATTCAGGTGATCAAGGGCATTGCCGATCAGACTAACCTGCTGGCGCTTAACGCAGCCATTGAAGCTGCACGCGCTGGCGAGCAGGGTCGGGGTTTTGCCGTGGTTGCCGATGAAGTTCGCAATCTGGCGGGGCGCACCAGTACCTCGACTCAGGAAATCACCGCGATGGTCGCTCGTATTCAGCAAAGTACCCGGGAGGCGGTGACCAGCATGGAAGCAGGCGTTGCCCAGGTCGACAAGGGCATGGCCGTCACTGCCGAGGTGCAACGCTCGATCAGCGAGATACTAGAGGCCACGTTGAGCACCACACAGCTGGTCAACGACATCACTCGCACCATTGGTGAACAGAGCCTTGCCAGTAACGAAATCGCTCACCAGGTGGAGATGATTGCCAGTATGTCCGAGGGCAATAGCCGGGTCATCGGGCAGACCGCCAGCACTACCGATGAACTTTCGGCAATGGCCGGACAGCTTTCGCAATCGGTGGATCGTTTCCGTCTTTGATATCAAATAGCCCCAACCTGCAGTACTCTCCGGCGCATTCGACCCTCGGTCGAGTCGCGCAGGGCTCATCACAGGCCTGTATTGGCCGGTTCAGCCCTTGAATCTTCGGTACCGACAAGCGTTAATTTTCGTGGATGAATCACTTTCCACCCCAGGAGCAGCGACATGCAGACGTTAAAGGCCTTATACGAGTCAGTTGAAAAGCAGTTTTTCAACACGCTGACCAAGAAGCTATCAAGCCTTTTCCTGCTGGTCCTGGTCAGCGCCTTGCTGTATTGGGTGGCGCTGAACATTCGTTCCGACATCATGCTGCAATTGCGCGGCACGCAAACGGACCCTGCCGCGCTGGGCGTGATCCAGAGTCAGCTCGATCTGCTGAGCAACGCAATTCTGCTGAGCACCCTGTTCACGCTGGTCATGGTCAGCTTCATGGTGTGGTATTTCCGCCACCTGATCGTGCGTCCGGTGATGTCCATGACTCGCGCGCTCGAAGAGGTCGCCAGTGGCGAAGGTGATCTATCAAGGGATCTGCCGCTGCTCACACATGATGAAATTCGCGGGCTGGCCAGTACCTGCAATCTCTTTCTGGCCAAACAGCGCGAGATCATCAGTAGCATTCAGGGGCTGACTGTGCAGATCGCAGTCGAATCGGCACGCTCGCTGAAAAACATCAGTGATTCCAGCGACAGCGCGACCGATCAGGCGCGTTTCGCCAGAGAGGTGATGGACCAGAGCAATATGGCGGTGGGCAGCATTGAGGACGTCTCGCAGCAGACGCAGGGCATTTCCACGACCACTGCGCAGAACCTGAGCATGGCGCGCGACTCTTATGCCGAATTGCTGGAGGTGACTGGAAACATCAGCCAGATATCCAGCAGTCTCAATGAATTCGGTGGGCTGGTATCCGGCTTGAATGAGCGTTCTTCGAGCATCAAGTCGATTGTCGGGCTCATCCAGCAAATATCCTCGCAGACCAACCTGCTCGCGCTCAATGCCGCCATCGAAGCGGCGCGAGCCGGTGAAAGCGGTCGAGGGTTTGCTGTGGTGGCGGATGAGGTGCGCACCCTGGCGCAAAACGTCAGCAAAGCCACTGACGACATCTCGCGCAACATCGACGCGATGCTTCAGGAGGTCAGCTCCACACACGAACAGACCATCCAGATCAGCCACAGCGCCCGTGAAACCCAACTGGTGGTGGAGCGCGCATCCGGCCATTTCGAGAGCATGATCGGCGATTTCGAGTCGACCAACGACAAGCTCGCCGACATCGCTGCACACATTCAGCAGTTCGCCTCTACCAACACGGGGATCAATGAACGGGTAACGCGGATCTATTCCGATAGCCAGGCCATCGATCAGCGCATGCAGCACTCCGCAACGGCTACTCGGGATCTGTCCAGTGTGGCTGAGCAAGTGCAGGCGCTGCTGGGGCGTTTCGTGCTGGGGCATGGCGAGCTGGACGCCGCCATTACCCGCGCGAGTCAGTGCCGGGACATCCTGCAGGTGCGGTTGGCCGAGCTGCACAAACAAGGCGTCAATCTGTTCGATCAGAGCTACAAGCTGATTCCCGGCACCGACCCCAAGCAGTACATGACCGGTTACACAGAACGCTTCGCACAAGTCTGTCAGGAAGAGTGCGACAAGCTGACCAAGGGCACCCGGGGCGGCAAGGTCACCTTTATCGTGGATAACAAAGGTTACTGCCCGGTCAACAACAGCTGGGTGTCACTGAAACCGACCGGCGACCGTACCGTCGACTTGCCGGTGTGCCGCAACAAACGCATGTTCTCCGACCCGATAGGCTTGCGTGCAGCGGGCAACCAGCAACGTTTTCTGTTGCAGACCTACCTGCGTGATACCGGCGAGATCATGACCGAAATCGATGTGCCGTTCTTTTTCGAGGGGCGCCACTGGGGCAACTTGCGGATGGGCTTCGACGCAGCGCTGTTGCTGGGCAAGTGAAGGCAGCGTTATTGTTGCGCCGATAAGTCCTGCAACACGACTGAACGTTCGCGCCGGTAAAAGCTCCACTTCTACAAGGCGCTGATTTTCAGAACGCCACCGGAGGTGTGACTTTGAACATTCAAGATCTGACAAAACATGCGAAGGATAAAAAGGTTCGTGAACTCGATTTGATCTCCATCGAGGGCGGTTCCTATGTGCTCCATGCGCAACTGGACGGCAAGTCTGTACCGGTGGAAGACTCGACTGGCAAAACCTTGCATGTTGCCTCGGTGGAAGAGGCGCGCAAGGTGCTTTCCTCGGTATCTGATGTAAAGCTGTTCCTGACCCAGGCTGTGGCTCACGACGAAATGGTTGGTCTGGGCAGTGCCCAGGCGGAGTCATCGCGCCAGGAGATCCCGTTGCGCTCAAGCCACTGATCGCGATGTCAGGCGCTGCGCCTGACCGCGATGCACTTGATTTCCAGCAGCAGCCCGGGATGCGCCAGCTCGGCAACACCGATGCAGGTCCATGCACATTGGCCGCGCGGGAAGATACGGTTTTTCACGTCACGAAACACTGCCATGTGTTCGCTCATGGCTACGTGATAAGTCGTCATGTCGACTATGTCGTCGAACGTGCAGCCGCCCTCGGCAAGTACCGTGCGCAGGTTTTCCCAACAGGCGATGAACTGCGCTTCGGGGTTGAGGATGACTTCCATTTCCCGTGTGCGCCCCACCTGCCCGGCGCAGTAAAGGGTGTCGCCGACTCTGACTGCGGGTGCATAGCCTGCGCGGTCCATGATCGACTGCATGGTGGGCGGAACGATGAGCTCTCGGTCTGACATGTTGTAACACCTGTTTGTAACGCTTGAGTGTGTAACACCCGACGATGCAATTGCTGATCGGGTTGTATATGAGCCAGTCATCTGGCCGCCGGTTTGGCTGTACGTCGCGGTTTTTTCGTCGTAGTGCCCGTTGCAGCAGAGGGCGTAGCAGCGCTGCGCTTCGCGGTTTTGCGTTTTTTCTTCCAGGGCGGCGCAACGCCTGCCGGGCTGGCCGGGCCGCTGATGCTCATGCGCATGCCGACGCAACGGCTGACCTGTTTGCTCATCCACGCTGCCTGTTTGGCGACGAACTCTTCAAGGCTCATTTCGCCGCTTTGTACCATGTCCAGTGCCTGCTCCCAGATCGCTGTAGTGCCGGGGTCGGCGATGGCGCGGGGAACGGCGTCTATCAGGCTGAACGCTGCGGGCGCTGCGCAGAGTGCCTTGCCCAGTTTGGTCAGATAGCCACGATCCAGCAGGCCTTGAATGATCCCGGCGCGGGTGGCTTCGGTACCGATGCCGGTCGTGTCCTTGAGCTTTTGCTTGAGCAGTGGGTCTTCCACCAGTTTGGCGACGTTTTTCATCGCCTTGATCAGATCGCCTTCGGTGAACGGTTTGGGCGGTTGGGTCCAGAGGTCCTTGAGGATGACCTCAGCGACGGCGCACTCGCAGCCTTGAAACAATGCCGGCAACGGCTGCGGCGCAGGCGCTTCGCGACCCTTGGCCGGTGCCAGTGCCTCGGGCATGGCACGTTTCCAGCCTGGCTCGACAATTTGTTTGCCGACCGCCCGCAGCGCATGGCCTGCGCAGTCGAAGTCGGCCTGGGTACGGTCGTATTCGTGGTTGGGCAGGAACTGCGCCAGATAGCGCGCCCTGATCAGGGTGTACACCGCTCGCGGCTTGCCGGTCAGACGCTCGACGCCGCGCACGGCAGCAGTGGGAATGATGCCGTGGTGGGCTGTCACTTTGCCGTCATTCCAGGCCCGCGACCGGCGTTGCGGGTCAAGGTGCGGCGACAGGCTGGCCAGCGTCGCGTCTGCCTTGCACAGCGCTGCGATGATACCCGCGGCTTCGCCATGCTGACTGTTCGGCAGGTAACCGCAATCGCTGCGCGGGTACGTGATGACCTTGTGGGTTTCATACAGCGACTGAGCTATATCAAGGGTTTCCTGCGCCCCGAGCCCGAGCTTTTTCGAGCAGATTTCCTGCAGGGTGCCCAGATCGAAAGGCAGTGGGGCAACTTCGCGAATCCGCTCGGTGCGCAGCTTGACCAGCCGTGCGCTGGCCGCACTGCGCATCGCTTGGGCAGCCTGTTGCGCCAGCGGTTGATTCAGGCAGCGGTCCTGATCGTCGCAGGCGTCGGACGGTGCGCGCCATTGGGCGATAAAAGCCTGGTTGTCGTGCAACAGCCTGACGTCGATGGCCCAGTAGGGTGCCGGTACGAAGTTGGCGATGCTGCGATCACGGTCCACCACCAGCCGCAGGGTCGGGGTTTGTACTCGTCCGACTGGCAATACGCCCTGATAACCCGACTGGCGACCCAGCAGGGTGAACAGGCGGCTCATGTTCATGCCGATCAGCCAGTCGGCACGGGATCGACCCAGCGCCGAGTGATACAGGCTGAACGTATCGGCACCGGGTTTGAGCGCTGCCAGCGCCTTGCGGATGGAGGCGTCATCGAGTGCCGACAGCCACAAACGCTGAATCGGCCCGCGATAGCGACAGTGTTCGACCAGCTCGCGGGCGATCATCTCGCCTTCGCGGTCGGCGTCAGTGGCAATCACCAGCTCTTGAGCTTCGCCCAGCAATCGCTTGACTGCCTTGAACTGGCTGGCAGTTCTCGGCTTGACGAGCATCTTCCACTTTTCCGGAATGATGGGCAGGTCTTCCAGCACCCAGCGTTTGTAACGCGCATCGTAGGCGTCGGGCGGGGCGGTTTCCAGCAAGTGGCCGATGCACCAGGTTACGGTGGCATTGGCACCCACCCAGCAGCCGTCGCCACGCCGGGTCGCGCCGAGCGCAGCCGCAATGTCTTTGGCCTGGGAGGGTTTTTCGCAAAGAAACAGCCGCATGACTACCGTCGTCGATTACCGGTGCAAGGGCTGCAAGGATGAACGTTGAATACGCTACGGGCAAGTTTTATCTGTATGGATATACAGATAAATGAGGAGGACCATGGGGTGAAGCACTCACGCCATGGCCGCTCTTGCAGCCGTGGAGAGTGGCCGGCTTAGCTCAACAGGTCGGAGAACGCCTTGTCGGCTTCAAGCACCGCTGGCAGCCCGGCAAACAGTGCGTCCAGATCGACTCCTTCCATCAATGGCCCGCCGCAGGCCAGCTGCGCTTGCGCAGTTGCGCCGCCGTGGGCTTCCAGTGCATCGGAGATGGTGATGGCCTGAGCGACGATCTTTGGCAGCGGTGCGTCGGCCGGAGCCTTCAGCGGTGTGGCCTGATAGGCGATAGCCTGTTTGATCAGCTCTGGCAGATGCCAGCGACTGGCCAGTTCTGCGCCTACTTCCGGGTAGCTGAAACCCAGTTGCAGGGTTTCGTTGGCTGCACGCCCCGGCGTACCGGCCTTGGCTGCGTTGTTCAGGCGCTCTGCAACGTCGGGCGCGCCGGTCTGGATCAGCAGTTCGCCGATGTTATGCATGACCCCGCAGGTAAAGGCGATTTCAGGGTCGACGCCCGTTTGTTTCGCCAGCATTCGGCAGATCCCTGCAACCTGAAAGCTTTTGAGCCAGAACCCTTTGAGGTCAAAACTCGGCCCGGCTTTGAACGCGCCGGTCACTGCCGAGGCCATTACCAGGGTGCGCAGGGTGTTGAAACCCAGGCGCATGGCCGCGTCTTCGATACTGGAAGATTCTCGCGAGCCGCGAAACCGCGCCGAGTTGGCAAGGCGCAGCACCTTGGCAGCAATCACTGGGTCTTTCTCGATGTTTCGGGCAATGCTTTCCAGGTTCGAGGAAGGGTTGTCAAATTGCAGAATCAGGTCCTGAGCCACTTTGGGAATGCTCGGGAGACTGTGCAAATCGTCAAAAAGTTTTTCGATACTCAGCATGGCAAGACCATCCTCTGCACGGCGGGGATGAGTTCACCATAGCCAGTTTTTCCGGCTCTGCACGTTTCACCGTCGATTGTGGGAGACAGGTCTCAGCATGCTTGGAAAAAAATAATCAAGGACTCGTCCATCTCGGCCGATATGGCGATACAAGCGTCTCTGTAAGGTTTCGGTGCTCGAACCTGCCTGATGATCGACACCGCAGGCGTTTGTGTATCGACTCCGGTTGCTGAAGGGCCTGTAGGTTGTAACGTGAAATAGACGGCACTGTTGTGAAGTTTGATTGGCGATTCAGAGATCGTCCTTATTGGTTTTTTGCCGTGGAAGTAACCGTATGAAAAGTCTGGGTTTCAGCAAAAAAATTCTTCTCGCCGCCGCATTGATTGTGGTCGTGGCGTTCAGTGTGTTCATTGTCATCAATGACTATCGACAACGTCAGTCGCTCAAATCCAGCGTCAGGTCCGAGCTGCAACAACTGGGTACGCTCACCACGCAGAACATCCAGACCTGGCTGGAAAGCCGCATGCAATTGCTGCAATCGATGTCGCAGCAAATCGCCGCGGATGGCAAGGAGCTGCCACAGTTGCAGCGCGCCATCGGCCTGCCTGCCTACAGCGAAAGTTTTCAGTTGAGCTACTTTGGCAGCACCGATGGCGTGATGTTCTCGGTGCCGTCGGCCAATCGCCCTGCTGACTACGATCCGCGTGCGCGTGGCTGGTACAAGGCGGCACAGAATGCGCCCGGCACCATTGTGACCGAACCCTACATAGCGGCATCTTCCGGCAAGCTGGTCATGACCATGGCCACACCGGTCAAGTTTCAGAATCAGTTCGTGGGTGTGGCCGGTGCTGATATCGCTCTGGACAACGTCACCAAGATCATCAACTCGCTGAACTTTGATGGCCATGGTTACGCGTTTCTGGTCAGTGCCGACGGCAAGATTCTGGTGCATCCGGACAGCAAGCTGGTGCTCAAGAACATCAATGAAGCGTACCCGGTCAATACGCCGAAAATTGCCACTGGTGTAACGGAAATCGACTCCGGTAAAAAGCCGGAGATCATTTCCTTCACGCCCGTTCAAGGTGTCTCGACGGCCAACTGGTACGTGGCGCTGGTACTGGAGCAGGATTCCGCCTACGCCATGTTGACCGAGTTCCGTACCTCGGCCATCACCGCGATGGTGGTTGTGGTGATGGTGATCATCCTGCTGCTGGGCTTGTTGATCCGGGTGCTGATGCAACCCTTGCATCAGATGGGCCGAGCGATGCGTGATATTGCCGATGGCGAGGGCGATCTGACCAAGCGTCTGGCCATCACATCGCAAGACGAATTCGGCGCACTGGCTGAGTCCTTCAACCATTTTGTCGAACGTATCCATACCTCGATCCGCGAAGTGGCCTCGACTGCCGCGCGATTGGGCGAGGTTGCCACACAAGTGGTCAAGGTCTCCAACGCGTCGATGGACAACTCCGACCAGCAGGCCAACCGCACTGAAAGCGTGGCAGCGGCGATCAACGAATTGGGTGCCGCCGCCCAGGAAATCGCCCAGAATGCGGCACGCACCTCGCAACAGTCCAGCGATGCCAGCGGCCTGGCCAGCGACGGCCAAGGTGTGGTGCAGCAGACCATCAAGGCCATGAACGAGTTGTCCGGCAAGATCAGCGAGTCGTGCGTGAACATCGAAAGCCTGAATGGCAAGACCGCCAACATCGGGCAGATTCTCGAAGTGATCACCAGCATTTCCCAGCAGACCAACCTGCTGGCGCTCAACGCGGCCATCGAAGCGGCGCGTGCCGGTGAAGCAGGCCGCGGGTTTGCCGTGGTGGCTGACGAGGTGCGTAACC
The DNA here is from genome assembly GCF_032586855.1 of Pseudomonas syringae group sp. J254-4. Lineage (NCBI taxonomy): Bacteria > Pseudomonadati > Pseudomonadota > Gammaproteobacteria > Pseudomonadales > Pseudomonadaceae > Pseudomonas > Pseudomonas syringae group sp. J254-4. Next base: position 125,935 of record NZ_JAWHOO010000001.1, on the reverse strand, counting down.
TTGCGCACCGCACCCAGGATTCGGCGCAACAAGTGCAGAAGATGATTGAAGAGCTGCAGGTCGGCGCTCGTGAGGCAGTGGTCAACATGACTGAAAGCCAGCGTCAGAGCGAGGACAGCGTAGGCATCGCCAACCTCGCCGGCGAACGCCTGAGCAGCGTGACCCGACGCATCGAAGAGATCAACGGCATGAACCAGTCGGTGGCCGCTGCAACGGAAGAGCAGACCTCGGTGGTGGAGTCGATCAATGTCGACATCACCCATATCAACACCCTCAACCAGCTGGGCGTCGACAACCTGCGTCAGACCCTGGACGCCTGCAACTCGCTGGAAGAGCAGGCGGCCCGCTTGCAGCAACTGGTCGGCAGCTTCCGGATCTGATCCGGCAGCTGTCCACTATGATGATGATCGTTACCACGCGGAGCATTGTTACGATAGTCATCTCATAGGTGCGTGTATAACTCGAGCGCGTAGGCAAGCCGTACGTCTGCGCGCTCTGCTTCAAAGATCTGAGCTGCAACACCTTCTGCGACAAACTGTTATCAGCTCTTCACTCACGGTTCATGAGGCTGCAACAACACAGGTCCAGTTTGGTTGACAACCGAATACGACCTGTCCCGGGTCGTGCGCAGACCGAGAAGCCTCATGAACGATGCCATTCATGTACAAGGCCTGAACAAGACCTTCTCGCACAAAAGTGCGTTGGTTGACCTTGCGTTGTCTATACAACCCGGTGAAATGGTTGCGCTGATTGGCGCTTCCGGCTCTGGCAAGTCAACCTTGCTGCGCCATCTAGCCGGTCTGGCGTGCTGTGATCGCAGCAATGGTGGTCAGGTCCAGGTGCTGGGTCGCGAGGTTCAGTCGTCCGGTCGTCTCAACAGCCAGGTGCGACGCCTGCGCGCCGATATCGGCTACATCTTCCAGCAATTCAATCTGGTCAATCGCCTCAGTGTGCTGGACAACGTCCTGCTTGGTTGCCTGGGCCGCATGCCGCGCTGGCGCGGCAGTCTGGCGCTGTTCAATCGCGAGGAAAAACAGCGTGCGATGGCCGCGCTGGACAGGGTAGGGCTGGCAGATCTTGCCGCTCAGCGGGCTTCGACCCTGTCTGGGGGCCAGCAGCAACGAGTGGCGATTGCTCGCGCCTTGACCCAGCGCGCCGAAGTGATCCTGGCCGACGAACCGATTGCCTCGCTGGACCCCGAATCGGCCCGCAGGGTCATGGAAATTCTTGCCGACATCAATCGCAGCGACGGCAAGACCGTCGTCGTCACCCTGCATCAGGTGGATTACGCGGTGCGCTATTGCCCGCGTGCCGTGGCCCTCAAGGGCGGGCGGATACATTTTGATGGCCTGGCGCAGGATCTCAGCAAACAGTTCCTCAATGACCTCTACGGTGCAGACGCGGACGCGAGCCTGATGATCACCGAACGAAGCCGTCGCGTTCGGCAGAAACCACGTCTGGAACTGGCCAAAGTCTGAAGCTTTTCAACATCACCCCATTTATCAGGAGAGCCTGCATGTTCAAGCGTATCGGTCGTCTTCTCGCCTCTGCCGCCTTGCTGACCGCCTGCGCGTTGGGCACCGTCCAGGCCGCAGAAGAAAAAGCCATCAATTTCGGCATCATGTCCACCGAGTCTTCGCAAAACCTGAAAAGTATCTGGCAGCCGTTCCTCGATGACATGAGCCGCAAGACCGGTCTCAAGGTCAATGCCACCTTCGCTTCGGACTACGCCGGCCTTATTCAGGGCATGCGCTTCAACAAGGTGGACGTGGCCTGGCTGGGCAACAAGGCGGCGATGGAAGCGGTGGACCGCTCCAACGGCGAGATCTTTGCCCAGACCTCCGCCGCCAACGGTGACGCGGGTTACTGGAGCCTGCTGATCGTGCGCAAGGACAGCCCGATCAATAGCGTCGAAGACATGCTCAAGAATGCCAAGAGCCTGACCTTCGGCAACGGCGACCCGAACTCCACCTCGGGCTATCTGGTGCCAGGTTATTACGTGTTTGCGAAAAACCACGTCGATGCGTCCACTGCCTTCAAGCGCACCTTGAACTCCAGTCATGAAGTCAACGCCCTGAGTGTTGCCAAGGGGCAGCTGGACGTTGCGACCTTCAATACCGAAAGCTGGGATCGCCTGGCTGTGACCCAACCCGACAAGGTCGAGCAACTCAAGGTGATCTGGAAATCGCCGCTGATCCCGGCCGACCCGATTGTCTGGAGCAAGGCGCTGTCGGACAAGGACAAGGCAAAGATTCTTGAGTTCTTCACCAGTTATGGCAATACCGATGAAGAGAAAACCGTCCTGAAGAACATGCAGATGGGCAAGTTTCTCAAGTCCAGCGATGACCAATTGCTGCCCATCCGCCAGCTCGAACTGTTCAAGCAGCGCACCGAAGTGGCTGCCAGCACCACGCTGGACGCCCAGGAGAAAACTGCCCGTCTCAAGGATATCGATGCCAGCCTGAGCAAGTTGCAGGAGCGTATCACTGAGCTGAACCAGAAAACCGCAGGCAGCTCCGCAGGTTGAGCCAGCCGTTCACGATCAGGAGTTCGTCATGACCACTCACGTTGCCTACGCCCAGGTTGCAGGCAAAGCCAACTGGTCCCGTTATCTGGGCTGGGGCCTGTTGCTCGCTGCACTGGCCTGGGCCTGGCAGGGCGCAGAAATGAACCCGATGGCACTGGTTCGCGACTCGTCGAACATGGCCACATTCGCCGCCGATTTCTTCCCTCCGGACTTCCGTGAGTGGCGCAGTTACCTCAAGGAAATGCTGGTGACTATCCAGATCGCCCTGTGGGGTACGGCGCTGGCGATTGTCTGCTCGATACCGTTGGGCATCCTGTGCGCCGAGAACATCACGCCGTGGTGGATTCATCTGCCGCTGCGGCGCTGCATGGACGCTTTTCGTTCGATCAACGAGATGGTGTTCGCGATGCTGTTTGTGGTCGCCGTCGGGCTGGGGCCGTTCGCCGGGGTGCTGGCACTGTGGATCAGCACCACCGGGGTCCTCGCCAAACTGTTCGCCGAAGCTGTCGAAGCCATAGAGCCCGGACCGGTCGAAGGGGTGCGCGCCACCGGTGCCAGCGCCTTGCAGGAAGTCATCTACGGGGTCATTCCGCAGGTCATGCCGCTGTGGATCTCCTATGCTCTATACCGGTTCGAATCCAATGTGCGCTCGGCAACCGTGGTCGGGATGGTCGGCGCAGGGGGCATCGGGGTTATCCTCTGGGAAAACATTCGCGCCTTTGCGTTCGTCCAGACCAGCGCCGTGCTGCTGGTGATCATCGTTGTGGTAAGCGTCATCGACATCATGTCGCAGCGCCTGCGCAAGCAATTCATCTGACAGAAGAGGGGTGTTCAATGAACACTTTTTTTAATCATGCAGTTGTCTAGACAAGCTGAGCCGATGTACCTCGAACTGGCTGAAACCCTGCGCGATGAGCTGGTTTCGTATCGGCCCGGCGATTATCTGCCTGCCGAGTTTCAGTTGGCCGAACGCTTCTGCGTCAACCGCCATACGATCCGCCGAGCGGTCGATGAACTGGTCCGTGAGGGCAGTGTGCTGCGACGCCAGGGCAAGGGCACGCAAGTGCTGGAACGTCCGTTGATCTACCCGATGCAGGCCGACAGCGCCTACAGCCAGTCGCTGTCGGCACAAGGCATCGGCGTGGAAGCGATTCTGCTGTTGCGCCGCGAATGCCTCGCCAGTCACGAAGATGCGCTGCATCTGGGGCTGGCCGAGCATGCGCCGCTGATCGAAATGCAGACGTTGCGCAAGCTGGATGGCCAGCCTGTAAGCCTGATCTGCCACCGCTACAGCGCCCGCTACAGCGATGTGCTGGCTGAGTATCAGGGTGGTTCGGTTCGCCAGTATCTGGCTGAGCGCGAGTTGCCGCTGAGCCGTGCGCAGAGCCTGATCGGAGCCCGCCTGCCGTCCCGTGAAGAGGCCGGGCTGCTGCTGATGCCCCGGCACATGCCGGCGCTGACGGTGTTGACGGTTTCGTGTGACCGATCGGGGCAGCCGGTGGAGCTTTCTCGCTCGGTCAGCCGCTGCGACCGCTTCCAGTATCAGGTGGCGTTCAATCAGATCGCCGTTACCCCAACGACTGACTGACATCGAGGTGTTCCATGCAAGCAACCCCTGAAACGGCCGCACGGCAGCACTGGATGGGCGTACTGGCGCGCGCCCTTGTCGATGAGCCGAGCCGCGAACAATTACAGCGTCACGAAGCGGCGTTGCGTGACACCGATTACCAGATGATCCGCGCCCCGGAAATCGGCATGACCCTGGTGCGTGGCCGCATGGGCGGCACCGGTTCGGCGTTCAACCTTGGCGAGATGAGCGTTACCCGCTGCGTGGTCCGTCTGGCCGATGGCCGCACGGGTTACAGCTATCTGGCCGGACGCGACAAGCGCCATGCCGAACTGGCGGCTCTGGCCGACGCCCATTTGCAAGGCGCGCAACAGGCCTGGTGGCTGTCCGAGCTGATCGAGCCACTGGCACGTGCGCAAGCCGAGCGTCGGGCACGCAAGGACGCCGAAGCCGCTGCAACCAAAGTGGAATTCTTTACCCTGGTCCGAGGAGAAGACTGATGAATGCCGTCCTTCTGCAACCTGCCTTCACCGATCCGGTGCTGGATGCCCAGCGCAGTTTTCGCGTAGCGCTCAAGGCCTTGTCCGGTCCGGGTGTGATTCAGACCCTGCCCACCAGGCATCAGCCGCCTGCCTTGCAGGGCCTGGACAGCGCAACTCATGCCTTGTGCCTGGCGCTGCTGGACCTGGACACTCCGCTCTGGCTCGCCCCTGCATTTGATACCCCGGCGATTCGCGCGAACATTGCCTTTCATTGCGGCAGCCCGATTGTCACTGACCGGAGTGCTGCCCGCTTCGCGTTGCTTGATGCGTCGACTGTCGGTGAACTGCGAGGTTTTGATACCGGCAACGACCGTTACCCTGATCAGTCCTGCACCTTGCTGATTCAGCTGCCAGGCCTGCAAGGCGGACCGGCCCTTGCCTGGAGCGGTCCCGGCATCGAGCAGCAAAATTCTGTGGCCTTGCCGCTGGACGAGGCGTTCTGGACCGAGCGTGAAGCATGTAATGTCTTCCCCTGCGGGCTGGACGTGTTCTTTGTGTCGGGCAACCAGATGCTCGGCTTGCCACGCAGCACCCGCGTGCAGGAGTGTGCCTGATGTACGTCGCCGTGAAAGGTGGCGAACAGGCCATCGATAACGCCCACCGCCTGCTGGCCAACAAGCGCCGTGGCGATACAAGCATTGCCGAGCTCGATGTCGAGCAGATCCGCCAGCAGTTGCCATTGGCGGTTGCGCGAGTCATGAGCGAGGGTTCGCTGTACGACCCGCAGCTGGCCGCACTGGCGATCAAGCAATCGGCGGGGGATTTGATCGAAGCGATCTTTCTGCTGCGCGCGTACCGCACGACGCTCACGCGTTTTTGCGCCAGCGTGCCCATCGACACCTCGAACATGCAGCTCAACCGGCGTTTGTCCGCCACGTTCAAGGACGTGCCCGGCGGGCAATTGCTGGGCCCGACATTTGACTACACCCACCGCTTGCTGGATTTCACCTTGCTGGCCGAAGGCGAGCACCCTGGCCCGGACGTGGCACCGGACGCAACGCTGCAACCCTGTCCGCGAGTGCTGGGGTTGCTGGCCAAAGAAGGGTTGATCAAACCTGAAGTGGACGATGGCGAGAGCGTTGCGGACATCACTCGCGAGCCGTTGGAGTATCCGTCCAGTCGTGCCCAGCGTTTGCAGGCGCTGGCCCGTGGCGACGAGGGTTTCCTGCTGGCGCTGGGTTATTCGACCCAGCGCGGTTACGGTCGCAACCATCCGTTCGCCGGAGAAATCCGCATCGGCGAAGTAGAGGTCTGGATAGAGCCTGAAGAACTGGGTTTTCCGATTGTGATCGGCGACATCGAAGTGACTGAATGCGAGATGGTCAACCAGTTCGTCGGCTCGGCCAGCGAACCTGCGCAGTTCACCCGTGGCTACGGTCTGGCATTCGGCAACGCAGAGCGAAAGGCAATGGGCATGGCACTGGTGGACCGCTCGTTGCGCGCCGGGGAATTCAACGAAGAAGTCCGCTCGCCGGCCCAGCAGGAGGAATTCGTGCTGGCGCATTGCGACAACGTCGAGGCGGCCGGTTTTGTCTCGCACCTCAAGCTGCCGCATTACGTGGACTTCCAGTCCGAGCTGGAGTTGATCCGCAAGCTGCGCAAGTCCGCACCGCAACCGGAGAGCGACCAATGACTAATGCACCCATGAACACCGCAGAGCAAAGGCCCGCACGGGATGACGCCTACAACTTCGCGTATCTGGACGAGCAGACCAAACGCATGATTCGCCGTGCCTTGCTCAAGGCGGTGGCGATTCCCGGTTATCAGGTGCCGTTCGGCGGGCGCGAGATGCCGCTGCCTTATGGCTGGGGCACCGGCGGGATGCAACTGACCGCTGCAATCCTGGGGGCCGATGACGTGCTTAAGGTCATCGATCAGGGCGCTGACGACACCACCAATGCCGTCTCGATTCGGCGCTTTTTTGCCCGTACGGCAGGCATCGCCACCACTGAGCGCACCCCCGAGGCGACTGTCATCCAGACCCGTCACCGCATTCCGGAAACACCGTTGCACGCCGATCAGATCATGGTCTATCAGGTGCCGATTCCCGAGCCGCTGCGTTTCATCGAGCCTTCGGAAACCGAGACCCGCACCATGCACGCGCTGGATGATTACGGCGTCATGCACGTCAAGCTCTACGAAGACATCGCTACCTTCGGCCACATCGCGACCAGTTACGCCTACCCGGTGATGGTCGATGAGCGCTACGTGATGGACCCGTCGCCGATTCCCAAATTCGACAACCCCAAGCTGCACATGAGCCCTGCGCTGATGCTGTTTGGTGCTGGACGGGAAAAGCGTCTGTACGCCGTGCCGCCGTTTACCCAGGTGGTAAGTCTGGATTTTGAAGATCACCCGTTTGAAGTACAGCGCTGGGAGCAGTGCTGCGCAATCTGCGGCAGCCATGAGTCCTTTCTCGACGAGCTGATTCTTGACGACGCCGGGACGCAGAGCTTTGTCTGCTCCGACACTGATTACTGCGCCCAACGCGTCAAACAGCAGGAGAACGCCCGATGATCAGTGCTCTCTCATTGAACCCGGCGGGCGACCGCCAGCCCGAACCTGCGCAACCACTGCTCAAGGTGCGCGGCCTGACCCGTTTGTACGGGGTACAGAAGGGCTGTCAGGACGTCAGTTTTGACCTTTATCCCGGCGAAGTGCTGGGCATCGTCGGCGAGTCCGGCTCGGGTAAATCTACGCTGCTGTCGCTGTTGAGCGGACGTTGCCCGCCGGATCGCGGCAACATCGATTATCGAAGCAAGGATGGCAACTGGTTTGATTTGTACAGTTCCAGTGAGGCGCAACGTCGCACCTTGTTACGTACAGAGTGGGGCTTTGTCGAGCAGAACCCGCGTGATGGCCTGCGCATGGGCGTCTCTGCCGGAGCCAATATCGGCGAGCGTCTGATGGCCCAGGGCGTGCGCAATTATCAGCAATTGCGCAGTGCGGCGGTGGACTGGCTGAGCCAGGTCGAGATCGACCCGCTGCGCATTGATGATCTGCCGCGCACGTTTTCCGGCGGCATGCAGCAACGCCTGCAGATCGCCCGCAACCTGGTGTCCAGTCCCAGATTGGTGTTCATGGACGAACCCACCGGTGGGCTGGATGTGTCGGTGCAGGCGCGGTTGCTCGATCTGTTGCGTGGCCTGGTTCGGGAGCTGGACCTGGCGGTGGTCATCGTCACTCACGACCTGGCGGTCGCGCGGTTGCTGGCTGACCGGCTGATGGTCATGCGTCGCTCGGAAGTGGTCGAGAGCGGCCTGACCGATCAGATTCTCGATGACCCGCAGCATCCGTATTCACAACTGCTGGTGTCCTCGGTATTGCAGCCATGAACCAGACAACCCGATCAGACACCGTTCACAGACAAGAGGTGAATCCGATGACGACGTTGATCGAGGTCCGCGATCTGTCGAAAACCTTCACCCTGCATCAGCACAATGGCGTGGTCCTCAACGTGCTGCGCGGGCTCAATTTTTCGGTGCGCGCTGGCGAATGCCTGGTTCTCAGCGGGCAGTCCGGCGCGGGCAAAAGCACATTGTTGCGCACTTTGTACGGCAACTACCTGCCTGCCGCTGGCAGCATCCGCGTACAGCACGAAGGCGAGTGGACCGAACTGGTCGGGGCAACCCCGCGCCAGGTGCTTGAGGTGCGGCGCAAAACGCTCGGCTATGTCAGCCAGTTCTTGCGCGTCATTCCGCGTGTCTCCAGCCTGGATGTAGTGATGGAGCCGGCACTCGCACGCGGATGGTCGCGCGAACAGGCTCAGGAGCGCGCGCAACTGCTGCTGAACCGGCTGAATATTCCCCAGCGCCTTTGGCCACTGGCTCCCAGCACCTTTTCCGGTGGTGAACAGCAGCGTATCAACATCGCCCGGGCATTCATGGTGCCGTGGCCGGTTTTATTGCTCGACGAACCGACGGCTTCGCTGGACGACGCCAACCGTCAGGTGGTGCTGGAGCTGGTCGACGAGGCCAAACAGGCCGGTGCCGCACTGATCGGTATTTTTCATGACCGCGACGCCCGCGATGCAGTCGCCAATCGTCAACTCGACATGAGCCCGGTGGACCTCACCGCCAAGGAGTTGCTGCAATGCTGAACGAACAGATCTTCAGTAACGCCCATGTGGTGACTGCCGAGCAGGTGTTCGCCGGCACAGTTGTGGTCCGTGACGGCCTGATTGCCGAGGTTCAGAGCGGGCGTAGCCAACTGAGCCAGGCTCAGGACATGCAGGGTGATTATCTGCTGCCTGGGCTGGTGGAATTGCACACCGACAACCTGGAGAAGCACCTGTCACCGCGGCCGGGTGTCGACTGGCCGTCGATGTCAGCGGTAATCAGCCATGATGCGCAAATCGTCGCGGCCGGTATTACCACGGTGTTCGATGCGCTGTCGATTGGCGACATCAACCCCAAGGGCAAGCGCATGCAGCAACTGCCCGCGATGCTTCAGGCGATTGCCGACGCCAACGCAGCGGGCCTGACCCGCGCCGAGCACCTGTTGCACCTGCGTTGCGAGGTCAGTCATCCGGATACCCTGAGCGTGTTTCGTGACCTGGTGGACCAGCCGCTGGTGCAACTGGTTTCGGTGATGGACCACGCGCCTGGCCAGCGTCAGTTTGCCCTGGAGTCCAAGTACCGCGAGTACTACATGGGCAAGTACCACATGAATCATGAGGAAATGGATCGCTTCATCGTCGAACAGGTCGCCAACTCCACCGAGTACGCCGACCGCTACCGGCGCGCGATTGTCGAGCTGTGCCTGGCGCGTGGCCTGTCGATTGCGAGCCACGACGACGCAACCATGGCGCATGTCGAGGAATCAGCAGGTTTCGGCATGAACATTGCCGAATTCCCTACCACTCTCGAAGCGGCCCGCGGCTGTCGGCAACTGGGCATGAGCGTGCTGATGGGCGCACCGAACATCGTGCGCGGTGGCTCGCACTCCGGTAACGTGGCGGCAGCATCGCTGGCCCGACACGGGCTGCTGGACATTCTGTCCAGCGATTACTACCCGGCCAGCCTGTTGCAGGCCGCGTTCATGCTGGCCGAACAGGACAACGACTGCGAGCTGCCGCACGCGATCAATATGGTCAGCCGCACGCCCGCTGTTGCGGCAGGGCTGGCGGATCGTGGCGAGATTCGCATCGGTCTGCGCGCTGATCTGATCCAGGCGCGCAATCATGCAGGCCTGCCGGTGATCGACAAGGTCTGGCGACAAGGCAAGAGGGTGTTTTGATGGTTGGCAGGTTGATCTATCTCATCGGGCCGTCCGGTTCAGGCAAGGACAGCCTGCTGGATGCAGCCCGTGAAACGCTGGCACAACGCAACTGCCGGGTTGTACGGCGGGTGATCACCCGTTCTGCCGAAGCGGTGGGTGAGGCGGCACAGGCGGTGACGGTCGAACAGTTCGAGCAGATGCGCGAGCGTGGCGCGTTTGCCTTGAGCTGGCAGGCGAATGGCTTGCACTACGGCATCCCCATCGAGATCGATCAGTGGCTGCTGGAGGGGCACGACGTGTTGATCAACGGCTCCCGGGCGCATCTGCAGAAGGCGCAAATACGTTACCCGACGCTGCTGGCGGTGCTGCTGACCGTCAACCAGGACGTGCTGCGCCAACGGCTGTTGGCGCGCAACAGGGAAACCCTTGCGGAAATCGAGGAGCGCCTAGCGCGCAACTCGCGCTTTGCCGGGGATTTACTGGCGAACAATCCGCAGGTCTTCCCGCTGGATAATTCGGGCGATCTGCAACAGACCGTCGCCACGCTTATCGGCTTGATGGAGCGACGTGACGCATGCGCCTGACCCTGCTGGGCACCGGTGATGCACGACAGGTGCCGGTCTACGGTTGCCAGTGCCCGGGCTGCTCGGCGGCGCGGGCGAATCAGGACCTGCGGCGCTTGCCGTGCAGTGCGCTGATTGAATGCGCCGATCAGCGCTGGTTGATCGACAGCGGCCTGACCGACCTTACCGACCGTTTCCCGCCGCGCAGCCTGAGTGGCATCCTGCAGACGCATTACCATGCCGACCATGCCCAGGGTCTGTTGCATCTGCGCTGGGGGCAGGGGCTGGTGATTCCGGTCCACGGCCCGGCGGATCCGGAAGGCCTGGCCGACCTCTACAAGCACCCCGGCATTCTCGATTTCAGCCAGCCGTTTGCAGCCTTCGAAACCAGAGCCTTGGGCGCACTGCAGGTCACGGCGCTGCCGCTGACCCACTCCAAGCCCACGTTCGGCTACATGTTCGAAGGCGACGGGCAACGTTTTGCCTACCTGACCGACACCGTCGGCTTGCCTGATGACACCCGCGAGTATCTGCAACGTGCACCGCTGAATCTGCTGGTGCTCGACTGCTCGATGCCTCCACAGCTTCAGCCGCCACGTAATCACAATGACCTGACCCTGGCGCTGCAAACCGTCGACCAGTTGCGACCGGGCAAGGCGGTATTGACGCACATCGGCCACACGCTGGATGCGTGGTTGATGGGGCAGCCGCAAGGACTGCCAGGGGATGTACTGATCGGTCGGGACGGTATGTCGCTACAGGCGTGCGCATAAACGCAAAAACTGTGCGCTGATCGCCCGCAAACGCCTGTTCCAGACGCTTGGCAGGCTGCGACAATTTGTCATTATGAACCGTTTGGTACATTCTGTTCGGCTGTAAAAATCCGACAGGTTTGAAAAATGACAAACAAGCAAGACACAGGAACTGGCGGCAGGTTGCTGCTGCTCGGGCTGGGAGTACTGATCGCCCTGATCGGGCTCGGTCTGGCAGGTGGCGGCGGCTACCTGGTGACATTGGGCGGCAGCTGGTTCTTCCTGCTGATGGGGCTGGCGATGCTGGTCAGTGGTGCGCTGATCGCCGTGCGCAAACCCAAAGGTGCCGTGTTGTATGGCATCGCCCTGATACTGACCGCCGTCTGGGCTATCTGGGATGCAGGCCTGCACTATTGGCCGCTGGTTTCCCGCCTATTGACCTTTGCCGTGATCGGCCTGGTGATTGCGCTGATCTACCCGACACTGGTTCGCGCTTCGGGTGCTCAGGCAGGCCGCGGTGCCTATGGTCTGGCCGGCATGCTGGCTATCGGTGTTGTGGCGACCATCGGTTACATGTTCGTTCCGAGCCATGTGGTCAGCGCCAGCAGCGTGCCGGCTATTGTCCCGGTGGCACCGGGTGCCGAGCAGAAGGACTGGGCACACTGGGGCAACACCCCGGCAGGTAACCGGTTCGCGGCTCTGGATCAGATCAACAAGAGCAACGTCGACCAGCTTCAGGTTGCCTGGACCTTCCACACCGGCGACATTCCGCAGAGCACAGGTGCCGGCGCAGAAGACCAGAACACCCCGCTGCAGGTCGGCGATACGGTCTACACCTGCACCGCCTACGGCAAAGTGTTCGCACTGGATGCTGACACCGGCACCCAGCGCTGGAAGTTCGACCCGCAGGGCAGTGCGCCCAACTGGCAGCGCTGCCGCGGCCTGGGTTACTTCGCCGCACCCGCAGCCGACGTACCTGCCCAGCCAGCCGCCGCATGCGCCACACGCGTGTTTCTGCCGACTGGCGACGCTCGCCTGATCGCACTCGACGCCAGGACCGGCGAGACCTGCAAGGACTTTGGTAATCAAGGCGTAGTCGATCTGAAAACCGACATGGGCGAAGTCAAGGAAGGCTACTACCAGCAGACCTCGACACCGCTGGTGGCGGGCAATGTGGTTGTGGTGGGCGGTCGGGTTGCCGACAACTTCTCCACCGGCGAACCTCCAGGCGTAGTGCGTGCTTTCGACGTACACAGCGGCGAGCTGGTCTGGGCATGGGATCCGGGTAACCCGAATACCAACAAGCGTCCGCCAGCAGGCGAAACCTACACGCGTGGCACGCCGAACGTCTGGTCGGCCATGTCCTACGATGACAAGCTCGGCCTGATCTACCTGCCGACCGGTAACGCCACACCCGATTTCTTCGGCGGGACGCGTACCGAGCAGGACGACAAATGGTCTTCGTCAGTCGTTGCGGTGGACGTAAAGACCGGTCAGGTGCGCTGGAACTTCCAGATGACCCACCACGATCTGTGGGACTTCGACATTCCGGCGCAACCGTTGCTGTATGACATCCCGGACGGCAAGGGCGGTACGCAGCCAGCATTGGCGCAAGTCACCAAGCAGGGCGAGATTTTCCTGCTCAACCGCGAAACCGGCGTGCCGATCTCGCGTGTCGAAGAACGCCCTGTGCCGCAGGGTAATGTGCCGGGCGAGCGCTATTCGCCGACCCAGCCGTTCTCGGTGGACATGCCGTCGATTGGCAACCAGACCCTCAAAGAGTCCGACATGTGGGGTGCCACGGCGTTCGACCAGTTGATGTGCCGCATCGCTTTCAAAGGCATGCGTCACGAGGGTGTCTACACGCCGCCAGGCCTGGACCCTGCGTTGCAGTTCCCCGGCTCGCTGGGCGGCATGAACTGGGGCAGTGTCTCGGTCGACCCGACCAACAACTATATGTTCGTCAATGACATGCGTCTGGGCCTGGCCAACTACATGATCCCGCGCGACAAGATCGCCGCCGGTGCCAGCGGTATCGAAATGGGCGTCGTGCCGCAGACCGGCACACCGTTCGGTGCCATGCGCCAGCGCTTCCTGTCTGCCGTCGGCATTCCGTGCCAGGCACCGCCGTTCGGCACCATGTCGGCGATTGACTTGAAAACCAAAAAACTGATGTGGCAGGTTCCGGTCGGTACCGTGAAAGACACAGGCCCGATGGGCATCCGCATGGGCCTGCCGATTCCGATCGGCATGCCGACGCTGGGCGCTTCGTTGTCCACACAGTCGGGCCTGCTGTTCTTCGCCGGTACTCAGGATTTCTACCTGCGCGCCTTCGACAGCGGCAACGGCAACGAAATCTGGAAGGCCCGTCTGCCCGTAGGCAGCCAGTCCGGCCCGATGACCTACGTGTCGCCCAAAACCGGCAAGCAGTACATCCTGCTCACCGCCGGCGGCGCCCGCCAATCGCCGGATCGTGGCGATTACGTGATTGCCTACGCGTTGCCCAAGTAACGTGCTTCAACGTTGAGGGGCAGATTTTGCCCCTCGATTTGTTATGTCACACGCTCAATGTCTCGCGGACAGATGGATGCTATTGTTGGCTTTTGAAGTAAATGGCCATTTTGGATAGCCAATCCGAATAATGAGTGTGTTCACTGCTGGGCTCGAAATAGCACCCCAATGTGGTTGTCATTATTTCGCTGTAGTCTGTTTCCGTCATGGGCTGGCTTAACAGATGCTCAATTTCTTTTACGCTATCTCGCAAACAGCTCAAGGGTTCACATTTTACGATCTCTTCAAACACATGATTGCTGTCCAAGAACTCTTCCGTCCAGTCCTGATGAAAATAGCAGCCTAGTAATCGGCTCAAGTTGGCGTATTGTTCTTTTTTCATCATGATGTCCGGCTTTTTATTATTGGGAGCTGGCTTCAATCTTTGATTATTGTTGATGTCTGGTGCGAATCTATCTAATAGGGGGCGGAGCGGCCTTGTTGGTAGAGTGTTGTTAGGCCGCAGTTTGGCTATATGTCTAGGCGTTGGCTATTATTCTTTTGGCAAGATACTCATAAAAATTTTCTGCATAGTGGATCGCTGTTCCTGAAGGTATTCGCAAGAAGATTTGACATTCATTATCTTTGTAGATGTCATAGTTGAAGAAGAAAACTTCGCCCAAGTCCGTTTTGCTGATGACTACTTTTTCTGGAGTTGTCGACTTGTTTTTGAGTCCGTTAATATGTTGGAAGACAATATCTCCACCATTTATGTCATCGAAGTCCATGCCGTAGATGCTGTAAATTTCCTCGGTGCCTACTTCTCCTCCCGCATAATTTCGTAAAAACCATTTGTAGGAGTCAGGCAATGGGTGACCTAAACGCTGTTCTGCCTTAATAATCCACTCGTCGGCCACCGCGTCGGCAGGTGTTCCGAATGCTGCTACATCCTCATTTGTCTTCATAAGGTTTCCAAGATCAAATGCTGTCAAATTAGTCATTTCATTACTCGTGAGTATTCGCGCAGTTAAATCTAGTTCCACCTCCTGTATCTGCTCCTGAAAATTCAAATAGTTCAGTATTTGCTAGAGGCTTTCCACGCTCATCTGTTGACTTTGGTTACGTTTGAGTAATCGCCGAACTCGGGGATTTTTTCGTAATTGTCTTTAGGCTCGAAATGCGATTTGGCTTCCTCAAGCTTATGTGGGTTTAGCTGCTCCCGACGAATCAAAAGCTCGCCGCTTTCTTTGAAGATGTAGCTGGTTCCAACTGAGATTTTCCCAGCGTCATCAAATTCACGATGGGTTGCCATCGTGAGGAAAAGCGTTTCTGAATCCAGGCATTGAAACTGATAGGTAAGGTATTCGCGCTGATGGTCATCCAGAAATCCAACGCCCACCATGTTCTTGTCTAAAATCATTTCTACGAAACAAGCTGGTTTAGAGTCTGAGCCTATCAACGCTGTATAAGGCTTTTTAGCCAAATGCAAAGCGTTGGAGGTAGCCTCGTCAATAGGGTCGATTGCACGATGCTTGAGGCGGAACCAGGACTTGCAATAAAAAATAGAAGGACTCATCAATACACCTTTCCGTTGATATCTCTTATTAAAACTCCTGCTTTGTCTGCAGAGTCTAAAATAGTTTGGGGTATTATACCTGTTTGAGGTGGAACTTCCAGTATCAAAGCGCCCTGTAATTTTTGTCCTGCCAAAGAGCCACTGAATGGAACATTCGCTATAGTAGAGCCGCTCGGGTACTTTGATATTACTTCATTTATATAGCTTTTGGCGGTGGATTCAGATATTTTTGAAAATTGAGTTAATTTACGTGATATGATTTCTCCAGTTGTTGGGTTGTATGAATCTAGTCGGTAATAGCCATTGCCGTCAGGCCTCTGTATGTAGACCTCATTGTAGGGGTAATTTTTTGATTGAACTCTATTAAACTCGTTACCTGCATCGAGTCGCTGCAGCCACTCTGGTTTTGATGAGGTATTTGCCACGTCGTTGGATTCTTTTTTTGCATCTGGCCGATTAGATGGCGAGGGTGTAGTTGGCGGCTCTTGGGTGTCCATTACTCCCCGGAACGGTGAAGGCTCACTCCTCTGCAACTCAGGATGAGCCAGCAATCTCTGCTCATTTCGAGCCAACCAACCCGCAATTTGCTTATTGGTCATGTCTGCTTGAAGCTTCGCGCTTCTTGCGGCGATGCCGTCCAGACTGCCTACGATCCCAGCCTTGACCTGACCTCGTGTGATGTAGGTAACGATGGCAGTCAGTAGGAGCATGACTAATTGCTCCTGACCTCTGGCAAGTTGCCGCGCGGCGGCATCTATACGCTCATCAATCAGCCACGCGGAGGCTCCTGTGGGATCAAGCCCTGGCGGTTTGACACCTTCCTCTGCATTCCAGGCAGTCACAATACCTTCATAGAGAGTTGCAAGACAGGCAGGGAGCCCTTGATAAAAGTACTCGGCAATGGCTGAAAGCCCCATGCCCAGCAGAATTAGGTTGCCGACCTGTAAGCCTATGCCGCTGCCTGCTATGGCCCCTGGTACAGCGCCCGCCCCGAATGCTAGCGATCCAGCCGCACCACCAACAAGAGTTCCTACGGCTACGCTGCCGCCCATGATCATGGCGACCTCTTTTACCAGTTGCAGCAAGACGGGAAGGATTTCCGTAATGTCTATGGAAGCCCACTTGCGCATCAGATTCAGCTGGATGATTGGGTAAGACTTGGACATCGCCAGCTTCACCGACTCAATGCGGTTTCCGCCGATACTGCCAAAGGCCAGTGTGGCCTCGTTACTGACTCGTCGAGTGAAACCGTTCCAACCATCCAAAGCGCTTTCCCAGCCTTGATCGAAAGACTGATTCAGATGGTTGAATTTGTTATCGAGGGTTCGCTCGATGTCTTCCCATTTGGGGACGTTGGCTAAAAGATCCATTTATTCATCTCTGTCCTTGAAAAGAGTAAATTCCGATTCTCGATCCTTGAGTCATCGGACTACAGCCTGCGCTAAAGGTAACCTTTGCCTGATCGTCTGGCATGCCAATTCGATCTCAGATACTGCCATTTTTCTCATTTGTGCGACGATCGCAATGATGTCAATGAGATAGCAGTTGGGTGTTCACGACTGTGATAGCTAGGTGACGCATTGAATTCCCGGCGCTTTTCCTCACCGCTGTGGTTTGAAAGTTTTTTTGGTTGATCGCTAAAAAGTGAAGTGCGGCACGTTTTTTGAACGCCTGGTATTGGTCTTGCTCCTTCACACATCCCCAACTACATCGCACCAATCTCCGGCTTGCCCGTTCTCGACCCGCCGTAAACCGGTGGATGCGTGACGATATGCGTCAGGTCGACCGCCGAGGCCAGCAGTTTCTGCAGGTCGGGACGCGGACGTGACAGGCGTGGATCATTCAGTGTTGCCTGCTCGAGCGCCGCTGCGCAGGCGAGCAGTTTTGCGTCGCCGCGGAACCCGCCGATCATCTGTAGCCCGAACGGCATGCCGTTGTGGTCGGTGCCGCAGGGCAGGGACAGTGCCGGGTTGGTGGTCAGGGTGATGGTGTAGCACAGCGCCAGCCAGCGATAGTAATTGTCCAGTGGCACACCGTTGACTTCGCGCAGGTACAGTTCGCTCCACGGGAAGGGCGAGACTGGCGTGGTCGGCGCGAGGATCAGGTCGTAGTGTTCGAATTGCTTCTGGAAACCGCGGAAGAGCCGGCTCTGCTCGCCATGTGCCTTTACGCAGTCCTGCAGCGACATGGCGGCACCCATCTCAAAGTTGGCGCGGGTGTTGGGTCCCAGCGCATCGGGGTCGCGGTCATGGGCGTCCTGCAACCCGGCAACGAAGGCTTCGGCACGCAGCACATCGAAGGTGCGATGGGCGCTGCCCAGGTTCAGGTCGATGGCTTCGCAGGATTTGAAGAGCGGCTTCAGTGCGTTGATTTTTTCCCGGAAGACGGCACGGATTGTGTCATCGACTGCGCACGCGCCGAAGTCTTCGCTATAGCCGACCCGCAGTTGGCTGAGGTCGACGGTGCGTGTTGCAAACGCGTCATCGGCAATGGCATAACTCAACGGATCGGACTGCCCCAGCCCGGCGCTGGCGCGCAGTTGCAACAGCGTGTCGGCGACATTGCGACCCATCGGGCCAACAACGGAAATCGGCGTCCAGCCGAGTTTTTTGCGTTCGCTCGGTACCAAGCCGGGTGAAGGTCGCAGGCCGACGATGCCGCACAGTGCTGCGGGAATGCGCAACGAACCACCGGTATCTGAACCGCTGCACAGCGGCACCATGTCTACAGCCAATGCGGCGGCTGAACCGCCCGAGGAACCGCCTGCGTTGAGTTCCGGATTGAACGGGTTGCCGGTCGCGCCCCAGACGACGTTGCGGGTGTTGGCTCCGGCACCGAGCTCCGGGACATTGGTCTTGCCGACGACGATTGCCCCGGCAGCACGCAGGCGCGCGACGAACAGGTTGTCCTGCGCTGGAATGTTGTCGCGGAACAGTTGTGAGCCGTAAGTGGTGAGTACTCCGGCGGTTTCTTCCAGGTCCTTGATGCCGATTGGCAGACCATGCAGCAGCCCCAGCGGTTTGCCTTGCAGGACTGCATGTTCGGCCAGCAGTGCTTCGTCGCGGGCGCGCTTGAAACAGGTGGCGGCGAACGCATTGATTTTCGGATTGAGGGTTTCAATCCGCTCGATGCAGGCGTCGAGCAATTCCACTGGCGAGATCTGTTTGTTGCCGATCAGCGCACGCAGTTCGGTGGCGGATTTGCCGAGCAGCCCGGATGGGTTTTGCATGGAGTGTTCTCCCGAATGTAATCGTTCACCGCGTGGGAATGCATTTCGTGACGCTCTGCGTCACACATCTGCGTCGCGCCTCTTTTTCCAGGTCGGGCACAGCACGTGGGCAGTCTCTTCAAACATCCCCCAGCGCCAGTATCGTTGCCACCAGCGCCTGGCCTCTGGGCACCAGGGTATCAAGCTCCAGATACTCACGGTCGGTGTGTACCTTGCCGCCGACCGGGCCGAGGCCGCATAGCGTGGGGATGCCCAGGCTGGCGGTGAAGCCAGAGTCGGCGCAGCCGCCGGTGAACTCACCTTCCACGCTGAAACCCAGTTCCTGCGCAAGCCCCTGATAGATACTCAGCAGTTCAGTGCTGTGCCGGGCTTCCATGGGCAGGAAGGTCGTGGCTTCCAGCAGTCTGGCCGATGTGCCGGGCAGCTCCTCTTCGGCGACGATGGTCTGGACGGCGGCGAGAATTTCATCCCATTGGCGCAGTTCGACAAAGCGCACATCGAGCTTCGCCGTGGCGCTGGGTGCAACGGTGTTGCTGGAGGTGCCGCCCGAGATCAAGCCGACGTTGGTGGTAATGCCCGCTGCATAGTCGGTCAACGCATGCAGCTTGATCACCTTGTGCGCCAGCGCCTCAATCGCGCTGGCACCGTCGGTGTGATTGACCCCGGAATGCGCCGCACGGCCGCTGACTTCAATGATCAGCGTGGCGCCGCCTTTGCGGGCACTGACCACATTGCCGCTGGCGCGTCCCGGTTCCGGGTTGAGCACCGCGCGAGCCTGGCGTGCGTACTCTTCGATGTGAACACGAGCGCTGGCGGAGCCGATTTCTTCGTCGCCGGTATAGAGGATCTGTACCGGAAATGGCAGCGGGCCGATGCGCTTCAACGCTTTCAGCGCAAAGCAGTTCAGCACCAGTCCGCCTTTCATGTCGGCCACGCCAGGGCCATAGGCCAGTTCAGCATCTTTGGTATAACCGCGAGCGGACGTGGTGCCTTTGGGAAATACCGTGTCGCGATGGCCGAGCAGCAGCACCGGCTTGCCGGGTCCGCCGGGCAACTCAGCCAGCAGCACATCGCCGAAACCCTCAACCGGGATACGTTCGACGCTGATCCCGTCGGCCTGCAATTGCGCGGCGAGCAGTTCGCCGACCGCATCGACTCCGGCCTTGTCGTAACTGTTGGAGTCGGTATCGACCAGGCTCTGCAACAGCGCCTCCATCGCCTCGTACTGCCCGTTCAGCCAGTCGCTGGCCTGCCGTTGTGCCTCATTCATTCACTCAGCTCCTGTGCCCGATGCTCGCGGGTCAGCCGTGTGCCGTCCGTTCCCAGGTCCCAGAACAGTCCGGCCATGATTTGCAGACTTTCTTTTACCACCGGTGCCAGCAAATGCTCGTCGGGGGCATGTTGCGAGCACGCTGGATACGAGTGTGGCACCCAGACAGTCGGCAGGCCCAGCACTTCAGCGAACACGTCATTGGGCAGCGAGCCGCCCAGGTTGGGCAGCAGTGCCGGCTTCTTGCCGGTGGTGGCGGCCAGCGATTCCAGTGCCCAACCGACCCACGGGCTGTCGGGTGACAGGCGCGTGGCATGCATCACGTCCATGCGCGTCTGACGGACTTCGACCTGGGTGAAACCGTGCGCATCCAGGTGCGCACGCACGGCGGGAATGAACGCGTTGTAATCGCTGTCGACCACAAAGCGAATGTGGCATAACGCGTGCGCTTTACCGGGAATGGCGTGTACCGGGGCGTCCGGGTTGCCGGTCTTGAAAGCGAGAACGTCGAGGGTGTTCCAACCGAAGACTTTTTCGCTGAGCGACAGCGCCGGCTCGCCCCAGTCAGCGTCGATGTCCGGGTCGCCGGGGCCGCCGCCGACCTCGATATCCGCCAGCGCAGTTTTGACCGCTTCGGGAATGGCGGTGGGCATGAGCCCCGCGACGTTCACCCGGCCGTGCGCATCGACCATGCTGGCAATTGCGTTGGCCAGAATGATGCCAGGGTTGGCCAGCAGCCCGCCCCAGTTGCCGGAATGGTGCGCGCCTTCACGCAGGTTCACCGTCAGTTCGAAATTGAACACGCCGCGCGAGCCAAGAAACAGGGTAGGGCGCGCCGCTGCCAGGCGTGGGCCGTCGGAGGCGATGAAAATATCCGCGGCGAGTGCTTCTGCGTGGGCCTGGCAGAACGCGCTAAGGCCCGGCGAGCCGTCTTCTTCGCCCATTTCCAGCAGCAGTTTGACGTTGAAACCCAGCTTGCCGTCGCGTGCCTTGAGGGTCTGCTCCAGAGCGGTCAGGTTGATCAGGTGCTGGCCCTTGTTGTCCGCAGTGCCACGTCCGTACCAGCGTTCGCCACGTTCGATGACCTGCCACGGCGACAAGCCCGGTTGCCACTGCGCGTCATAACCGCGAACCACATCGCCATGACCATAACTGAGCAGGGTCGGCAGGGCCGGGTCTTCGATACGGGTCGCGATCATAAGGGGGCCACGCCCGGCGACCGGGTTGTCGTGCACCGCGACGCTGAAACCCAGACGCTCGACATGCGGTGTGATGAACTCGTGCAGATAGCGATAAAGCTCCGGCAGGCTCTCGGCCTCCTGGCTCTGGGTCGGATAGGCGACGCTTTCGCCAAGCAGGGCGAAAAATGCGCCGTTGTCGAACTGTTCAGTGACGTTTTCGATGGCGTGCGAACGGCTACTCATGAGGGCATCAGCTCCAGGGTTTTCGAGGTGTCGCGCAAGTGGCAGCGCACGGTTCCGCCTTCCATGCGGCCAATCACCGGAGACTTCTCCTTGCACACCGCCATGCAGGCCGGGCAGCGCGGGTGAAAGGCGCAGCCGGACGGCGGCGACATGGGGTTGGGGAAGGCCCCGTGCAAACCCAGATCGGGAATGCCCAGATGCGGATCAGGGGTCAGTACCGAGTCCAGCAACGCCTTGGTGTAGGGATGACCGGGTCTGGCGAACAGCGATTCGCGGCTGCGCTCTTCGACAATCCGCCCCAGGTACATCACCGCGACGCGGTCGGCGAGGTGTTCGATAACGGCCAGGTTGTGGCTGATCAGCAGGTACGTCAGGCCGAATTCCTGTTTCAGGTCCTGTAGCAGATTAAGAATCTGTGCCTGCACTGAAACGTCCAGCGCCGAAGTCGGCTCGTCGCAGATCAATACATCCGGGCGCATCACCAGGGCCCTCGCAATCGCTACCCGCTGGCGCTGGCCACCGGAAAGCTGGCTCGGGTAACTGTCGATCACGCGCTTGGGCAGACCGACCACGTCCATCATCGCCTCGGCACGCTGGCAACGTTCGGCCGGGGTGCCAATGCCATGCACGACCAGCGGCAGAGTGACGATTTCGCGCAGGGTCTTGCGCGGGTTGAGCGACGAGTAAGGGTCCTGAAAGATCGGCTGGATGCGCCGTGCCATCTCCTTGCGGTCGGTTCCGGCGAGGTGTTTGCCGTTGACCAGTACATCGCCGCTGCTGGGCGCGAGCAGGCCCAGCAGCATCTTGGCCAGGGTGCTCTTGCCGCATCCCGATTCGCCGACCAGCCCGAGGGTTTCGCCGCGCATCAAGCGCAGTGACACTCCGTCGACGGCTTTCAAAGTGGCATTGGGTTTGAAGAATCCACGGCTGATGCTGAATTCGCGACGGATGTCGCACAGCTCCAGAGCAATGTCTTTTTTGACACTCGTGTTAAGGGCCTGATTGTTCATGACGTCATGCCCTCACGGTGCAATACAGTTTCTACGCCCGTTGAAGCAAACAGGCAGCGGGTCATGTGGTCGTGGCTGTGAACCTGAGGGACATCATCAGCACACGCTGCGATTGCTTGCGGGCAGCGATTGCGAAATGCGCAGCCGTGTTGCTCGCCCACCAGGCTGGGCACCAGCCCCGGAATCGACCCCAGCGGCTGGCCTGGCTGAGTGCGTCCTGGGATCGGTATGCTCGCCAGCAGGCCACGGGTGTAAGGATGTTGCGGGTTCTCGAACAACTCGACGGCCGGGGCGGTTTCGACGATCTGCCCGGCGTACATCACCGCGACCCGGTCGGCAATACGCGCCACCAGCCCCAGGTCGTGGGTAATGAAGATCACGGCCAGCCCCAGCTCCTTCTGGATGTCGCGGATCAGGCGCAGGATCTGTGCCTGAATGGTCACGTCCAGCGCAGTGGTCGGCTCGTCGGCGATGATCACGTCCGGTTCGCACATCAGGGCCATGGCGATGATTACCCGCTGGCGCAGGCCGCCCGACAATTGATGCGGGTACTGACGCAGGCGCTCGCCAGCGTTGCTGATCCCGACTTTTTCAAGCATTTGCGCCGCACGTTGCAGCGCTTCCTTGCGCGATACCTTGCGGTGTCGGGTGAGCACTTCGCTGAGCTGATCGCCAATGCTGTAGGCCGGGTTCAGCGAGGTCATGGGCTCCTGGAAAATCATCGCCAGACGGTTGCCACGCAGGTCGCACATCTGCCGTTCGCTCTGGGTCAGCATATCGATGCCGTCCAGGCTCAGCGTCGTTGCGGTACGCCGGGCCTTGCGCGGTAGCAGGTCCATCAGCGCCAGCGAGGTCAGGGATTTGCCGCAGCCGGACTCGCCGACGATGCACAGCATTTCGCCGCGCTCGACTTGAAAGTCCAGGCCGCGCACTGCGTGGAGCGTGTCTTGGCCGAGAGGAATCTCGACACGCAGGTTTTCAACCTTTAACAGGGCCATGTGCGTATCTCCTCTGTCAGTTGCGCCCGTCGGGCAGGATCAGGTCGCGCAGGCCGTCACCGACCAGATTGATGCCCAGCACCAGCACCATCAGGGCGACGCCGGGAATCGCGATAACCCAAGGGGAAAAGAACATGTACGGTTTGCCCTCGGCGATCATCAGGCCCCAGGACGGAATCGGTGGCTGCACGCCGACCCCGAGAAACGACAGTGCCGACTCGAGGAGGATCGCGTGAGCCATTTCCAGGGTAGCGACAACGATCAGTGCGCCGACCAGATTAGGCAGAATTTCGCTGGCCAGAATGCGCAGCGTCGAACAGCCCAGCGCCTGGGCCGAGGCCACGTATTCGGCGTCGCGAATCTGCTGCACGGCAGCGCGCACCACCACGGCAAAGCGGTCCCAGAGCAGGCAGCCAAGCAGCACGATCACCACTTTCAGCGAGCCACCGATCAGCGATGCGGAGGCCAGTGCGATCATCACCACTGGCATTGCCAGGCGCGTGGTGATCAGGTAGCTGATCACAGCGTCGGTCTTGCCGCCGAAGTAGCCGGCCAGCAGGCCCATGATGGTGCCGATGACGCCAGAGATGAGCGCCGCCGAGAAACCGATGAATAGCGAGATGCGTGCGCCGTACAGCAGGCGTGACAAGTAATCGCGGCCCAGTTTGTCGGTGCCCAGCACATAGTCCCAGGTGCCGTTGGCCATCCATACCGGTGGTTTCATGCGCAGCATCACATCCTGCGTGTAAGGGTCGTAGGGGGCCAGCCAGGGGGCGAACAGTGCGCCGAACAGAATGATCAACAGCAGTACCGCGCCGATGGCGAAGCCGCGGTGCGCGAAGCTGCTGCGCAACGTGCGCCAGACACTGCGCGCCGGTGGCTGGTAATCGTTGATCAGCAGCGGCGATGAGGTGGTTGTGCTCATGGGGCCTCCTATTTCACGCGAATGCGCGGGTCGAGCAATGCGTTGAGCACGTCGGCCAGCAGGGTGAGGACGATGTAGATCACCGCGATCAACAGCACGACCGCCTGCACCACCGGAAAGTCGTCGCGGGCAATCGCATCCCAGGCCAGTTGGCCGATGCCTTGCAGCGAGAAGACCGTTTCAATGACCACCGAGCCGCCAAGCATGAAACCGAACTCCACGGCGGCGAGCGCCACCACCGGGATCAACGCGTTGCGCAACGCATGCTTGAACAGCACGGTGGCGGGGCGCAGGCCCTTGGCACGCGCGGTGCGGATGTAATCGGAATTGAGCACGTCGAGCATGCCGGCGCGGGTCAGGCGCATGATCGCCGGTGTGGCGTAATAACCCAGCGCGATGGCGGGCATGACGAAGTGCGCCCAAGTCGAGTTGCCCGATACCGGCAGCCATTTCAGGGTGACCGAGAACACCACGATCAGCATCAGTGCGAACCAGAAACTCGGCATCGCCTGACCCAGTACCGCGATGCTCAGCGCCAGGCGATCAATCCATGTGTCGCGCTTCACGGCGGCCAGCACGCCCAACGGAATGGCAATCAGCAGCGCAATGCTCAGGGCCATTGCCCCCAGCCCGAGGGTGATCGACAGGCGCGAGGCGATCAGGTTGTAGACCGATTCCTGAAAGAAGAACGAGTCACCCAGATCCAGGCGTACCACGTCGGCCAACCATTCGAAATACTGCGTAACCAATGGTTTGTTGAGGCCGTATTGCACACGGATCTGTTCGATCTGCTCGCTGCTGGCTTCCGGCCCGCCGATGGCGGTGGCCAGGTCGCCGGACAGGTGCAGCAGGGAAAAGCTGATCACCGACACGGTGATCGCTACGCACAGGGCAATGCCCAGGCGGCGCAAGAGAAATCCGAACATGGCAAGTGACCTTGTGTTCAGGGAATGACGGGCTGGCTGCCGATGCTGCAAGGCGCATCACGCACCTCACAGCCGGTCTCGCCAATTGACTTCACCAACGGCCTATTTCCAGCTCGACAGCACGAAGCGCGGCAGCTCGTCCGGATACGGCTTGAAGTTCAGGTCCGAGACGTAGGCGTAGTTCATCGAGTAGTTGAACAGCGGCGCCCAGTAGGCCTGCTCGCTGATGCGCTGCAACGCCTTGCGGTAATTGTCCTTGCGCACCTGCGGGTCCAGTGCATTGTCGGCGGTCTGCAGCCAGCCCTGGACTTGCGGGTCCTTGATGTTGTCGTCCGGGTTGCCCTTGAACCAGGTGCCGGCCGAGGCCGAGGTATCGAGAATCGAGAACGAACCCCAGGCCTGAAAAGACATTGGCACCTTGCCGCCACGCTGCTGGTCACGCAGGGCTGCGTACTTGAGGTAGCGCAGCTTGGCGTTGATGCCGACTGCACGCAGGTTGCCGATGATGGCTTCAACGTAGTCGCGGTCGCGGTAGGCGAATATTTCGGTTTCAAAGCCGTTCGGGTAACCCGCTTCGGCAAGCAGCGCCTTGGCCTTGGCCGGGTCATAGTTGTAGACCGTGGCTGCCGTGGTGTCGCAACCGAACTGACCGGGGTAGCAGGCGACCTGCAATGGTTTGCTTTCGCCACCGACCAGTTGCGAGGCCAGACCGTCACGGTTGATCGCATAGTTGATTGCCTGGCGTACTTTCAGGTGCTTCATTGGCGAGTCGGCGCTGGAGGTGCCGCGCGCATCCAGAATCAGAAAGCCGATACGCATGGTCGCGCCGCTGGTGACCACCAGGTTGGGCATGGCTTTGAGGTTTTCGGCCTGATCCGGCGCTACGCGCCAGGTCCAGTCGATGCCACCGGTCATCAGCTCGGCCAGACGTGTTTCAGCATCGGCAATCACGCGAAAATTGATGTGAGCGATCTTCGGCTGGCCCTGTGGGCTGCCCTGAAAGTAATCCGGGTTCTTGTCCATCTTCACGCCTTCACCGGTAGCAATGGCCGTCACCTTGTAAGGCCCCGTGCCAATTGGTTTACGGCTGAAGCCTGCCATCCCGACCTCTTCGAAATACTTTTTCGGGAACATCGGCACAGCGTTGGAAAGGTATTCCAGCGCAGGCGGGAAAGGCTTTTTCAGGTGCAGGCGCACGCTGTAGTCACTCAGTTTTTCGGCACTCTTGATCCAGTCGACGTTTTGTACGGTGACCACCTTGGATTCGGGCGATACCACGTAATTGAGGGTGAATACCACGTCATCTGCGGTAAACGGATCGCCGTTGTGAAACTTCACGCCCTCGCGCAGCTGGAAATCGATGGTGGTGTCGTCGACCTGCTTCCAGCTGGTGGCGAGCATGGGTTGGTACTCGCCGTTGTCGGGGTTGCGATAGACCAGGTTGTCCCAGATCAGGCGACCGAGAATCACGCCCTCGCGCAGGTCGTTGTGATAGGGGCTGATGTTCTCCGGTTCGCTGTCGGAGGCGTAGACCAGTGTGTCGTCGGCCTTGCCAGCCAAGGCGGAAAAACTGCTGAACAGGCTCAATAGCGCGATGCTGCGAGCGAAACCCTTGATTCCCATGCCGTCGTCTCCAATAGGCAAAGTGGATGTATCAAAGGGCAGTGGGGTCGCAAATGCGAGAAGAGGGGAGAAGCGAGGCTGCAGTGTTCTTTTGATTGGGTTGTTTTGATGTTGCGCCTCGACATGACTCTAGGCAAAGCGTATCAATGCCACAAGCACAATATTTCGAACCTTTCATTGCCGAAAAGGCAACGCAGGAGCCGCAATGCAACTCTACGGCGTACAGTCCACTGCGTTGCGCTACTTCCTCGAAGTGGCGCGTTGCGGGTCAATCAGCGAGGCGTCGATCCGGCTGAATGTCGCGTCCTCGGCAGTCAGTCGGCAGATCAGCAAGCTGGAGCGCGAGCTGGATGCCGTGCTGTTCGAGCGCCAGGCACGCGGCATGATGCTCAGCGAGGCGGGTATCCGTCTGGCAGCCTATGCGCGCAAATCACAACTGGAAGCCGAGCAGGTGGTGCTGGAAATCACCGAGCTGCAAGGCTTGCAGCGTGGGCATGTGCGAATTGCCTGCTCGGAGGGCTTTGCCCTGGATTTCCTGCCACGGTGCATTGCGCGGTTCCGGCGGCTGTATCAGGGCATCCATTTCTCGATGGAAGTCTGCGCGCCGGCCCAGGCCACAGAGCGGGTGCGCTCCGGGGATGCGGACCTGTGTCTGACCTTCAGCCTGACACCGCAGAACGAAATCAAGGTCGAGCACATTCACAGCGGCGCGATCTGCGCGGTGGTCAGTCATAACCATCCGCTGGCCTCACGCACAGAAGTCTCGCTGGCCGAGCTGCAACCCTATGCCATCGCCCTGACCAATACCGATACGACCTTGCGCCAGTTGTTCGACATCTGCTGCGGGGTGCAGGGCCTGCTGTTCGATCCGGTGCTGACCAGCAATTACATTGGCGCGCTGTTGCGGTTCGTGCGTGAGGAGGGCGGTATCAGCCTGTCCAGCGAGATGACGCTGGACAAGCGCGCCCACGAAAAACAGCTCAAGTCGCTGCCGATCAGCGACGAAGGCATGAAGGCGCGCCGTATCGAACTGCAAAGCATGGCCGGGCGCAACTTGCCCGCAGCGGTTGCGGCCTTCAGGGATTTTCTGATCGAGGAACTGGCAAAGACCTGACACGCAGATGGCGTCGGCGGTGCGCGGTAACGGGCTGGGAGCGTTTGGTTGATGAAGTTCGTAAGCATGATGTTATAGTATAACGAATTTACGGCTGCACGCTGTATAGCCGTGAACCGCCAACATCAGGCCTCGCCCTTAGGCGAGGTTTGCCAAAGAGACGACTGACGCACATGAACAACCCCCTCCCAGACGTTGCCCTGACGGAAGTTTCCTCGGCCCTGGTTTCACTTGACTGGGTCGGCATGCAGGGCGTCGAAGTGCCTGTCAGGCTGGCCGAAGCGGGCGTCCGGCACCCGGTCCATGCGCATGTCGATCTGCAAGTCGATCTGGCCGATCCGAGTGTCAAGGGTATCCATATGTCGCGGCTCTACCGGCTCCTCGACAGGTTTGCCGAGCACCAGATACTGAGCCCCGATACGTTGTCTGCGCTGATGGAAGCCATGGTTGAAAGCCACCTGGACTGCCATTCCAGCCGCGCCCGGCTCACCCTGAGCTTCAATCTGCTGTGCCGTCGCCCGGCGTTGATTACCGAAGGGCTCAGCGGCTGGAAATCCTACCCGGTGAAGCTTGACGCCACTTGGCACGCTGGCCGTTTGTGCCTCGACGTTTCAGCCGACATCACTTATTCGTCTACTTGCCCGTGCTCGGCTGCACTGTCTCGACAATTGCTGGAAGGCGCTTTTACGGCACGCTTTGGCAGGCAGTCGTTTGTCGACCCGATGCAGGTTGCGACCTGGCTGCGCGAGAACGCCTCGTTCGCCACGCCGCACAGCCAGCGCAGCGTGGCTACCGTTCAGGTGCGGGTGGCCGAGCAGGCGACCGAACTGGGCCTGATGACGCTGATCGACGCGGTCGAGCAGGCGTTGGGCACCCCGGTGCAAACCGCCGTCAAACGTGCCGACGAGCAGGCATTCGCCCGGCTCAACGGCCAGAACCTGATGTACGTCGAAGACGCCGCACGCAAGGTCCAGCAAGCGCTGGAAGGCCGCTATGCAGCCTCCAGCGTCAGTGTGCGTCACTTCGAAAGCCTGCATCCGCACGATGCGGCCGCCCAGACTTCCAACTACCTGTCCTGAGGCTTCATACCGTGATCCGTAAAAATCCTTCCGGCCATCTGCCGGTCATCGCCGAATCCGCCTACATCGATAAAACCGCGATCATCTGCGGCAAGGTGATCATCAAGGACAACGTGTTTGTCGGCCCTTATGCCGTGATCCGCGCCGACGAAGTCGACGCTACAGGGGACATGGAGCCGATTGTCATCGGTGCCAATTCCAATATTCAGGATGGCGTGGTGATTCACTCCAAATCGGGTGCTGCGGTGACCATCGGCGAGTTCACCTCGATTGCCCACCGCTCCATCGTGCACGGACCTTGCATGGTCGGAGATCGCGTGTTCATCGGCTTCAACAGCGTGCTGTTCAACTGTCAGGTCGGCAACGGCAGTGTGGTCAGACACAACTCGGTGGTCGACGGTCGCGATTTGCCGGAGAATTTTTACGTGCCGTCCACCACCCGGATCGGGCCTAATACTGATCTTTCGCAATTCCCGCCGGTGAGCATTTCGGCCTCGGAATTTTCCGAAGACGTGGCGCACACCAACATTGACCTGGTGCGCGGCTACAAGGCACTTCAGAACGAGTTCTGACACAGAACACAATCGACTCATTGCACTTCCGGCTACGGATCTGGATTTTTCATGACAGCAGTTGTTCAACCAACCCGCGCGCCAGCATCACGGCTGCGCTCTATTGATGCTCTGCGCGGGCTGATCATTCTCTTCATGCTGCTGGACCACGTGCGGGAAACCTTCTTCCTGCACCGCCAGGTCCTCGACCCGATGGAGGTCGCAAGCACCGAACCCGCCCTATTTTTCAGCCGCACACTGGCGCATTTATGTGCGCCGCTGTTCGTTCTGCTGACCGGGCTTTCGGCGTACCTGTATGGCGAGAAATATCAGGGCAAGACTGACGTGTCGGCGTTTCTGCTCAAGCGCGGGCTGTTCCTGATTGCCCTGGAGTTCACCTTGGTGAGCTTCGCCTGGACCTTCCAGTTCCCGCCGACCATCATCTACCTGCAAGTGATCTGGGCCATCGGCCTGAGCATGGTTGCGCTGTCGCTGATGGTGTATCTGCCGCGCTGGGCGCTGGTGGTCATTGGCGTGGTGATCATTGCCGGGCATAACCTGCTGGACTCACTGCACTTCGGCGTCGAGTCGGCCATGCACATCCCGTGGGCGATTCTGCATGATCGGGGCTGGATCGAAGTGTCCGATAACCTGCGTTTCCGTACCTCTTACCCGTTATTGCCGTGGATCGGCATTATCGCGCTGGGCTACGCCGCAGGCCCCTGGTTTGCCGGCAGCTACGATGCTGCGAAACGACGTGCAAACCTGTGGATGTGGGGTGGGGGAGCGCTGTCGGGCTTTGTGGTCCTGCGCATGATCAACGGCTACGGTGAAAAACCGTGGAGCGTTGGCGAGACCGGTGTGCAAACGGTCATGAGCTTCTTCAACATCACCAAATACCCACCGTCGTTGCTGTTCATCAGTCTGACGCTGGGGATCGGTCTGCTGATTCTCATCGCCTTCGAACGCAGTCAGGAAAAAAGCTGGTTGCGGCCATTGGTAGTGCTCGGCTCGGCACCGATGTTTTTCTACCTGCTGCACTTGTACGTCCTGAAGATTCTGTACCTGATTGCCGTAGCGATCTGGGGAACCAATCAGGGCAAGTACTTCGGTTTCGACCACATGTGGGGCGTCTGGCTGACCTCGGTGGTACTGGCGGTGCTGCTGTTTCCAGCGGTGCGCTGGTTCGCTGCGCTGAAGGCGCGTCGTCGCGATATCAGCTGGTTGAAATACCTGTAACCACCGTAGGCACGGCGCGCCAGCAGGCGCGCCGCTGCCGGTCTGGCCTCAATCGCCCTGCGCACCATAGTTCATGATCGACAGTAGCTTGATCGGCACCTGCACCAGTTGCTCGGGTCCGTGGGGAATGTCGCCGTCGAAGGTCAGGCTGTCAC
The DNA here is from genome assembly GCF_032586855.1 of Pseudomonas syringae group sp. J254-4. NCBI lineage: Bacteria > Pseudomonadati > Pseudomonadota > Gammaproteobacteria > Pseudomonadales > Pseudomonadaceae > Pseudomonas > Pseudomonas syringae group sp. J254-4. The sequence continues at coordinate 95,155 of NZ_JAWHOO010000001.1, read as the reverse complement.
CGGCCTGCATCGGATACAGCTGATTGCCGTGGCGGTAGATCAGTTCACCTTCGAGCAGGTGGAGAAACTCGGTGCCGGGGTGTGAGAAGGTCGGAAACTCCTCGCTGGCATCGTCCATCGTCACCATGTACGCCTCGAAACTCTTCTTCGGCCCACGGGTATGGTTGAGCAAGTGATAGGTGTGGCCTTTCTCGGTGCCGCGCCTCACCACCTCAAGCCCTTCATCGGCTTTCACCAGCAGTGCACTGCTGCCTTGCTGATCGTACTGGCTGAACAGCTTGGACATGGGCATGCCCAGCACGTCGCAAAGACGGCTGAGATTGTCGAGGCTGGTCGACACCTGTGCATTCTCGATCTTGCTCAGCATGCCTTGGCTGATACCGGCAATGCGCGCTACGTCGGCAAGCTTCAGCTCTTGAGCCTGGCGCTGGCGTTTGATCTGAATACCCAGGTACTGCTCAAGCTTCAATTTGGGATGCGGTTCGGTCGGCATATTCATCGGCTGCGCACAGTTTCCGTTCAATAATTTTTATTTCGCACTGGGAATGTGCATTTCGCCGCTGTCATCGCGTGCTTCAGTTGCAGATTATTCCCGGAGGGAAAACGAGTTTCCCATAGAAACAGCTGAATTGCCCCTTCCACGTCTCTTCGATTTGCTGGCATACCAAACTGGCAAGCGCTTTGCATTCCTAAAGGGAAAGTAACTTTCCTGTTCAGAATATATTCTCGGCAGGTAGTGAAACAACGCTCCTTCCCTGAAACGTTTTGCCATGCCAGGAGACACGTCCCATGTTGCCACCCGAAACACAGCGCCTGATCGAACAGCACGGCATCAAGTACGTGCTGGCTCAGTTCGTGGATATTCATGGTTCGGCCAAGACCAAGTCGGTTCCTGTGACGGGCCTGGAAATGGTTGCAGAGGACGGTGCCGGGTTCGCCGGTTTCGCTATCTGCGGCATGGGCATGGAACCCCACGGCCCGGACTTCATGGCCAGGGGCGACCTGTCGTCGCTGACCCCGGTGCCTTGGCAGCCGGGGTATGGGCGGGTGGTGTGCATCGGTCATGTGGATGGCAAGCCGTGGCCCTATGACAGCCGTTATGTGTTGCAGCAGCAGGTCGAACGCCTCAGCCAGCGTGGCTGGACCCTCAATACCGGGCTGGAGCCCGAGTTCAGCCTGTTCAAGCGCGATGCTGCGGGCAGCCTGCAAATGGTCGATGCCAGCGATAACCTCGACAAGCCTTGCTATGACTACAAGGGGCTGTCGCGTTCGCGTGAGTTTCTCGAGCGCTTGACCGAGGCGCTACAGCCGGTGGGCTTCGACATCTATCAGATCGATCATGAAGATGCCAACGGCCAGTTCGAGATCAATTACACCTACAGCGAGGCCATGGAATCGGCGGACCGCTTCACTTTCTTCCGCATGGCCGCCGGGGAGATCGCCAACGACATGGGCATGATCTGCTCGTTCATGCCCAAACCTGATCCCAAGCGTGCCGGCAATGGCATGCACTTTCACCTGTCGATCGCCAGTGCCAGCAGCAAGAACCTGTTCCACGACGCCAGCGACCCCAGCGGCATGGGCCTGTCGAAAATGGCCTATCACTTTGCGGCTGGCCTGCTGGCTCACGGCCCCGCGCTGTGTGCCTTCGCGGCACCCACGGTCAACTCCTACAAACGCCTGGTGGTCGGCAATTCGCTGTCGGGGGCCACCTGGGCCCCGGCCTTCATTGCCTTCGGCGCCAACAACCGTTCGGCGATGGTGCGCGTGCCCTATGGCCGTCTGGAGTTTCGCCTGCCGGACGCCGGTTGCAACCCGTATCTGGTCAGCGCCGCGATCATCGCCGCAGGGCTGGACGGCATCGACCGGCAACTGGAAATCGATCACGTCTGCAACGAGAACCTTTACACATTGAGCCTGGAAGAAATCGCCGCACGGGGCATCAAGACCCTGCCGCAGTCACTCAAGGAAGCCTGCGATGCACTCGAAGCCGACCCCTTGTTCGCCGAGGTGCTGGGCAACGAGATCGTTGGTGAGTTCATCCGCCTCAAACGCATGGAATGGGTGGAGTACAGCCGCCACGTGAGCGACTGGGAAGTGAAGCGTTATATAGAGTTTTTTTAGTGGAGCAGCTGCAAGTTTCAAGCTTCAAGCGGCAAGCAGAAGCTGGATTGCGGCGTATTTGATTTCTCTGTCTATGCGGTTGGTTTCTAGCTTGCAGCTTGTAGCTAAAAGCTTGCCGCTCCCGAACAAGGTGAGGCTTATGTGCGGAATCGTTGGTTTGTATCTGAAAAACCCGGCGCTGGAGTCGCAACTCGGCAAGTTGTTCGAGCCGATGCTCGAAGCCATGACCGACCGTGGACCGGACAGTGCCGGGTTCGCTATCTATGGCGATGAAGTGGCGCAGGGCTGGGTCAAGCTGACCTTGCAGGCCACCACCGAACAGCATGATTTCACGGCGCTGATCGCGGCACTGCAAAGCAGGCTGGATGCACCACTGGAATGGTTTCAGAACGCCAGCGCCGTGGTATTGAAGATTCAGGCCGAAGAAGCCCCAGTGCGTGCCGCGCTGGCGGAGCTGGCGCCCACCGTGCGCATCATGAGCGCCGGGCAGAGTATCGAGATCCTCAAGGGCATGGGGTTGCCGAGGGAGATTTCCGAGCGCTTCGGTCTGGCGTCCATGAAGGGCAGCCACATCATCGGCCACACGCGCATGGCCACTGAAAGTGCGGTGACCATGGAAGGCAGTCATCCGTTTTCCACGGGTTCGGACCTGTGTCTGGTGCACAACGGCTCGCTGTCCAATCACTTTCGCCTGCGCCAGAACCTGCGCCGTGAAGGCATTCACTTCGAGACCGACAACGACACCGAGGTGGCCGCCGGTTATCTGGCCTGGCGCCTGCAACAGGGCGACAGCCTCAAGCAGGCGCTCGACAAATCGCTGGAGGACCTCGATGGCTTTTTTACCTTCGCCATCGGCACGCGCAACGGTTTTGCGGTGATTCGCGATCCGATTGCCTGCAAACCGGCCATTCTCGCCGAAACCGACGATTACGTCGCCATGGCCTCGGAATATCAGGCGCTGTCCAGCCTGCCGGGGATCGAAAACGCCAGGGTCTGGGAACCGGTCCCGGCGACCATGTACATCTGGGAACGCGAGCCAGCCGAGGGAGCACGCTCATGAAAACCGTCGATCTTTCCAGCGCCACCGTGCGTGATCTCAATCAGGCCCTGCACGACCAGGTCAAGGCATTGCAGGACCGCGAATGGCTGGTGACGCATCCCGATGGCGCGCATAACCTGGCGGTCGGCGTCAACGAGGCCATCTCCATCGATATTCAGGGCCATGCCGGCTATTACTGCGCGGGCATGAACCAGAAAGCCTCAATTACCGTGCACGGCAATGTCGGTGTTGGCTGCGCCGAGAACATGATGTCCGGCGCAGTCCGAGTCAAGGGCAGCGCTTCGCAGGCCGCAGGTGCCACAGCGCACGGCGGTTTGCTGGTGATTGAAGGCGATGCCGGGGCACGCTGTGGCATTTCCATGAAAGGCATCGACATTGTGGTCGGCGGCAGCATTGGCCACATGAGCTGCTTCATGGGCCAGGCCGGTCGGCTGGTGGTCTGCGGCGATGCAGGCGATGCGCTGGGCGACTCGTTGTACGAAACGCGGATCTACGTCAAAGGCAAGGTCGAGTCGCTGGGCTCTGACTGCATCGCCAAGGAGATGCGCGAAGAGCATCTGCAGGAGTTGCAGGAGTTGCTCAATCGCGCGGGCTTCAACGAGAAGGCCGCGGATTTCAAGCGCTACGGCTCGGCCCGTCAGCTTTACAACTTCAAAGTCGATAACGCCTCCGCGTACTGATCCAGGAGCACTACCATGAGCGACCCTATCAGCCACAAACCTGCTCCAGTCCTGCGCGAGTCGGCCACCTTCGATCGCCTGACCATTCAGGAAATCCAGCGTGCTGCGGAAACCGGCATCTACGATATTCGCGGCGGCGGCACCAAACGCAAACTGCCGCACTTCGACGACCTGCTGCTGCTAGGCGCCAGCGTCTCGCGCTACCCGCTGGAAGGCTATCGCGAGAAGTGCGGCACCGACGTGGTGCTGGGTAATCGGTTCGCCAAAAAGCCGCTGTACCTGAAAATTCCGGTGACCATTGCAGGCATGAGCTTCGGCGCATTGTCGGCCAACGCCAAGGAAGCGCTGGGTCGCGGCGCAACCATCGCAGGCACCAGCACCACCACCGGCGACGGCGGCATGACCCCGGAAGAGCGCGGTCAGTCGCAGCATCTGGTCTACCAGTACCTGCCATCGCGTTACGGCATGAACCCGGACGATCTGCGCAAGGCCGATGCCATCGAAATCGTCCTGGGGCAGGGCGCCAAACCCGGTGGCGGCGGCATGTTGCTGGGCATGAAAGTCACCGAGCGCGTGGCTGGCATGCGCACCTTGCCGGTCGGCGTCGATCAGCGTTCTGCGTGCCGTCACCCGGACTGGACCGGCCCCGACGATCTGGCGATCAAGATTGCCGAGATCCGCGAGATCACCGACTGGGAAAAGCCGATCTACGTGAAGATAGGTGCCAGCCGCCCGTACTACGACGTCAAGCTGGCGGTGAAGGCTGGTGCTGACGTGATTGTGCTCGACGGCATGCAGGGCGGTACTGCGGCCACTCAGGAAGTGTTCATCGAACACGTCGGCATCCCGATTCTGCCCGCCATCCCGCAAGCGGTGCAGGCATTGCAGGAAATGGGCATGCACCGCAAGGTGCAACTGATCGTCTCCGGCGGTATCCGCAACGGCGCCGACGTGGCCAAGGCCATGGCGCTGGGTGCCGACGCAGTGGCAATTGGTACAGCCGCGTTGATTGCCCTGGGCGATAACCATCCGCGGCTCGACGAAGAACTGAAAAAGATCGGCTCGGCAGCGGGCTATTACGATGACTGGCAGAACGGCCGCGACCCTGCGGGCATCACCACGCAGGACCCGGAACTGTCCAAACGTCTCGACCCGGTCGAAGGCGGGCGGCGTCTGGCCAACTACCTGCGCGTACTCGTCCTCGAAGCCCAGACCATGGCCCGCGCGTGCGGTAAATCACACCTGCACAACCTCGACCCGGAAGATCTGGTGGCACTGACCGTCGAATCAGCGGCCATGGCCCGAGTGCCCCTGGCCGGGACATCGTGGATTCCGGGGTCCGGCTCTGGATACTGACGCCATAACGTGCTTTTCGATCACGATGGCACAGACGACGCAGAGTGCGACGTTAGTGACGGCTGAGTCCTGGCGCTGATCCGGGGGTAGCCTGGCAGGACGCCAGGCTAGCCGCACCGGACCATGGATGGTCCGTTGCGGCGACCCCCGGATCAGTGACAGGGCGAAGGAACGCGACGAAGTCGGGCCGGAAACAGGAGCGAGGGGGTTTGCCTACTTTGGCCCCATCAAAGTAGGTCGCCGAGGGGCGAAAAGGTAACCTGAGCCGAACCTCAATGCATCTGAAGTCGCAGAACCGCTGTGTGACGCAGAGCGTCACGAACTGCATTACCACGCGGAGCGTGGGAACGAGAACTTGACCCCCAAGAGGCCGAAGAGCCTCGCCTGTCTCGATGACCTTCCTTGCTGCCAGACACTTTCCATTCATTTGTGGGAGCTTTGAACATGGTCAATCGTCTACACGGCAAATCCCTTACAGCTTTACTCGCGCTAGGTGCCTTTGCTCCGATTGCGCAGGCAACTGACGCCCCCGTACTGAACACCGGCAGCACGGCATGGATGATCACCGCAGCCGTGCTGGTGCTGTTCATGTGCCTTCCGGGGCTGGCACTGTTTTACGGCGGGCTGGTGCGGGCCAAGAACATGTTGTCGCTGTTCACCCAGTGCTTCGGCATTGCCGGAGTGGTCGGCGTACTGTGGGTCATCTACGGCTACAGCATGGTGGTGGATACCAGCAACATGGTCGAAGGGCAGGTGAGCTTCAACAGCTTTGTCGGCGGACTGAGCCGCGCGTTTCTGGCCGGCATGACCCCCGACAGTCTGGTCGGTGACATTCCGGAAGGCGTGTTTGTGACCTTCCAGATGACCTTCGCCATTATCACGCCTGCGCTGATTGCCGGAGCCTTTGCCGAACGCATGAAATTCTCGGCCGCGCTGCTGTTCATGGCGCTGTGGTTCACCCTGGTGTATGCGCCGGTGGCGCATATGGTCTGGGGCGGGGCAGGTGCACTGATGCACAACTGGGGCGTGCTGGACTTCGCCGGTGGCACGGCCGTGCACATCAATGCCGGTGTCGCGGCACTGGCGGCGTGTCTGGTGCTGGGCAAACGCAAGGGCTATCAGAATACCCCGATGCCTGCACACAACCTGAGCCTGACCATGGCTGGCGCGGCGATGCTTTGGGTCGGCTGGTTCGGTTTCAATATCGGCTCCGGTGGCGGCCTGAACGGCACCTCAGGCATCCTCATGCTCAACACGCAGGTGGGTGCCTGCGCCGGAATACTCGGCTGGATGTTCACCGAGTGGTTCAAGGTCGGCAAACCCAGCGCGCTGGGCCTGGCAAGCGGCGCGTTGGCGGGTCTGGTCGGCATCACCCCGGCGTGTGCCTACGTCGGAGTCGGCGGAGCACTGGCGATTGGCGTGCTGTGCGGGGTGTTCTGCTACCTGAGCGTGACCGTCCTGAAGAAACGCCTGGGTTACGACGACAGCCTCGACGTCTTCGGCCTGCACGGCATCGGCGGCATGATCGGTGCAGTGCTCACCGGCGTGTTCTGCGTGCCGGCAATGGGCGGGCTGGTGCCGGACGTGACCATGGGAGCCCAGGTGATTGCCCAGATCAAAGGCGTGTTGTTCACCACGGTATATTGCTTCGCAGTCAGCTGGATCATCCTCAAGGCCGTGCAGGCACTGATCGGCCTGCGTGCGCATGAATCAGTGGAAGAGATGGGGCTGGATCTGGCCGAGCATAACGAGCGGGCTTATAACCATTGAAGGTTGGCCTTAACTGAGTGGAGCGAGAGTAAAGTCCAGACACCTCTCGTTCCGCACGCTCCAGCGTGGGAATGCATTTCGCGACGCTCTGCGTCGCAAGGGACGCGGAGCGTCCTGAACTGCACGCCAACGCGGAGTATTGGCAAGCGAACTGTCGTTCTCGTTCAGCTCAACGAAACACCGGCACCACGTACTTGATAAACAGCTCAAGTGATTTTTTCTTCTCGGCGTGCGGCAGACTGTTGTCGCACCAGAAGCTGAACTCGTCGACCCCCAGCTCCTGGTAATGGCGGATGCGCGGGATGATCTCTTCCGGCGTGCCGATCATGGTGTTCTTGCGGATATTCTCCAGCTCGAACTCCGGACGCTCCTTGAATTTCTCTTCCGGGCTGGGCGCCAGAAAACCATTCACCGGCGTCTGCTTGTTGCCGAACCAGGCGTCGAAGGTGCGGTAGAACTTCGCGATGGCGGCAGCACCGGTTTTCCAGCCTTCAGGGTTGTCCGCAGCATGCACATGCGTGTGGCGCAACACCATCAGTTGTGGCCGAGGTACGTCAGGGTTATTGGCCAGCGCTGCTTCGAACTTGTTCTTCAGGTCGACGACTTCTTCGTCGCCCTTCATCAATGGTGTGACCATCACATTGCAGCCGTTCTGCACGGCGAAGTTATGCGAATCAGGGTCGCGCGCAGCGATCCACATGGGTGGCGTGTTGATCGGCTTGGGCACGGAGGTCGAAGTCGGGAATTTCCAGATATCGCCGTCGTGGGCGTAGTCACCCTGCCACAGCGCACGCACCACCGGCACCATTTCGCGCAGCGCCTTGCCGCCTTCGGAGGCCGGCATGCCGCCCGCCATGCGGTCGAACTCCACTTGATAGGCGCCGCGTGCCAGGCCGACTTCCATGCGTCCGTTGCTGATCACATCCAGCAGCGCGCATTCTCCCGCCACCCGCAACGGATGCCAGAACGGCGCAATGATGGTGCCCGCGCCCAGATGAATGCGCGTGGTTCTGGCGGCCAGATACGCCAGCAGCGGCATCGGGCTCGGCGAGATGGTGTATTCCATCGCGTGGTGTTCGCCGATCCATACGGTGCTGAAACCGCCTTGCTCGGCCATCAGCGTCAGCTCGGTCAGGTCTTCGAAAAGCTGGCGATGACTGACACTTTCATCCCAGCGTTCCATGTGCACGAACAACGAAAACTTCATGACACTTACCTCGCTTAAATCCTGACGCCTGCACGGGCGTGGTGAGTTATTTCTGTCTGATGGTATACCGTAATACTTTACGTGCAAGCGTTTTTTGCGTCCGACGTGTTGGCTGAATGGCGCGGCAGCCGAAATGAAAAAGCGCCTCATGAGAGGCGCTTTCGGGCGTGGTGAATTCAGCCGGGGAGGTGCTTGATCAGGGCGAGATCAGCTGCAGGCTTCGGACTCGATATAGTCGGCTGTGGAGTCACGTATCACCGGTCCCATGCCGCTGATGGCCTGAGCCTGTTCCATGATCTCCAGGGTAGAGCCGGTGCCCACCAGGTTCACTGTGTGATTGGCGCAGTTGTAGACGCGCTTGGAGTAGATCACGCCCAGCAGACCTTCACGTCGAGTAACGACGACGCGCGCTTGGGCGCTGCCGCTTTTCTCCACCAGCGCGTGCTGCCCGGTCGGGTCATGGGGGACGTTTATGGTTTTGGCTTCGGCATGCGCCGACAGTGCGGGGATCATCAAGACCAGTAAAAAGGCATGCAGTTTCATCGGTGCTCCTGCGGATGAATACGGTTTCATTGGATCCAAAATTACCCTAGCCATTTGATTCTGGATAGCTGCGCGGTCAGCCTTCCGTCGGTTTGTTTCTGCGCAATTAAACGCTGCGTGAGTGAGTAACCCGGCCAGGTACTGTTGCTCTGGCAACAGCGTTTCGACAGCCTGCCGAAGTGCAAACAGTTGACGCTACTCTCCAGGCGCTGCAACCCTTTGATCTATAGTCATTTAACTGTCTGGCACGGTTGCTGCTCTGTGCTTCTGCAAGCCCGTTCGATTAATGCGCTCGGGAAGCCTGCAGTCAGAGGAGTGCCGATATGAGCCAATCTTCCATAAAATTTGCGTACTGGGTTCCGAACGTCAGCGGTGGGCTGGTCGTCAGCAAGATCGAACAGCGCACCAGCTGGACCATCGACTACAACCGCAAGCTGGCGCAGATCGCCGAGCAATCCGGTTTCGAATATGCGCTGACGCAAATTCGCTTCACCGCCGGTTACGGTGCGGAATTCCAGCATGAGTCCGTAGCGTTCAGCCATGCCCTGTTGGCGGCCACCGAAAAGCTCAAAGTCATTGCAGCAATATTGCCAGGACCGTGGACGCCCTCTGTGGCGGCCAAACAACTGGCAACCATTGATCAGCTCACCGCCGGGCGCGTGGCGGTCAATATTGTCAGCGGCTGGTTCAAGGGCGAGTTTCAGGCCATTGGTGAACCCTGGCTGGAGCACGACGAGCGCTATCGCCGTTCCGAAGAGTTCATTCGGGCCCTCAAGGGTATCTGGACCACCGACAATTTTACCTTCAAGGGCGACTTCTATCGCTTCCACGATTACACCCTCAAACCCAAGCCGATCCAGCGTCCTCATCCCGAGATCTTTCAGGGCGGCAGTTCACGTGCTGCGCGTGATATGGCGGCCCGGGTGTCAGACTGGTATTTCACCAATGGCAATACCGTCGAAGGCATCAAGGCCCAGGTCGATGACATTCGAGCCAAGGCTGCCGCGAACGGCCATTCGGTGAAAATCGGCGTCAATGCCTTCATCATTGCCCGGGACACCGAAGAAGAAGCGCGAGCGGTGCTGGCCGAAATTGTCGACAAGGCAGACCCGGAAGCCGTCAATGCGTTTGGTGATGCTGCGAAACAGGCCGGCAAGGCCAGCCCGGAAGGCGAGGGCAACTGGGCCAAATCCACCTTTCAGGATCTTGTGCAGTACAACGATGGCTTCAAGACCAATTTGATCGGCACGCCGCGTCAGATTGCCGAGCGCATCGTCGAGCTCAAGTCCGTTGGTGTCGATCTGGTACTTTCCGCATTTCTGCATTTCCAGGAAGAAGTCGCCTATTTCGGCGAGCACGTGCTGCCTTTAGTGCGCGAGCTGGAAGCTGCGGCACTGCGCAAACCTGTCGCCGAAACAGCATGAAGCCCGGCAAATACGTGCGTCCTGCCTTGCCCCTGTAAGCGAGCTTCGCTTCCAGCCCCTTCAGAAAACAGCCCTCCAGAAAATCAGGCACCACTGTGATCCAGTGCGTGCCTGTCTGCGTATGTTGAACCCCGATCAACCAATAGACCGCTGTACGTGGCATTATGATGCCACTCTCTGGCATGCTTCATTAATGCCAGGCCTTCAGGTACGGCCGAACGCTTGCCGACAATGGCAGTTGATAGCGAAAGGATTGTCGATGGCCCCTGAGCAATCAGGTCCGGTTTTCAGAAAAACCAGATGCACTGGTTCTCACCTGTTGTGGAGGCAAGTTTTGAAACGCGACCTTCGGCTTGCGTCATGGCTGATCTTCGTAGTGTGCGCCTGCGTGGTGATGTTGATGGCCTGGCAAGCATGGACCGCGCGCCGTAACACGCTGGAGAACATCCAGACCAGCACGATTAATCTGGCTGGGGCGCTGAGCACTTACACGGACGGCATTTTCAAACAAAGCGAGCTGATGCTGATCGGCCTGACGGAGCGTGTCGAAAGAGACGGTGCCGGGCCCGAGCAGATCGAGCGTCTCAGATGGGTCATTGCCCGTGAGATGGGCGCGTTGCCGCAAATCGGTACGGTTTCGCTGTACAACGCTGACGGTATTTGCACCTTTTCAACCAATCCCAAGGCGATTGGCGTCAACAGCACCCAGCGCGAGTTCTTTCAGCACCACCTGCAGACGCCTGACAAAGCACCTTACATCGGCCCGACGATTCGCAGTCGCGCCTCCGGCGAATGGGTCATATCGGTCAGCAGGCGCATCAACCACCCTGATTCGAGTTTTGCCGGGCTGATGGTCGTGACCATTGGTGTCGATCATCTGTTGAAGTTCTATTCGGATATTCAGGTCGGCAAAACCGGCATCATCAGCCTGACGTCGACGGCCGGGCAGTTGCGTGTGCGCTATCCGCACCTGGAAGCGGAAATAGGTCGTGACCTCTCATCGACGCCGATCTTTACTTCTGAGCGCAATCGACCCTCTGGCACCACTCAGTTTGTCTCCAGAATCGACGGCGTTGCGCGCTTTTATGCGTTCAAGCGCAGCGCCGTGTACCCGATTGTCACTGTCGTCGCGCTGGGCCAGAAAGAGGCCATGCTCGACTGGCTGGGCCAGACCAAACAGTCGATTCTGGTCATGCTGGTGCTGCTCGGGCTGGTGGTCGGCCTTGGCATCCGTCTGATAGGGCACATTCACAGCCGTATACGTGCGGAAGATCAGTTACTCGATTCTCAGGCAGCCCTCATCCAGTTGAATCAGCACCTGGAGTTCATAGCTTCGGAAGACAAGCTCACCGGGCTGGCCAATCGCAGAAGATTCGATCAGTTTCTGGAGGTTGAATTCAAGCGTGCCAGACGCGAGCGCAGCCTGCTCTCACTGATTCTGATCGATGCCGATCATTTCAAGCGCTACAACGATCATTACGGCCATCTGGCTGGTGACGAGTGCCTGGTGGCAATGGCCCGTGTGGTCGAACAATGCATCCGCCGCCCCGGTGATGTTGCTGCTCGTTATGGCGGTGAAGAGATCGCGGTGGTGCTGCCCGGCACTGACGAGTCGAGTGCTCGTCAGGTGGCCGAGAACATCCTGCAGGCTATCCGCGACGAGCAGATCGAGCATCCCGCCAGCCCGTTTGGCATCGTGACGGTCAGCCTCGGCGTTGCCACCTTCGTCGGCACGGATCGACAACTCGACCAGCGCAGCCTGATCGAACTTGCCGACCGTGCGCTGTATGCCGCCAAGTCACAAGGTCGCAACCGGGTGAATGTGGCGTCGGAAATCGCTACCAGCACACTGCCGGCCTGGACCCGCGTCAAGGCATCGGCGGACTCGCAAACCGGCAGCGGGCCAACGGCGGAGTGACGGGATTGAAGCCCGCCAGCCCGCTGACCACTCGTCGTTTATGGTTTCTCGGGTAGCTGTGCATCGCCACCAACCTGCTGTACGTGCGGCTTGCGGCGCAACACTGACAGGACCCAGACAAAAAATATCGGCACCAGAATCACGCCCAGCAGTGTAGCGCTGAGCATGCCGCCTATGACGCCGGTGCCGATCGCGCGCTGGCTCGCTGCGCCTGCGCCGGTCGCCAGCGTGAGCGGCACGACGCCAAGGATGAAGGCCAGCGATGTCATGACAATCGGCCGAAAGCGCAGTCGCGCAGCCTGAAGTGCCGCGTCACGTAGCGAATGGCCCTGATCCCACAGCTCCTTGGCGAACTCGACGATGAGAATCGCGTTTTTCGCTGCCAGCCCGATGATGGTGATCAACCCGACCTTGAAGTACACATCGTTGGGCATGCCGACCGCAGTCACTGCCAGCACGGAGCCCAGCGCACCGACGGGTACGATCAGCATCACCACCAGCGGAATCGCCCAGCTTTCATACAGTGCAACCAGCAGCAGGAACACCACCAGCAGCGCCAGGCCGAACAGGCCGGCTGCCTGGCCGCTGGCGACTCGTTCCTGATAGGAGAGGCCGGTCCATTCATAGCCGATGCCTTGCGGCAGTTCGGAAACGATCCGCTCGATTTCCGCCATCGCCTCACCGGTACTGACCCCCGGTGCTGCATCGCCGGAAATCCTGAACGCGGGGTAGCCGTTGTAGCGGGCGATCTGCACCGGGCCTTGTTCCCAGTGCGTCGAAACGAACGCGCCCAGCGGCACCAGCGTGCCGCTGCTGTTGGGCACGTAGAGCTTGAGCACGCTTTCCGGGGTCATTCGCGAACTTTGTTCTGCCTGCACGACGACACGTTGCTGACGCCCGGCATTGGCGAAGTCGCTGATCACCGAGGAGCCGAATGCAGTGGACAACGCGTTGCTGATCGACTCGAAACTGACGCCAAGCGCACGGGCTTTTTCGCGGTCGATATTCAGGCGCAATTGCGGCGCTTCGGCCAGACCTTCCATCATCGCGTAGAGAATCTTCGGGTTGCCGTTGGCTTCGCCGAGCAGCTTGTCGCGTGCCGCCAGCAGGGCTTCGCGGCCCAGGCCTGCACGGTCCTGCAGGCGCAGCGAGAAGCCGCCCGAGGTGCCCAGGCCGTCAATGGGCGGAGGCGTCACCGCCATCACCGTACCGTCGGCGAGCCCGGCAAAATGCTGGTTGAACGCCGCCGCTTCTTCAGCTGCCGACTGGCCCTTGCCGCGCTCCGACCAGTCCTTCAGGGTCGGGAACGCAAGACCGGCGTTTTCACCCATGCCCGAGAAGCTGAAGCCCAGCAGCATGGTCACCGCGCCGGTTGCCTCGCGTGACAGCATGTAGTTTTCCAGCAGTTGCGCGGTGGCGTCGGTACGCGCCCGGGTCGCGCCGGGCGGCAGTTGCACGTCGATGATCAGGTAACCCTGATCTTCCACGGGCACAAAAGACTCCGGCAGACGCAGGTAGAAAAAGCCCAGCAGACCGACGATACCGACGTACAACAGCATGTAGCGGCCAGCGCGTTTGATCATGCTGGAACTGGCCCGCTCGTAACGGTCGGTGAATTTACCGAACAGCCGATTGAAGCCGCCGAAGAACCCACGCTTCTCACTGTGCCCGGCAGGAATCGGCTTGAGCAACGTGGCACACAGTGCCGGGGTAAAGGTCAGGGCCAGGAAACCCGAGAACAGAATCGACACGGCCAGCGACAGCGAGAACTGCTGGTAGATGACCCCGACCGAGCCACCCATGAACGCCAATGGCAGAAACACGGCGGCCAGTACCAGCGTGATACCGAAAATCGCGCCGGAGACCTGCTGCATTGCCTTGACCGTTGCGGCTGCCGGAGAAAGGCCTTCTTCGGCCATGATCCGCTCGACGTTTTCCACCACCACAATGGCGTCGTCGACCAGAATACCGATGGCCAGCACCATGCCGAACATGGTCATCATGTTCACCGAGAAGCCCATCAGGTACATGATCGCCAGGGTCCCGGCCAGACACACCGGCACCACAATGGTCGGGATCAGCGTGTAGCGAATGTTCTGCAGAAACAGGAACATCACCAGGAACACCAGCACCATGGCCTCGATCAGGGTGTAGATCACCTTGTCGATGGCCACGTCGACGAAGCGTGAGGTGTCGTACGGTATCGAAAACTCGACGCCTTCCGGGAAATTGACCGACAGCTCGGTGAGGCGCTGATTGACTGCCCGGGCGGTCTGGATCGCATTGGCACCTGGCGACAGTTGCACGGCACCGGCCACTGCACGTTGCCCGTTCAGGCGCGATTCAAAACTGTAATCCTGACTGCCGATGGCCACGCGTGCCACATCGGACAAATGCACCGTGGAGCCGTCTTCGTTGGCACGCAATACGATGCGGCCGAACTCCTCCGGGTTGTCCAGCGTGCCCTTGACCGCCAGTGTCGCGGTCAATTCCTGCAGTGATGAGCCCGGGCTGCTGCCGAAGCTGCCTGCGGGAACCTGCACGTTCTGCGCACGAATGGCCGCGTTCACGTCATCGATGGAGAGCCCGAAACCAACCAGCTTCTGCGGATCGATCCAGACCCGCATTGCGGCTTCGGCGGCGAAAAACTGTAACCGGCCGACGCCGTTCACCCGGCTGATTTCATTATTGACGTTGCGGGCCGCGTAGTCGGCCAGCGCGACCGTATCCTTGGTGGCCGAGCCGTCCTTGTAGTTCAGGGTAAAGATCAACAGGAAGCCGGAGCTGGCCTGTTCGACTTGCAGGCCCTGGCTGAGCACCGTCTGCGGCAGACGCGCTTCGGCTTTCTTGATACGGTTCTGGACTTCAACCTGTGCCAGGTCCGGGTTGGTGCCCGGTACGAATGTCACATTGATTTCAGCGCTGCCGGTCGAGTTGCTGGTCGACTCGTAATACAGCATGCCCTTGGCACCGTTCAGCTCTTCCTCGATGACGCTGGTCACCGAATCGACCAGCACTTTCGCGGATGCGCCGGGGTAAGTAGCGGTAATGGTGATCTGCGGCGGTGCCACATCAGGGTACTGCGCCACTGGCAAGGCGGGCAGGGCCATCAGGCCTGCCAGCAGAATGAACAGGGCCAGCACCCAGGCAAAGTTGGGTCGCTTGATAAAGAACAGAGACATGAACGGTGATCCTCGATCGCGCTGAAGGCGGCTTTATTGCGACTTGGATTGCGGCTGGGCGGAGGGCGATTTGGCGACGACCTTGTCACCGGAATTGAGCCCGGTCATGTTGCCGACGACAACCTGTTCACCTGCCTTCAGCCCCTCGGTGATCTGCCAGCGCGAATCCTGCATTGCGCCGGTTTTGACCGGGCGGACTTCGACCGTACCGTCCTGCGCAATCACCAGTACGCGAGCTGCGCCATCACTGGAGCGCTGAACGGCACGTTGCGGGACGAGAATGGCATTGGCATCGACCCGCTGCGGTGTGCGCACCCGCACATACATGCCCGGCAGCAACACACCTTTGGGGTTGGCGAAGCGGGCGCGTAACGAAACCTGGCCGGTGGTCCGGTCTACTGCAACGTCGGTAAACAACAGGGTGCCAGTGCTTTGATAGTCAGTACCGTCGACGCTCAGCGACAGCGCGTCTTCGCCACCCTTGGGCAGGCGACCTTCCTGAATGGCCTCGCGCATTTGCAAGGCGTCGGCAACCGGCTGGGTGAAGTCGGCGTAGACCGGGTCGAGTTGCTGGATGGTTGCCAGCAGGGTGGTTTCGCCCTGACCGACCAGCGCGCCTTCAGTGACCATCGCGCGGCCGATGCGTCCTGAAATAGGCGCCTTGACCGTGGCATAGCCCAGGTTCAGCCTGGCGGTTTCGACATCTGCCTGAGCCGACTTTTTAGCGGCGATGGCGTTTTGCAGCGCAGAGCGGGCGGTGTCGAAGGTCTGACGGCTGACCGCTTCGATTTCGACCAGCGACTCGTAACGTTTGACCGTAGCTTGAGTTTCGAACAGTGTGGCTTCTGTGCGGGCCAGGTCGCCCTGAGCTTTGGACAGCGCGGCCTTGAACGGTGCCGGGTCGATCTGGAACAGCACCGCGCCCGCTTTCACATCGGCGCCTTCCTCGAAATTGCGCGTGAGCACGATACCGGCCACCCGGGCGCGTACCTGCGCCACACGAACCGGTTCGATACGGCCGGGCAGTTCATCAACGACCGTGAACGATTCGGCTTTGACGGCAATGGCCTCCACCTCTTTGGGTGCTGTCGATGCAGCGTGATCCTGCTGCTGTTTCTGCTCGCACCCGGCCAGACCCAACACTGCCAGTAGCGCTACCGCAGGCATGACACGCCAATCGCTCAAACCACTCATCGCTCACCCGGGCGCAGCCCATCAGACACTAAAGCCGCGAATGATCTACTGTGTAAGAGAGTGAGTCAACATTGACTCATGTGAGACTTTAGTGACTAATTGTGTATAGGCTTTGAGAACGCGGTAAGGTTTCTGCACAATGCGCCGCCTGCCACTTAACACGAGTTGAAGACGTACCCGATGGAATTACCTGCCGCTGACGACAAATTTCTGAAAGCCCTGGCCGTTGCGCTGGTTGACCATTCCAACGGTACGCTCAAG
Source organism: Pseudomonas syringae group sp. J254-4 (assembly GCF_032586855.1). Lineage (NCBI taxonomy): Bacteria > Pseudomonadati > Pseudomonadota > Gammaproteobacteria > Pseudomonadales > Pseudomonadaceae > Pseudomonas > Pseudomonas syringae group sp. J254-4. The sequence continues at coordinate 78,436 of NZ_JAWHOO010000001.1, read as the reverse complement.
GATATTGCTCAAGCGGCTGGCGTCAGCAAGGCGACGCTCAACCGCTTCTGCGGCACCCGCGCCAACCTCGTGGAACTGTTGCTCAATCACGCCTCGGACCTGATGAACCAGATGGTCGCCGACGCGGATCTGCAGCATGCTCCGCCGCTGGAAGCGCTTCAACGACTGGTCGACAACCACCTCATGCACCGCGAAATGCTGGTCTTTCTGGTATTTCAGTGGCGCCCGGATTCGCTCGATGAAAGCAGCGGAGGGCGCCGCTGGTTGCCTTACTCCGACGCCCTCGATGCGTTTTTCCTGCGTGGTCAGCATGAAGGTCTGTTCCGGATCGACGTCAGTGCCGCCGTCCTTACCGAAATGTTCGCAGCGCTGCTCTCCGGGATGGTCGACGCCGAACGCCGCGGCCGTGTGGCTCGCGCCGGTATGGGCGCATTGGTGACGCAGTTTTTTCTGCACGGCGCGGCGGCACGCTAAGCAAGTCTGTGCAGACGTCAGAAATCATAGGCAATCTTGCTGTACCAGAATCCACCGCCCGGATAGAACGGTGAATTGCCGTACAGGTTGAGTCCGACGGCGGAGGGGATTGCATTCTTGTCCGGGCGCACATCGAAGATATTGGTGCCGCCAACACTGAGGGTGATGTTGTCGTAGAGGGTGTAGGACACATCCAGGTCGGTGATCCACTTGGCCCCGAAGCTGCGATCACCGCTTTCCAGCTGCTGGAGGGTCTTGACCTTGCCGTAACGGGTGGTTTGCAGATTCACGCCCAGGTCGCCCAGCGTCCATTTGCCGCCCAATACCCATTTGGTTTTCGGTTGAGCATCGGTCAGGTCGCCTTCGCGGGCCCGGCCGACCCAGGTCAGGCTGCCGCCAGGGTTGCTGCCCAAGCCCTGCAAGGCTGCCGGTGCGTCCTTGACGTCGGTGATAATGGTCTTGTTGTAGTTGAACCCGGCGCTCCAGCGCACGTTGCCCCATGCACCGTACTGGCTGGAATGGTCGAGGACGATGTCCAGGCCGCGGGTGCGGGTGTCAAACGCGTTGGTGTAATACGAAGTCCAGGTGCTGGTGTCCACACCTTGAGCCGCCAGGATGGGCGCCAGCGCTGGGCCGTACAGGCTTTCGGTACGGGCGATGCGGTCGTCGATCTCGATCCAGTAGGCGTCTGCGGTCAGGCTGGTGCGCGGTGCCGGTTGCCAGGTCACGCCGAACCCCAGATTGCGCGATTTCTCCGGGTCCAGGGTGGTCGCGCCGAGCGCCTGGGCCAGCGCCGAGTTGACCGGCGCGATGCGCGTTACCGCGGGCACGATGGTGCCATCCGGCGCCGCACCGACCCGGTTGTCCGAGATGCTGTAGCCGATCTGGGTCAGCGAGGGCGCACGAAAGCCAGTGCCGACGGTGCCGCGTACGGCGAAGGTGTCGGTAAATTCGTAACGCGAGTTGAGCTTGGCACTGACCGTGTTGCCCGAGTCATCGTCGAAATGCTCTGCACGCAGCGCCAGGTCGACAAACAACGGTTCTATCGGGGTGATACCGAAATCGACGTAAGCTGCGTAGTTGTTGCGTTGCAGGCTGGTGGCATCCTGCGGCGAGATGACCGCTGCGGCCTGGGCGGCAATCGACGCCAGCTGTCCGGCCAGCGGGTTGGCCTGACCATTGGGCAGAGTAGCCGGAAAGCGATAGCCGCCCACCTGATAGGCCTGCGCGTCGCCGGAAAACGTCCGGAACCGTTCCCAGCGATGCTCAAGCCCTGCGGACACTTGCAGCGGCACGCCAAACAGCCCGTCGAACGCACGAGTGATGTCGACGTTGTTGACCCATTGTTCGAATCGGTAGGTCGCCAGGTCGTCGAACGACGTCGGCGAGGCCGGTCCCAGCGACGGGTTGATGGTCAGATCGCTGTACTGATGGTTGTTGTTGCGCCCGTATGTAGTGCTCAGGTCCCAGTTCCAGCCCAGCGCTTCACCCTTGGCGCCAATCAGGTACTGATAGTCGGTGTCGTCCAGATTGTTCAGCGGGTAGTAGCCGTCGGCAAACAGTTCGGGAACGTTGGCGTTGCTGTTGGGATAGCGGAAGTAGTTGTTGATGATGGCGTCGCGTTGTCCGTAAGTGCCGTAGGAATACAGCTTCATCTGATCATTCAGCGGCAGTTCGGCGTTGTAGGCCAGGTTGAACGCCTTGATCTGCGGGTCGCCATTCTTCACGCCGACCCGGTCCCACGTCGCCTCTCGAGGGTCGCCGGGAAAGTAGGCGTTATTGGTGGCTTTTTCGTTCCAGCTGGCATCGCCACGCTTGCGTGCGTCGGCCGAAAGATGCAGAAAGCCGCCGTCACCCAGTTCGAAGCCGGTGTCCCCTTCGAATTTGGTCACTTCGCCTTCACCGCTGTACAGCTTGCCGTACGTCACCCCCAGATGGCCGCCCTCGGCGCTGGATTTGAGAATAACGTTGATCACCCCGGCAATCGCATCCGAGCCGTATTGCGCAGCGGCACTGTCCTTGAGCACCTCGATGCGCTCCACCGCGCTGATCGGGATCATGTCGATGTCCACCGAGTTCGCGCCGCTGCTGTCGGTCGAGCCATTGGCGGGCAGGGCGCTGTTATGGCGGCGTTTGCCATTGACCAGCACCAGTGTGTAGGCCGGTGCAAGGCTGCGGTTGGACAACGGGCGGATGGTCGAGTTATAGCCTGCGACGTTGGTGCCATAGTTGAACGAAGGCAGCAGTTTGGCGATGGCTTCGGTCAGGTCGGCGCGACCGGTTTTCAGTAACTGATCGCTGGTTACGATATCAATCGGGGCCGGGCTTTCAGTCACGGTGCGCTGTGTACCGCGAACCCCGGTGGAAATCACCGTGACCTTCTCCAGCCGGGCCTCACGGTCGAGGGTTTCATCGGCGGCCTGAGCGGGGTTCATCAGGCCAAGGCCGACAAGCGCTATGCTTTTGATCAGCGGGTTGCGCGGGGCGTGGCGGGAAGCGTGAGCGGGTAAGGCCATGACGGAGTGATCCTTGGGCAATGCTGAGAAAGTTTTGGGCACCTCCACAAGGCAAGGGTCGGTTTGCTGGCGAATATAGGGTTATGAAACGAGCCTGTGAAAGGCCTTTTGGTTATATGTTAATTATAAAAATATTGAATTATTTTTATTTGTTATATGTTTTATATGCATTTAAAGCGTTGCGCACGGGTGGTCGGTAACAGTACTTGAGGGAGGTAAAGCTGCCTGTGCTGTTTTGTCGCACGACGTATTGCAGCCCATGAGGCCGACGTTTGCGCGCCTGCTCATGGTTTGAAACAGGATTGGCGGTATTCCCTGTTGCCTTGGGGTGGTAAATTCGCGGCCTTTGAATGTGTCAGAACCCACGCGCCTAACCCTCCAGGGGACGCAAGACATGACGTACCAACCGACCCGCCGCGAGGTGGTCACAGGCCTCTCGTTGCTGAGCCTTGGCCTGCTGACTGGCTGCGGCAATTCCAATGCCTTGCCGTTCAAGCACGGCAAAGACATGAGCAACGAGATAGTTGGCCGCAACTTCCGACTCAAGGATGCACAAGGCAACGTCAAGACCCTGTCGAGTTTTCGTGGCCTGATGCCGATGATCTTCTTCGGCTTCACCCAATGCCCGGCCATTTGCCCGACGGCACTGGCGCGAGCTGCACAGATCAGAAAGCTGATGGGCGAAGAGGGCAAGACCCTCCAGGTAGTGTTCATTACCCTCGACCCGGAGCGTGATACGCCCGAGGTGATCGACGCCTACGTGAAGGCTTTCGATCCGACCTTCGTCGCCCTGTCCGGTACGCTTGAAGAAACGGCCGCAACGGCAAAGGAGTTCGGCGTATTCTTCGAAAAGGTCCCGCTGGGCGACACCTACACGATCTCGCATACCGCCACCAGTTATGTCTACGACACCCGCGGCGTGCTGCGCCTGGGCTTGTCGCACAGGCTGTCCGCCCAACAATGCACTGAAGATCTGCTCACTTTGATGGAAGTATGCTGATGACCGTTCTGATTCGTAACGTCGCAAAGCCGCTGTTGTTGACCCTTTCGCTGCTGGGCCTGAGCGCTCAGGCGCTGGCCGAAACCAAAGTCGATGACGCCTGGGTGCGTGCCACCGTGCCGGGCCAGTCCGCCACTGGTGCGTTCATGCGCATCACTTCGGACACGGACAGCAAGCTGGTCGACGTTGCTTCACCTGTTGCGAAAACCGTGCAGATCCATGAGATGAGCATGAAAGGCGACGTGATGAGCATGCAGCGCGTCAACTCGGTTGACTTGCCAGCCGGCAAACCGGTGATGCTCGATTCCGACGGCTACCACGTGATGTTCATGGGCCTTGCAGCGCAGGTCAAAGAGGGTGATCAGGTGCCTCTGACCCTGACCGTGGAAGACGCCAAGGGCGTGAAAGAGTCGATTCAAGTCACCGCAATTGCGAAGTCACTGACCAGCGACGAGCACAGCGGGCATGGTGATCACAGCGGTCATTGAGCCTGATCTACCTGACGGCTATCGTTCCTCACGCTCCAGTGAGGGAATGCCTCTCGTGACGCTCCGCGTCACAACTCTGCGCCGCACTGC
>NZ_JAWHOO010000001.1:0-73768 GCF_032586855.1 Pseudomonas syringae group sp. J254-4 | reverse complement strand
AATTCAAGAGAGGACGCAGAGCGTCCAGAACGGCATGCGACGCGGAGCGTCGCACGATAGTTGATCTACCTGACGACCATCGTTCCTCACGCTCCAGCGTGGGAATGCCTCTTGTGAAGCTCCGCGTCACAACTCTGCGCCGCACTGCAATTCAAGAGAGGACGCAGAGCGTCCAGAACGGCATGCGACGCGGAGCGTCGCACGATAGTTGATCTACCTGACGACTATCGTTCCTCACGCTCCAGCGTGGGAATGCCTCTCGTGACGCTCCGCATCACAACTCTGCGTCGCACGATAGTTGAGGTTATCGTTCCTCACGCTCTCGCATCACGGTATGCGCTGGTTCATATATTCATTTAAAGTCTAACCGGCGAACCAAATATTCTTTTCAGGAACAAGCCTCTTTCAGCGATGATTGCCTTGCCACATCAACTTTGGAAAGGTGACTGATACCAACAGAACCTGGATTTTTATCATGAAAATGCAGGAGTGTATCAATGGGCAATGTCCAGACCGCAGCCAGCGCACATGAAGTGCCCTGGCGCCAGACGCCGAGTGGCGACCTGGTCGATCTGGGGCGTCCTTTCCGTGCGCCTCTGGCGTTATCGCGGTTGCAAAGCACCCCCAAACCCATACTCGGACGACGCGAAGCCATTCTGCTGGGTGCACTGGCGCTGGTATTTCATGGCGCGGTCATCTACTGGTTGAGCCAGAACCCGACACCCGCATTGCCGGTCGTGCCGCCGGAAATTCCGCCGATGACCATCGAGTTCTCTCAGCCCGCGCCGCCGGTTGTGGAGACGCCGCCACCACCGCCCGAGCCTGTCGTGCAGCCTGTGGTCGAGCCGCCGCCCCCGGTCGAAGATGAACTGGCCGTCAAGCCGCCACCGCCCAAACCGATTCCAAAACCCAAGCCGCAGCCGCCCAAGCCGGTGGTCAAACCGGTTGTCAAGCCAGTGGCAAAACCGGTCGAGCAACCAGCCCCACCGGTGCCCGTGCCACCTGTCGCTGCACCTGCCGCTCCCGCACCGCCCGCGCCAAAACCGGTAACTCCGGCTTCTGCCAGCGCTGGCTATCTGCGCAACCCGGCACCGGAATACCCGTCGCTGGCAATGCGCCGCGGCTGGGAAGGCACCGTGCTGTTGCGCGTCCATGTATTGGCCAGCGGCAAGCCCGGCGAGATTCAGATACAGAAAAGCAGCGGCCGCGATCAATTGGATGACGCAGCGCTGGCAGCGGTGAAGCGCTGGAGCTTTGTGCCCGCCAAGCAGGGCGATGTCGCTCAGGACGGCTGGGTCAGCGTGCCCATTGATTTCAAGATCAAATAACGTTTCAAGTTCCAATAACCAGGACATTCGATTGACCCGGCGAGCTACCTGAACCAAAGGCGCATCGCGATACACCCAATGCCTTGTTCAGACTTCGTTCATAAAGAGAGCTGCGCCATGAACCTACTTGCTTCGCCTTTTGAATCCATCGAACACGCGGTCATCTGGCTGCTGGTGATCTTCTCCGTTGCCACTTGGGGTCTTGCTTTGCTCAAGGGCGTGCAGTTCTCGCGCCTGAAGTCCCAGGACCGCAAGTTCCACAAGCAATTCTGGGCTGCATCGAGCCTGGATTCGGCCGCGCAACTGGCCCAGGAACAGCCCGGCGCTGCTGCTCGTGTTGCGCTGGCCGGTTACGCCGCCATTCAGGTGCCGGACGGCGCGCAGGCTAACGACCTCAGTCATTCCATCAACCATCAGGACCGCCTTGAACGTGCCCTGCGTCAGCAGATCGTTCGGGAGCGCCGCTCGCTGGAGACCGGTCTGGCGATTCTCGCCAGTATTGGCAGCACCTCGCCGTTTATCGGCCTGTTCGGTACGGTCTGGGGCATTATGTCGGCGCTCAAGGGCATCAGTGCTGCCGGTTCGGCAAGCCTGGAAACCGTTGCTGGTCCGATCGGCGCAGCGCTGGTGGCAACCGGTGTCGGCATCGCCGTCGCCGTGCCTGCGGTGCTGGTCTACAACTACTTCCTGCGGCGCCTGAAGCTGACCGCTGCTGACCTGGATGACTTTGCCCACGACTTCTACAGCCTGGCGCAGAAGAGTGCATTCCGCGTGTTGCTGCATCCGGTCCTGAAGTCTGGCGCTACAGGCGGGCAGGCCGGGCAGAAAGTGAAGGAGGCGTCCTGAGATGGCTTTTTCCACACAAGATACCGATGAAGTGCTGAGCGAGATCAACGTCACGCCGCTGGTGGACGTGATGCTGGTACTGCTGGTGGTGTTCATCGTGACCGCGCCGCTGCTGACCAACTCGATCCCGATCAACCTGCCCAAGACCGAATCGGTTGCGCCAGTGGAGCAGAAAGACCCGCTGGTGGTGAGTATCGACGGGCAGGGCAAGCTGTTCATCAACAAGGATGAAATTCAACCAGATCTGTTGGAAACCAGCCTCAAGGCGGCCAAGGACAAGGCCCCTGACGTGCGCGTGCAGTTGCAGGCGGACAATGGCGTGAATTACGGCGAAGTGGCACGAGCCATGGCTTCCATCGAACGCGCAGGTATCACCAAGCTGTCGGTAATCACTGCCAAATAAGCGCTTTTTCGTCCATCAGCTTCATCAGTTTTGGGCCGCATCCTCAGGCAGGTGCGGCCTTTTTTTGTCCGCGTTTCAGGCATTTTTCAGTCTGGACACAAATGTAGATGCTTATTCTTTATTGATATTTAAAAATTTAAATCAATGTCATTAAGCTATAAAGCATCGGACCTCCGGAACACCAATCAGACACTGTAATGATCGCTACCGTCCGCCGCACGGATCGCTCGTTGTAACCAGAACAGAGTTTCTGGATCAAGGATTTTCAAGGGGTAGTGGTATGGGGAATTTCAAGCGGAGTGTATTGGCCACGGCGATTTTTTCAGCCAATTTGCTGAGCGTCGCAGGCATCAGTGCAAGCGCTCACGCTGCACAGGCAACAGATGAACAAAACAACCAAAGCGCATCCACCCTGGGCACGGTAATCGTTACCGGCACCAGGGCGCAGGAGCGCACGGCCAGTGCCTCGCTGTCGCCCATTGATGTGATTTCCGGTGACAGCCTGCGCAGTTCCGGCTCCAGCGAATTGGGCACGGTGCTGGCGCGCTTGATCCCTTCGATCAACTTTCCGCGGCCCAGCCTGGTGGACGGTGCCGAGCTGACCCGGCCGGCGCAATTGCGCGGGCTGTCGCCGGATCAGGTGCTGGTGCTGGTCAATGGCAAGCGCCGCCACACATCGGCCTTCGTCAACCTGGGTGGGGCGGTGGGACGCGGTTCGGCACCTGCCGACCTGAACGCCATTCCGCTGTCTGCCATTGACCACATCGAAGTGCTGCGCGACGGTGCTTCAGCGCGTTACGGTTCCGATGCGATTGCCGGGGTGATCAACATCATCCTCAAGAGCGCCGATCATGGCGGGTCGATTTCCAGCAAGTACGGACAGTACAAGAAGGGCGACGGGATTCAGCGTCAGGTGTCCGGTAACACGGGTTTCGCGCTGGGCGACAACGGCACGTTGAACCTGTCGGGTGAAGGCTCCAACAACGACTACACCAACCGTGCCGGTGATGATCTTCGTACTTCCAGCATAGGCTCCACGACTTACGGTCAGCAGGTGTTCCGTCAGGGTGAGCCGCAAACCCACGAGGGCAAGTTGCAATACAACGCCGAGTACAGCTTCAACGATGCAGCGGAGTTCTACAGCTTCGGGGGCTACAGCAAGCGCCGTGGTGAAACTGCCGCGTTTTATCGGCCGAGCAACGCCTCCAACAATATCGCTGCAATTTACCCCAACGGTTATCTGCCACTGATTAACGGCACTCTGGAAGACACCTCGCTGGTAGCGGGGTTACGCGGCGAACTGGCGGATGACTGGCACTACGACGTGTCTGCCAACTACGGGAAAAATACCTATGAACTGCGCACCAAAACCATCAATACGTCACTGGGCTTGAATACGCCGCGCTCCTTCGATAACGGCACGCTGACCAACGACCAGAAGCAACTGAGTTTCGACCTGTCGCGGGAATTCAGCGCGGCATGGCTGCCTTATCCGGTGTCGGTCGCGTTTGGCGCCGAATACCTGCGCCAGGGTTATCAGATCGAGGCAGGGCAGGCCGAGTCGTATTTTCAGACCGGCAGTTCCGGGCTGGGCGGTTTCCGTTCCGCCGATGCAGGCAGCTACTCGCGACACAACTTCGCCCAGTATCTGGATGTGGAAACCAACCTGACCGAGAAGCTCGGTGTGTCGGCTGCCGTTCGCCACGAGGACTACAGCGATTTTGGCTCCAACGTCAGCGGCTCGCTCTCTGCTCGTTATGACTTCACCCCGCAGGTGGCCTTGCGAGGCAGCGTGTCGACAGGCTTCCGCGCACCTTCACTGGCGCAGCAGAATTTCACCTTCACCTCGTCGCAACTGATTGGCAACACTGTTCAGGAAGCGGGCACGTTCCCGGCCGGCAGTAACGTTGCGCAACTGTTAGGCGCCGAAGACCTCAAGCCCGAAAAGTCGCGCAACTACAGCCTGGGCCTGGTGCTCCAGCCACTGGACAGCCTGACTGTGACCGCCGACGTCTATCGCATCGATATTCAGGATCGTATCTCGCTGTCCTCTAACCTGGTGCTCAACAACACGGCCACCAACTACCTGCGCAGCAATGGCGTGGGTGATATCAACTACACCAGCGCGCGCTATTTCACCAACGCCACAGACACCAGCACCGATGGTGTCGATCTGGTCGCCAATTACCGCTACCAGTTCGATAACGGCGTCCGTTGGAACAGCACAGTGGGCTACAACTACAACCACACTAAAGTCACCGACGTGAAAGCCAACCCGGCGATTCTCGATCAGTTAGGGGTGAATCTGGTTCGGGTGGATCGCAGGGAGCGTATCGGTCTGCTGGGTGACACCACCCCGCAGCACAAACTGACGCTGGGCAATGATCTGACGTTCGGTAACTGGGCACTGCATTCCAACCTGGTTCGCTACGGCGAGTTCACCAGCTACCAGGCCGACAAGGTCAACGATCAGACCTTCAGCGCTGCGTGGCTGCTGGACCTCGCAGTAGACTACACACTCAAGAACTGGGTCTTCACCCTGGGCGGCGATAACGTCACCGACAAGTACCCCGAAAAGCTCAACGACTTCTCGTCCAGCGGCGGCAACCTGGCTTACAGCACGTTCTCGCCTTACGGGTATAGCGGGGCGTTTTACTACGGCAAGGTGACGTACAACTGGTAATTTGCCGCTGATTCTCATGTCGATGCTGCGCGTTGGCATACAGCTCGTGACGCTTCGCGTCATATCTGTGCTGCAACACAACGGCATGTCTTGCCCGTAGTCACTGCACATAAATGAAAGCGCTTTTTTGTCGCGACGGCACTGACGACGCAGAGTGCGACGTTAGTGACGGCTGAGTCCTGACGCTGATCCGGGGGATGCGAGGCAGGACGCCGAGCAAGCCGCACCGGGCCAAGGATGGCCCGTTGCGGCGGCCCCCGGATCAGTGACAGGGCGAAGGAACCCGACGAAGTCGGGCCGGAAACAGGAGCGAGGACTTTGCTCACTTTGGTCCCTCAAAGTGAGGCGCCGAGGGGCGAAAAGGGGACTTGAGTCTTATCTGAATCTATCTGACCTCGCAGAACCTGTGTGACGCAGAGCGTCACAAAAATGCTCTGCGTTTCACTCTCAACTGCCCTGCAACGGGGTGGCATCCTGAAAGAAGTAATCCTTCCACGACGCTGGCTTGTTCTTGATCGCGCCGACGCGGTACAGAAACTCGGCCAGCGGGTAGGTGTTCTTCGGCGTGATGGTGAATTGAAACTCCGGCTGATCAATGATCTTCAACAGTTCGGCACGGTCGATCTTCGCCTTGGTGACGCGCAGGTAGATGTCGGCGGCAGCACCAATGTCTTTACTGACGAACGCTTCTGCCTCGGCCAGCGCTTCAATGAAGGCCTTGTAGGTTTTCGGGTTTTCGTTGCGAAATTTCTCGGTGGCGAACAGTACGGTGGGAGAGTTAGGCCCCAGCAGGTCATAGGTGTTGAGCACTACATGCACGTTGGGGTTTTTCAGTTCCTGATCCTGATAAGGCGGGTTGGAAAAGTGCCCGGTCAACTCGGTGCCGCCAGCGATCAGGCTGGCGGCGGCGTCCGGGTGCGGCAGGCTCAAGGTGTACTTGTCCAGGCGTGCGTATTCCTTGTCGCCCCAGAGTTTCGCGGCGGCGAACTGCAGGTAGCGTGACTGCACTGAAACACTGACTGCCGGCACCGCGATGCGGTCCTTTTCGGTGAAGTCGGCGATGGTTTTGACGTTGGGGTTATTGCTCACCAGGTAATAGGGGAAGTTGCCCAGCGACGCGACCGCCTTGACGTTCTGCCTGTCCTTGGTGCGGTCCCAGATGGTCAGCAACGGGCCAACCCCGGCACCGGCAACATCAATGGAGCCTGACAGCAGGGCATCGTTGACCGCCGAACCTCCGGACAGTTGGGTCCAGTCCACCTTGATCTCCAGGCCGTCTTGCTTGCCGTGTTTCTCGATCAATTGTTGATCGCGCACCACGTTTAGCAGCAGGTAGACGATGCCGAACTGCTCGGCAATGCGAATTTCGCCTTCAGCCTGTGCGCTGGCGGGCGCAACCAGCGTTCCGGTCAACAGCGCAGCACCAAGCCCGATGGCCGCTGCCAGGCGGCTGAAACGGGGTAGAAACAGGACAGGTTTTGACATGCATGGCTCCAAAACGGAAACGGAATTTTCTGGAGCATATCGCTATATAAAAATTTATTTAAATAACCTTACCGAATATCAATAGACCGCCTGATGCGCTTGGGAAACCTGTATGGCAGTCATTTTTAATATTCTTATTTTTTATAATTAGCTTAGAAGTAAATGTAATTTTTAATTGATTTGTAATGCGCCTAGTCTGGCTGGCCAGTCAGCAGTCACCAAGGAGCAACATTATGAGCAACGTCAGCGCTTTGCCACTCCAGCCAGGTACTACGCCGTCGGGTGGCGGCAGTGTGCGTGACAGGGTTTCGCCGCAGGAATGGGAAGTCCGGGTCAAGTTGGCGGCGGCCTATCGGCTGGCCGCGCTCAAGCGCTGGACCGACCATATCTATACACACTTCTCGGCGCGGGTACCGGGGCCGGACGAGCACTTTCTGATCAACGCGTTTGGCCTGTTGTTCGATGAAATCACCGCATCCAATCTGGTCAAGGTCGACATCGACGGCACGATTGTCGATGACCCGACAGGGCTGGGTATCAACTACGCCGGTTACGTGATTCACAGTGCCATTCACGCTGCGCGCCATGACCTGCAAGCGGTGCTGCACACCCACACCCGTGACGGTATCGCAGTGTCGGCGCAAAAGGACGGATTGCTGCCGATCTCCCAGCACTCCATTGCCTTCTCCGGGCGCGTGGCCTATCACGGTTACGAAGGCATTGCGCTGGACCTGAGCGAGCGTGAACGACTGGTCGCGGACCTGGGTGACAAGAGCGTGATGATCCTGCGCAATCACGGCTTGCTCACCGGCGGGGTGAGTGTAGAGCACGCATTCCAGCAGCTGCATGCCCTCGAGTACGCCTGCAATATCCAGATTGCAGCGCAGTCTGCCGGCAACGCAGAGCTGGTGTTTCCGCCCCGGGAGGTCATCGCCAAAGTGGAAGAGCAGGCCAAGGCCATCAAGGACGGTAATGGTCCGGGTGTCGCCCGACACTGGAATGCGCTGATCCGCGAGCTGGAGCGTAGCGGCACCGATTACCGGGACTGAGCCTGCAACACAGTGATGCGAGGCGCCTGGGGTTGGTGTAGTGTGCGCAGCCAAAACATGGGGCGCACACATGCAAGACCTGCTGAACGAAATCCTCGATGAAGTAAGACCCTTGCTTGGTCAGGGCAAGGTGGCCGATTACATTCCGGCGCTGGGCGGGGTGCGGCCTGATCAACTGGGCATTGCGGTGTACGGCAACGACGGCCAGGTGTTCAGCGCCGGTGATGCCGAAACGCAGTTTTCGATACAGAGTATTTCCAAGGTGTTCAGCCTGGTGCAGGCCATCGGGCACTCCGGTGAGGACATCTGGCAGCGCCTGGGGCACGAGCCCTCCGGCCAGCCGTTCAACTCGCTGGTGCAGCTGGAATTCGAACGGGGCAGGCCGCGCAACCCGTTCATCAACGCCGGCGCGCTGGTGATCTGCGACATCAATCAGGCACGGTTTGCGGCACCGTCGCTGTCAATGCGTGACTTCGTTCGACGCCTGTGCGGCAACCGGGCGATCACCTCCGATTCCAAAGTTGCGGAATCCGAATACCAGCACCGTTCGCGCAACGCCGCAGCGGCCTATCTGATGAAGTCATTCGACAATTTTCATGGCGATGTGGAAGACGTGCTGCGCAGCTATTTCCACCATTGCGCGCTGAGCATGAATTGCATTGATCTGGCCAAGGCGTTCGGTTTTCTGGCCAATCAGGGCTTCTGCACTCACAGTGGCGAGCAGATACTCACCGCGCGCCAGGCCACTCAGGTCAATTCGATCATGGCCACCAGCGGTCTTTACGATGAAGCCGGTAACTTTGCCTATCGCGTCGGCCTGCCAGGTAAGAGCGGAGTAGGGGGTGGTATCGTTGCGATTGTGCCGGAGCGCGCTTCGGTCTGTGTGTGGTCTCCGGAGTTGAACGCGGCGGGCAATTCCCTTGTCGGTATGGCTGCGCTGGAAAAACTCAGCGCGAGGATCGACTGGTCGGTGTTTTAAAGCCTTCTGAAGTGAACGGTGCGGTAAATCGCGAACCTGGCAGGAGTCATGGATTGAATCGAAGGCTAAGCAAATCGCTCATGCTGAGCGTCGGGCTGCTGGTGCTGGCAGGTTGTGGCACTCAGCGTGTGCAGGAACCTGAACTGAGCCCGGAACAGGCGCGTGCGCAGATCGTGCGCCTGATGCCTGCCACTGTTACGGATCGGCAGGCTTGGGCAACAGATATCCATGCCGCATTTGCCGCGCAGAAAATTCCGATGACCACCGAAAACCTGTGCTCGGTATTGGCTGTGACCGAACAGGAGTCAACCTTTCAGGTCGACCCTGCGGTGCCGGACATGGGCCGCATTGCCCGTGCCGAAATAAACCGCCGCGCGGCGCGCTTGCATATCCCCAATGCGTTGATAGCCACTGCATTGCGCGTACGTTCACCAGACGGCAAGACCTATGGCAAACGCCTCGATTCAGCCCGCACAGAGAAAGACCTCAGCGCGATCTTTGATGATTTCATCGGCATGGTACCGCTGGGCCAGGCACTGTTCGGCAATTTCAACCCGGTCAAGACCGGCGGCCCGATGCAGGTAAGCATCGCCTTTGCCGAGAAGCATGCGGAAGATTATCCCTACACGGTGGATGGCTCGATCCGACGCGAAGTCTTTACTCGCCGTGGCGGCATGTATTTCGGCATCGCTCATCTACTGGGTTACCCGGTGAACTACACCCAGTCCCTGTACCGCTTTGCCGATTTCAATGCCGGTTGGTACGCCAGTCGCAATGCCGCGTTTCAGAACGCGGTGAGTCGTGCGACCGGCATCGAGCTGGCGCTGGATGGCGATCTGATTCGTTTCGACTCCACCTCGCCAGGCTCCACCGAGCTGGCAGTGCGAACCCTGGCTGACCGGCTGGGCATGAACAAGTCACAGATATGGAACCAGCTCAAGCAGGGCGATACCCTGGAGTTCGAAGAGACCGATCTGTACAGCAAGGTGTTTGCACTGGCGGACAAGGCAGCAGGCAAGCCCTTGCCAAGAGCCATCCTGCCCGGCATCACCCTGAAAAGCCCGAAAATCACCCGCAACCTGACCACCGCCTGGTTCGCCGAGCGCGTCGACGACCGCCGCGAACGCTGCGTACAGCGCGCACCGAAGTGAGGGTGAGTCCGGAATAAGCGATCACACATCGATTATCGTTACCACGCTCCGCGTGGTAATGCAGTTCGTGACGCTCCGCGTCACACATTAGAGCCTTGACACCTGATTCAGGCCGTACGAGATGCAGGCCTGAGCTCCGGTTACGCCTGCTGTTTCACCAGACTGAAGATGTGCGACGCAGAGCGTCACGAACTGCATGCCAACGCGGAGCATTGGCACGATAGTCATCTCAAGGCTTTGTGTATAACGATGAGCGCTTCAGTGAACTGCCCCCTATATGTAAGGCTCTTCAGGATTTTTTAACGTATGCCGGTTTTCAAACGCTTCACGTCGTTCATGCAGCAGGCCTTACGGGCCATGCATCTGGTCTGGACCACGTCCCGAGCGCTCTCCGTTGGCTTGATCGTTGCCACGCTGGTGGCAGGCTTGCTGCCCGCGCTGGCCGCCTGGCTGGGGCAGCGGATTGTCGATGCGGTGGTCAGTGCCATGCAACTGCATGCCAGCACTGGCGAGGCTCCTTTATGGCCGGTGTTGCGTTATGTGTTGCTTGAGGCCGGTGTACTGGCCCTGCTGGCCGGTGCGCAACGCGGGCTGTCGGTGCAGCAGGCGCTGTTGCGGGTGTTGCTGGGGCAGAAGGTCAATACGTTGATTCTGGAGAAGGCCCAGACCCTGTCACTGTCGCAGTTCGAAGACTCGGAGTTTTACGACAAGCTCGTGCGCGTCCGGCGTGAAGCCTCGACACGGCCGCTGGCACTGGTGACCAAATCCCTGGGATTGCTGCAAAACCTCATTTCGCTGATCAGCTTTGCCGTACTGCTGGTGCATTTCTCGCCCTGGGCGTTGCTGATTCTGGTGCTCGGCGCATTGCCGGTGTTCTTTGCCGAGGCGCATTTTTCCGGCGACGCGTTCCGCCTGTTTACCCGGCGTGCTCCGGAAACCCGTCGGCAGAACTACATCGAAACACTGCTCTCCCACGAGGGCTACATCAAAGAGGTCAAGCTGTTCGGCTTCGCGCCGCTGCTGCTCAAACGATATCGCGACACCTTTGAACGGTTGTATGCCGAAGACCGCCGCTTGACCGTGCGCCGTGATGGCTGGGGCTTTCTGCTCGGCTTGCTGGGCACTGCTTCGTTCTATCTGGCGTACGCCTGGGTGGTGGTCGATGCGGTGCATGGGCGTATTACCCTGGGGCAGATGACCATGTACCTGGTGCTGTTCAAGCAAGGGCAGGCCGCTGTGAGCAGCAGCCTGAGTGCGATCAGTGGTTTGTACGAGGACGGGCTGTACCTCGCCGACCTGTACATTTACCTCGGTCAGCCGGTCACGCCGTCTGCTGGCAGCCTGACCCAGGGTGCACTGCCCGGCGATGGCATGCGTTTCGAGAACGTCAGCTTCACTTACCCTGGCACCAGCCGCGCAGCACTGGAAAACATCGATCTGCATCTTGCACCGGGTCGTAGCGTGGCGCTGGTGGGCGAGAACGGCTCGGGGAAGACCACCCTGATCAAGTTGCTGACGCGCCTTTATCAGCCCGACCAAGGACGCATTCTGCTGGATGGCAGCGATTTGCAGGAATGGGACGAAGACGCCCTGCGTTCACGCATCGGCGTGATTTTTCAGGACTTCATTCGCTATCAGTTTCTGGTCGGTGAAAACCTCGGGGTCGGCGATACCCAGGCCTTTCACGACGAAACCCGCTGGCGCGAAGCCGCTGCGCAAGGCATGGCAGCGCAGTTTATCGAACAGCTCGACAAGGGTTACGCCACACAATTGGGTCGCTGGTTCGCAGGCGGTCAGGAGCTGTCCGGCGGGCAGTGGCAGAAAATCGCGCTGTCACGCGCCTACATGCGTCGCGATGCCGATATTCTGATTCTCGATGAGCCCACTGCCGCGCTGGATGCCGGGGCAGAAGCTGCGGTATTCGAGCATTTTCGCGAGTACGCCAAGGGACGCATGACGCTGCTGATTTCCCACCGTTTTTCCAGTGTGCGCAACGCCGAACATATCGTCGTGCTGGAGCATGGGCGGGTGCTGGAGCGCGGTGATCACGACAGCCTGATTGCCGCGGCAGGGCGCTACGCCGCGCTGTTCGATCTGCAAGCGCAAGGCTATCGCTAGATAAAAAGTGTTGCAGTCAATGACCAGTCGGCGTTTTATGGGAGCCCTGTTTCAAGCTGTATCTTTTTGAATCAAACGGAGACATCGATGCAATTTCGTAAATTGGGCAAAACCGATCTGTCGGTCAGCGCGATCTGTCTGGGCACCATGACCTGGGGCGAGCAGAACACCCAGGATGAAGCATTCGAACAGATTCGTATGGCCAAGGATGCCAAGGTCAACTTCCTCGACACGGCAGAAATGTACCCGGTGCCGCCGCGTGGCGAGACGTATACCAAGACCGAAAGCATCATCGGCGAGTACTTCAAGAAGTACGCTGACCGCAACGACTGGGTACTGGCCAGCAAGGTCGCCGGTCCAGGTCGCATGGATCATATCCGCGATGGCAATCCGCGGCTTGACCGCAAGAACATCACTGCGGCGCTGGAAGCCAGCCTCAAGCGTCTTAATACCGATTATCTGGACCTGTACCAGCTGCACTGGCCGGATCGCAAGACCAACTTCTTCGGCGTGCTCGGTTACACCCACGACCCGGATGATCAGGCCGTCGAAATCGAAGAAACCCTGTCGGTACTGGGCGATCTGGTCAAGGCGGGCAAGATTCGCCACTTTGGCCTGTCCAACGAAACGCCGTGGGGCACCCAGCGTTTTCTGCACCTGGCCGAAACCCTTGACTTGCCGCGTGCTGTCTCGATCCAGAACCCCTACAACCTGCTTAATCGCACCTTTGAGGTCGGTCTGGCAGAGATCGCCATTCGCGAACAGATCGGCTTGCTGGCCTATTCGCCACTGGCGTTCGGTGTGTTGGCTGGCAAGTACCTGGACGGTGCACGTCCGGCCGATGGCCGCCTGACCCTGTTCGAGCGCTTCCAGCGCTACAACAACCCGCAGGCGGTCAGCGCCACCGCCAAATACGTCGCGCTGGCCCGCGAACACGGCCTGGACCCTTCGCAGATGGCGCTGGCCTACGTCACCAGCCGTCCGTTCGTAACCAGCAACATCATTGGTGCCACGAAACTGGATCAGCTGAAGATCAATCTGGAGAGCATCGACGTCACGCTGTCCGATGAGGTTATCGCCGGTATCGAAGCCATTCATACCGCTCAGCCCAACCCGGCCCCATAAGCCGAACTGAACTTACTTTCAGCCTCGTCAGTCAGCACTAGTACGCTTACTCCGAGGCTGAAATTCGATGCATATCTCACTCAAGCAACAAGTCGCAATCGTTACCGGCGCCAGCTCCGGTCTGGGCGCAGGTGCTGCGCGAGCGCTGGCGGACGCCGGTGCAGCGGTGGTGATCAATTACAACTCCAAGGCTGAACCTGCCGAGAAGCTGGCTGAAGAGATTCGTGCAGCGGGCGGTCGTGCCCTTGCTGTCGGCGCCGACGTGTCGAAAGAAGCAGACGTCGAGCGCCTGTTTGCGCAGACCATCGAGCACTTTGGCGCATTGGACATCCTGGTCGCCAACTCGGGCCTGCAAAAAGACGCAGCCATCGTCGACATGAGCCTGGAAGACTGGAACACAGTCATCAACGTCAACCTGACCGGGCAATTTCTCTGTGCCCGCGCTGCGTTGCGCCAGTTCATCAAGCAAGGCATGCGCCCTGATGTGTCACGGGCGATGGGCAAGATCATTCACATGAGTTCAGTGCACCAGCTGATTCCATGGGCCGGGCACGTCAATTACGCAGCGTCCAAGGGCGGCGTCGATCTGTTGATGCGCAGCATCGCTCAGGAAGTCGGCGAGCTGAAAATTCGCGTCAACAGCGTTGCGCCGGGTGCCATTCGCACGCCGATCAATGCCGACGCACGCAAGGGCGACGCCGAGAAGGAAATGCTCAAGCTGATCCCTTATGGCCGTATCGGTGAGCCCGAAGACGTCGCCAATGCCGTGCTCTGGCTGGCCTCCGATGCCTCGGATTATGTGCACGGCACCACCCTGTACATCGACGGCGGGATGACCCTCTATCCGGAGTTCCGTGGCAATGGCTGATTTTCCCCAAGAAGCGCAAAACCGTATCGAAGACCACGGCATCATTGGCGATATGCGCAGCGCCGCGCTGATCGCCGACACGGGCAGTATCGACTTCTGCTGCTGGCCGGATTTCGACAGTCCGTCGATTTTCACCGCGCTGCTGGATACGCCCGATGCCGGGATTTTTCAACTGGCACCTGACTTGCCGGACGCCAGAAGGCTGCAGATTTACCTGCCCGACACCAATGTCCTGCAAACCCGCTGGATTTCCGAGGACGCAGTGGTGGAAGTCACCGACCTTATGCCGATTGGTGAAGATCAGGACGATCTGCCGCGCATCGTGCGCAGGGTTCAAGTGCGTTTTGGCGAGGCCACGATTCGCATGCGCTGCCGGGTACGCATGGACTACAGCCGAGCTGAAACCACCGCGCGTATCGATGGCCAGGACATCTGTTTCGAGGCCGAAGGGCAGCCAGGCATGCGCTTGTCGGCCGCTACGCCGCTACAGCTGGAGCAGCAGGATGCTGTGGCCGAGTTTCACATGCACAAAGGCCAGACCATCGAGTTCATTCTTGGTGGTATCGATGACCCGAACGTGGCCGCAGGCAAATGCTCGCGCTATTTCGACGACACGCTGAAATTCTGGCGGCGCTGGGCCGGGCAATCGCAATACAAGGGCCGCTGGCGTGAAATGGTCACCCGCTCGGCGCTTGCGCTCAAGCTGCTGACCTCGCGCAAGCATGGTGGCATTGTTGCAGCCGCGACGTTCGGTCTGCCGGAAACCGAGGGCGGCGAGCGCAACTGGGACTACCGTTATACCTGGATCCGTGACGCTTCGTTCACCGTGTATGCCTTCATGCGTCTGGGCTACACCGACGAGGCCAATGCGTTCATGGGGTGGGTGCGCGGGCGGCTCGACGACTGCTGTGAGCAGACCGAGAAACTCGGCATTCTGTATGCCCTCGATGGCCACGCAGAATTGCCGGAAGACAATCTCGATCATTTGTCCGGCTACGGCGGTGCTCAGCCGGTACGCATCGGCAATGAGGCCTACAAGCAGGTTCAGCTGGATATCTATGGCGAACTGATGGACGCCGTCTACCTGGCCAACAAGTATGGCGACGCCATCTCGCACGACGGTTGGCAGCATGTCGTTCGCCAGGTCGACTACGTGTGCGAACACTGGAGCGACCGCGATGTGGGCATCTGGGAAATGCGCGGTGGCGATCAGCATTTTCTGCATTCGCGGCTGATGTGCTGGGTGGCACTGGACCGGGCACTGCGCCTGGCGTTCAAGCGCTCGCTGTCGGGGCCCTTCGAGCGCTGGACCAGGGTACGTGAAGAGATCCACAACGATATCTGGGAGAATTTCTGGAACGAAGACCTGGGCCACTTCGTGCAGCACAAGGGCAGCCGCAATCTGGATGCCTCAATGCTGCTGATGCCGCTGGTACGCTTTGTCGGTGCCAATGACCCGAAGTGGCTGGCGACGCTGGACGCCATCGAGGCAGCACTGGTGCGTGACGGGATGGTATTCCGCTATCGCAACGATGATGATCACGATGACGGACTGGCAGGCGAAGAGGGCGCATTCGTTGCCTGTTCGTTCTGGTACGTCGAATGTCTGGCCCGCGCCGGTCGGGTCGAGCAGGCGCATCTGGAGTTCGAACAATTGCTGCGTTACGCCAACCCGCTGGGCTTGTACGCCGAAGAATTCGACGCGCATGCTCATCATCTCGGTAACACACCGCAGGCCCTGAGCCATCTGGCGTTGATCAGTGCGGCCAGTTTTCTGGACCGCAAACTGGGCGGCGGGCAGGCGCTCTGGCAGCCTTGAGAGTGTGCGCGAACTGATCATGAATGAGAGTCAGAGGTTCATTCATGATCAGTTCGCCTGCAATGAATATCCTGCCGGCTGTTCTTCCAGCCGGTAGTTCTGTGTAAGCGTCCCGCAATAGCTCAACCGTGGTAGATAGACGCCGTTGCTGTTCAAGGCCGCTCGAATGGCAACGTTGTCGTCGCACATGGCCAGCCTGCGACCGCCAAGCAGCCCGATGGCTTGCCCGGAGCGCATGGCACCCATCGGTGTCCAGTCGGCGATGATCAACGCACCGTTGGGCACGACCTGTTCATAGGCGCGCACGAACTGCTCGGCAGAGCGGTCGCGCAGGTAAGGCACCATGAAATAACGGATATCGTCGCGGTAGGGCAGCTTCTCCTTATGCTCAGGAAAATGTATGACCCCGTTTGCGTAAAGTGAATACGCCAACAGAACCACTGTCGGCGAGGACAATACCGAGAGATTGAGCAAGGTGCTGCGTGTCACATTGTGTGGCAAAACCCGCCGCAGCTGAATCATGCCGATGATGCTCAGCATCGCCACGCCGGGTAGAAAAAAGGTGAAACGGTCGGTCACGTTATAGGAAATGGCAAAAACCAGATTCAACAGCGCCGCACTCCACAACAACCGCAGCCGACTCTCCTTGGGAAACAGCAGCAGCCCCGCCAACTGCGGCCCTATCAGTGACAGCAGCACCAGTATGGCTGCGTTCCTTTCCTCCAGGAGTTCGTCGAAACGCAACAGGCTGCCTTGCCACTCCGGCCCCGCAATGGTCGCGGACGCACCGGTCAGGTAACGTCGAGCAATATCCAGCAGGCCCAATCCGGTGTTCAGGTCATTGAACACCGCGACAGCCGCCGCTGCGAAGCCGAGCATGAAGCCGGGCAGGGTGATCAAAACGCGCGCTTTATACAGGTACAGCAGATACAGGTACAGCGGCAGCAGGACCACGAAGGTCAGTTGATGAGTCGAGGCCGCCATTCCAGTCAGCACGCCAATCATGAACAGCTTTTTCAGCGGCGTCAGACGGTTACTGTCATTGAACTGCAGCGTATAAGCCAGCAGTACGACCAGCGTGTGCAGCAGGTAAACCTCGGCTTTGGTCGACACCCAGAACACTCCGTGCGCCAATACCGTCGCTGCGCCAGCGAGTATGGCCTGACGTTGCCCGGCGCCGAGGCTTTGCGCCAGTCGATAGACGATCCATGCCAACGGCACGAGGAGTAACGAATTCAGCAGGCTGAGCGCGCGTGAGCCGAACAGTGTGAAGAATACCGAGTTGAGCAGTTGATAAAGCGGATGCTCCAGCGGTCCGAGCGACTGACTGAAATAATGGCCTTCGCGGGCGTTGGCCAGAAACATGCCATTGTCCATCCATTGCACCGGCCCGCTGGAGGCCAGAAAACTTGCGGCGATGGCGGCACCCAGCAGAAACAGGGGCATGGCAATCGAGGTGCGCGAATCGGGTGGCATTGAACAGCTCCTCCGTGAGGTGAACATAAGATGGCGGGTGCCTGTTTTACTGCCTCAAGGCTGACGCCCCGTTGGTGTTGCAGCGTTGAACCGGGAAAGCATCACGGCACCGATCGCCACCGCGAACCACAGGGTCGCCAGACGTATCAGCAGCGTGGCGGCAATCGCGTCAGCACCGGGCATGCCTTTGAACATCAGCAGCCCGACCATCACTGCTTCGGCACTGCCCAGGCCACCCGGCATGAAGCTCAACGCTCCGGCGAGCATTGCCAGTGCATAGGTGAACACGGCAAACGTCAGTGGGATCTGCGCGCCCATCCAGCCAAGCATCCAGTAAAACGCTAGTGCCTCGGCGCTCCAGGCAAGCAGACTGAGCAGGCTGGCGGTCAGCAACACTCTTCCGTGCAGGCATTGACAGGCGGCGAGCAGGATGTCGAACAGCTGCCGCCGCAGCCTGTGCAGTCGTGTGCTCTTCTCCGTCGGCAGCGCACCTCGCATGCGCTTCAGCAAATGACCCTGAGACAGCACCAGCAGCCCCGCCAGAACCAGCGCCAGGCCGATAAAAATCATGGGTTGCGCCTGCGGGTACCACGACAAACCGAACAGCGTCAGCAGCACGATGGCCAGCAGATCGGACAGGCGTTCGCTGAAAAATGCAGCAAAACTTTGTGGGTACGGTACGCCCAGCGGCCTCAGCAATACGCCACGCAGTGCTTCGCCGGCCTTGCCGGGCGTGGTTGTCAGGGCGAAGCCGGCCAGGTAGATCCGCAGGCTTTGCCGCCAGGAAAGCGGATGCCCCAGCACCTCAAGGTAAAGCTGCCAGCGTCCGAAGCGCAGCGCGTAGTTGATTGCCGACATCAGCAAGACCAAGCCAATGCCCTGCACCCCGACCTTGCCGGTTGCTGCGCTGACTGCCTGCCAGCCGCCCCACAGGGAAAATCCCAGATAGCCCAGTGCCGAGAAGACGACCGACAGCAGCACCGCCCGATAGCGCCAGCCTGACAGCAGCGGCATGTCGCTCAAAGGTCGAGCCTTTTGAATAATGGCTGTGGAATCGCGCGAATCACCCACATGATCCATGCCCAGAAGCCCGGCGCATAAAGGCTTGTAGACCGGCGTGCGATGCCCTTGACGATGCGCTCGGCAACAGCTGCCGGTTGCGCCACCAGCAAGGCAGGCAACGGCAGACCGTGGGTCATGGGCGTGTCGACAAAGCCTGGCTTGATGGTCACTACGTGTACGCCGAGCTTGAACATCCGCGCCTGCAACCCGTCGCAGAACGTCGAGACGGCAGCCTTGGCCGAGCCGTACAGGTAATTGGAAGGGCGTCCTCGATCACCTGCGACGGAGGAAAGCACCGCCAGCGTGCCGCAGCGCTGCACTTCGAAATGCCTGGCCAGCAGGGTCAGCAAGGCAATAACCGCTGCACCGTTGGTGATGAATTCCTGTATGGCCAGGCCTGCGTATTGTTCGCAGGCCTTCTGGTCGGGCAGGGTGCCGTGAGCCACCAGGACGATATCGATCTGCCCCAATGCAGCCAGACAGCCGGCCAGCATCGCCGGGTGCTCCGAAAAGTGCGTAACGTCCAGACGGTGTGTGTCGATACGTCCGGCACCGCGCGCCTTGAGATCGGCTGCATTGCTGTCGAGCTTCTCCATGTCGCGCGCCACCAGAAAAAAATCACAGCCCTGCGCGGCCCAGAGTCGGGCACAGGCGTGGGCGATGGCTGATGTCGCGCCGATGATCAGAATTTTTTTCATGGCATCACTCGTTTCCAGAAGCGGGACATCAAGGAGGGGTCACGCAGGGCTTCAAGTTGCTCCCAGGCTGGATAGGCCTGGCGGAAATCGCTCCCGGTCATGTGTGCATCTTTTGCCGGATATAGACGTCCACCCGCTTCACGGACAATGGCATCCAGGCGTGGGAACAGTGTTTCGGCCAGCTCGCGCGTCTGCGAAAAATCCAGTGCCAGCGAAGTACCCGGCATCGGGAAGGACAGCAGCCCCGGCGAAGCGATATCGCCGCAGCGCTTGAGTACCGCAAGGAATGAACCCCGGCCCGATGCAGCAATAGCATCGAGCAGCAGTTGCATGGCCTTGGGCGCGCAATGCTCGGGGATCACGCACTGGTATTGCTGAAACCCTTTGCGACCATAAAGACGATTCCAGTGCTGGATGCGATCCAGCGGGTAGAAGAACGCTTCGCACGCGCTGCGGTGGGCCTTGGCCTGTTGTGGATGGGCGTGCCAGTAGATCGAATTGAATGCACGCAAGGACAGATGGTTGACCAGTGAAAGCGGGGCAATGAACGGTATGCTCAGACGCTTGGGCGCATCGACCGTTAGCGACCCGTAACGAGCGTGGTCGCCGACGACGTACACGCCACGGCCGCTATTACTGCCTCGCGCCAGGCAATCAATCCAGGCCACGCTGTACTCGTGCTGCGCGTCCAGCTCGTGCGACAGGGTAAAAAATTCTGCCAGATTGGCGAAGCGCACCACCGTGCTGTTGATCTGACTGGTACGGATCGGCATCAATTGCAGCTCGACCCGACTGATAACGCCGGTCAAGCCCAGGCCGCCGATGCTGGCAGCGAAAAACAAAGGGTTTTCCACGGCCGAACAAACCATCGGCGGCTCGCCATGACGGATCAATTCGAAACGTATGACATGACAGCCGAAGGTGCCGCGCAGATGATGATTCTTGCCGTGCACATCGTTGGCAAGCGCGCCGCCTATCGTCACAAACTGCGTGCCCGGTGTGACCGGTAGAAACCAGCCGCGCGGGATTGCTGCCGCCAGCAGTTGTGACAGGGTCATGCCTGCTTCCAGTTGCACCACGCCGTTCTGCCAGTCTGCGGCAATGAAGCGATCCAGCTTGCGCATGTCCAGTACGTGACCACTGCTTGCCAGACAACTGTCGCCGTAGCTACGGCCGTTGCCGAACGGCAGGCTGGTGTGATGGTGCGCAAGTGTTTCTGAGATGTGCGCCGGCAAGCGATTTACCGCCTCACAGTCATGACCTTGCTGGGCAACCTGCGGGTAGCGCCCCCAGGAGTAGAGAGGCGCGCTCATGCGGCGATCCAGAACACCAGCAGGAACAGAAAACCGATCCCCTGGCTGATCCGGTCGCGGATTGCGAAAACTACCGGGTCCTCGTTCATCTGGCCGCGATGGGTGAGCATCCAGATCCGCGTGATCCAGAACAACAGCAACGGGCAGGCCAGCCAGATCACATGCGGATGCTGATACAGGGCAACCGTCGCGCCCTCATGGATGTAAAGCGCCAGGACCATTACCGCCAGATTGCCCGACGATGCACCCAGGGAGGCGATCATGTCCAGATCGCCCGGGTAGTAGCCGCGGCCGCGTGCCTTGACGGTCACATCGCACAGCCTCGCGTCGCGCAGTTCGGCATAGCGCTTGACCAGCGCGAGGCTGAGAAACAGAAACATTGAAAATGCCAGAATCCAGAACGTCAGCGGCAACTGAAACGCCGCTGCACCGGCCAGGATGCGCGTGGTGTAGAGCATCGCCAGAACAATGACGTCCACTGCCATGTGGCGCTTGAGGTAAAGCGAGTAGACCAGCGTCAGCAAGTAATAGGCAGCCAGCACCGCCGCAAATTGCCATGGCAACATGATTGCGGCCAGGGCGAAGGCTGCTGCGAGCAACAGCGGGATCACCAGCAGGCCGGACTCGATCGGCAACTGACCGCTGGCGAACGGGCGCTCGCGTTTGCTGCGATGGTGGCGGTCATCTGCCAGATCAAGCAGGTCATTGAGCAGGTAGACGCTTGATGCGCACAGCCCGAAACACAAAAATGCGAGCAATCCGTCGAGCAGCAATTGCATGCTCTGGACTTGGTGAGCGGCGAGCAGAGGCACAAAAAGCAGTGTGTTTTTCAGCCATTGGTGGAGGCGTAACGCCTTGCGCCACGCACTGCGTCGGGACGATGTGGATTTGATCACCTGTTCGACGTTTCCTTGTGCCCGCGCCGCGCGTTCCACACCTGCGAGCGGGCTGGCGACGATGGCCTTGCGTGAGACTTTCCAGATGCACAGGTCGTCCCGGGAATTACCGATGTAATCAAAACCGCCCTCACCATAATGGCTGACCAGCAAATCGCGTTTGCGATGGGCAGAAAGATTGGTTTTACCGTCCGAGGCCCAGACCTGATCAAACATTTGCAGGTGAGCTGCGATCTGGTTGGCAAGGGTTTCGTGAGAGGCCGTTGCCAGAATCACCCTGCGCCCGTGCTGCCGCTTGGCCTGGATATAAGCAATGACCGCAGCGTCGTAGGGCAGTAACGCAACGTCGATGTTGGTGCCCAGAGCCAGCCCTTGCTTTAGGAGCGCCTTGCCTTGTAACAGCCAGGTAAAAAGCCTGAATACCTGCAGTGGTCGGCCGCGGATAAAGGCCACCGCGGTTTCAAACAGCAAATCTGAACGCAGCAGCGTTCCATCGAGGTCGACAACCAGAGGTGTATCAACCTCAAGAGCTCTTCCTTGAGTGCCGGGCATGGACAGTTGCTCCTGTAAAAGTGAGCGCACTATGGAACAAAGCCGGACAATCGCCACATCAATAAAATTAAACGATATCCATCATTCAGCCGTGCCTGTGGCGTCAGAAAAATTAAGGGGCGGGCAACTATGACTGCATGAACGCTATTGATTCATTGATTGATCAACTCACGGAGTCTGGTGCGGAAACTGTAAAGTTAATGAGTCATTTCAAATAGCTGATTAACCCGGAGGACTCTATTCGCGCGTTGATACAAGGCGTTCGGCATAAGGTGGCAGAACGGGCGAGCCTGGACAAACATCGCGGTGACCACTTGTTCGGCATGGCGAGTCATAATGACGCCTTTGTTGACCGTCTGCCGGAGTCGTAATGACCCATCCCCTGTTGCGTGAGCTGATACCGTTGGTGTCCGACCTGTCCAGAGAACTGCCGGACGAAGAGCGTTATCGGCGTCTGCTGTGCTCGCTGCGCCACTGGTTGCCTTGCGACGCTACTGCACTGCTCAGGCTAGAGGGTGATGTGCTGATTCCGCTGGCGGTCGACGGCCTCAGTCCGGACACGCTCGGCCGTCGCTTCCGGGTCAGCGAGCATCCGCGCTTCGAGGCGTTGCTTGCGAGTGACGGGCCGCTGCGCTTTGCTGCCGATTGCGATTTACCGGACCCTTATGACGGGCTGGTCGACGGTCATGGTGCGCTGGAAGTGCATGATTGCCTGGGCTGCGTGCTGTCTGTTCAAGGGCGGCCCTGGGGGCTTATTACCCTGGATTCGCTGGACCCTTCCAGCTTTGGCAGCGTCGATCTGGATAACCTGCAGGCCTTTGCCAGTCTCGCAGCGGCAACGGTCATGGCGGGCGAGCGTATCAACCAGTTGGCGCGGGGCTTTGAAGATCAGCGTCAGTTGGCCGAGGTCTACAAGCGCGCTGCCGGTGGGCGAGCACCTCGCGAGCTGATTGGCCAGAGTGCGGTTCACCAGCGTATGCAGCAGGAGATTGAACTGGTCGGCAACAGCCCGCTGACGGTACTGGTCATGGGTGAAACCGGTGTCGGCAAGGAGTTGGTGGCCGAGTCCATCCATCTGCACTCGCCGCGGGCACACAAGCCGCTGATCAGCCTCAACTGCGCCGCGCTGCCTGAAATGCTGGTCGAGAGCGAATTGTTCGGGCATGTCAAAGGCGCTTTTTCCGGAGCGGTCAACGGGCGTAGCGGCAGGTTCGAGCTGGCGGATGGCGGCACGCTGTTCCTTGATGAGGTGGGTGAGCTGCCATTGTCGGTGCAGTCCAAGCTGTTGCGTGTGCTGCAAAGCGGTCAGTTGCAACGGGTCGGTTCTGATCAGGAACACCATGTGGATGTGCGCATCATCGCTGCCACCAATCGTGATCTGGCCGAGGAAGTGCGCTCCGGCCGGTTTCGGGCGGATCTCTATCATCGACTGAGCGTCTACCCGCTGCTCGTGCCAGCACTGCGCGAGCGCGGACGGGATGTGTTGCTGCTGGCCGGCTATTTTCTCGAGGAAAACCGTGTGCGCATGGGGCTGCGTGGGTTGCGCCTGAGCGCCGAGGCACAGCGGCTGCTACTCGCGCACCACTGGCCGGGTAACGTTCGTGAGCTGGAGCACCTGATCAGCCGGGCGGTGCTCAAGGCATTGTCTGCCCATCCGCAAAAGCCGCGCATCCTGACGGTCGAAGGGCCAGCGCTGGGTCTCGACGGCTCGGCGTCTGCCACGCCGCTACCCACGGCTGAAAAAGCCCTTTCAGCGGCTGTGCAGGGAGCAGGGCTGAAGGCGTCGGTGGATGCTTTTCAGCGTTCCTTGATTGTTGATTGTCTTGAACGACATCAAGGCCGTTGGGCAGAAGTGGCGCGCGATTTAGCGGTGGACAGAGCCAATCTCAATCGACTTGCCAGGCGCCTGGGTATTCGTTGATATATCCGAATGCGGATGTTCGTTGGTCGCCGACATTGAAAAAATAATGAATTTCTTTGCAGTGAATGCAGTCACCTATACTTCAAGCCACTGCTGAAAAAAGGATCAGGCTTTCAATGGCACTTCCAAAGCATTACCGCATTGATTATCTGCTAAACGGTTCGTTCAAGAGTTTTTATATACGCACCGAGAATATGGACAACGCTGAAGCATGGCACTGTGCAAGTGTCGACGCGGGCCTTGCGCGCATACCGAAATACCGTTTGGAGAAAGTCGCCAAAGTGTCCAAACCTTATGCTGAACACTTTGGTGTGACCAATGTGGAGTGGGCTCAGGCCTGAACCCCCTCCACGGTCAGGTCACTCAACGGTGGGCTATCTGCTCCAGCGCCAGATTGCGTGTACGTGGTCCGAACCGGCCAATGGTGATGATCACGATCAGCATGCTGCCAACAATGAACGCCAGTACGCCCGGTGTGCCGAAATGGTCGAGGAAAATCCCGATCAGCAGGCTGCTGAACACCGTTGACAGGCGGCTGAACGAGTAGCAAAAACCCACGGCACGTGCGCGGATGTTGGTCGGAAACAACTCACCCTGGTATGAGTGATAACTGAAGCTCAGCCATGCGTTGCAGAATGTGATCATGATTCCGCAGAAAATAAGGCCTGCTGCGCTGGTCTGGAAGGCAAACAGGCTGCCGAAGATCATTGCTCCCAACGCTGAGCCGACGATTTGCCATTTATTCTCGAAGCGGTTGGCAAATTTCACGAACAGTAAAGGGCCGAGCGGGTAGGCCAGCGTGATCACGAACGCATACCCCAGGCTGTGTGTAACACTCAGGCCCTGGCCAGAAAGCAGGGCGGGCAGCCAGTTGCCGAAGCCGAAGAAGCCAATCGCCTGGAAGATGTGAAATACGATCAGCATCAGTGCACGACGACGGTAAGGCGGTTGCCACATATCGGCGAAGCGGCCGTTGCCTGACAGCGCGACTTTCTCCGGTTCAGGTTCATCCAGCGGCTTGCCCTGGTCTTTGATACAACGTGCTTCAATTCCGTCCATGATCAGCTCGGCTTCGTCGAAACGCCCTTGCTGCGCCAGCCAGCGTGGTGATTCCGGCAGGGCTGAACGCAGCCACCAGACAAACAGCGCAAATACCGCGCCGCCAATCACCACCCAGCGCCATCCGGAAAAGCCGAAGGGTGCCTGAGGCACCAGCCACCACGACATCAGCGCCACGCTGGGAACTGACAGGAACTGGATGAAAAATGCGAAGGCGAACGCTGAGCTGCGTATACGTTTGGGCACCAGTTCCGATAGGTAGGTGTCGATGGTCACCAGCTCGACGCCCAGGCCGATGCCGACCACAAAGCGCATGCCTATCACGCCCAGGGCGGAGGTCTGCAGACCCATGATCACCGTGGCAATGGTGTACCAGATCAGCGCGAAGGTAAAAATTGCGCGGCGACCGTAACGGTCGGCAATCGGGCTGACCAGACTTGCACCGAAAAACAGGCCCAGAAAGGTCGCCGAGGCAAAGGCTGCCTGATCGGAAAAGCCGAACAGGCCCTGGCTTCCCGTGGCAAAGATCCCGTCGCGAATCAGACCGGGGCTGATGTAGGCCGTCTGAAACAGGTCGTAAAGCTCGAAAAAACCGGCGATAGACAGCAGGGCAACCAGTTTCCAGATAGTAGCAACCGCAGGCAGTCGATCAATGCGCGCCGAGATATACGCTGCCCGCAGCTGTTCGCTCTTGGGTGCACCTGTGCGAGGTGATGAGTTCATCGATGGCGATCCTGAGTTCTTGTAGAGGCCTGAATAGTACTCTTTACAATTTGTAATGAATGGTCTTTTAATGCGGTTAATGGACTCTAAAAGATTAATAATTGTTTAGTTGGTATGGTTTTTGAGTGTTTATACCGGTTTAGACAGGCTGTACGCCGTTGAGATAGCGTGTGATTAACCATGCAGCGCCAGCCTTGAAGACCAGCAAGCGTCAAAACAACAGGCATGAAGCCACCAAGCATGTATCAACATGTGTCGCAAAACCTTAGGATGAAGGTCTTGATTTTCTGCCTGTCGGGTTCCCGTGACGTACAAACTGCCCACCACTGCAACAGCCCCTTTCTGCCCCTCGGCGACCACTGACAGCGTGACCATCCCGCCGAATGCGTCCTTGCTGCGCAAGATGATGCTGTTCGTGGGACCCGGCCTGCTGGTTTCCATCGGTTACATGGACCCCGGCAACTGGGCGACGGCTATCGAGGCCGGGTCGCGCTTTGGCTATTCATTGTTGTTTGTGGTGGTGCTGGCCAGTCTGTCGGGAATGGTCTTGCAAAACCTCTGTTCCCGCCTTGGCATCGCCACCGGGCGTGATCTGGCGCAGCTGTCTGCTGCCCGCTACAGCCGTAATGTCGCCAAAGGCCAGTGGCTGCTGGCAGAGCTGTCGATTATCGCCACCGATCTGGCAGAGGTGCTGGGGGCGGCGTTGGCGTTTCATCTGTTGTTGGGCGTGTCGATCACCACCGGTGTAGCGCTGACCGCTTTCGATACCCTGATCGTGCTGGCCTTGCAGGGCGCCAATTTCCGGCGTCTGGAAGCTATCGTGCTGGGGTTGATTGCAACCATTGCCAGTTGTTTTGCCGTCGAGCTGTTTCTGATCAAGCCATTCTGGCCGGATGTGGTGGCGGGCCTGAAACCGAGCTGGGATGTACTGAGCAGCCAGGAGCCGCTGTATATCGCCATCGGTATTCTGGGTGCCACAGTCATGCCGCATAACCTTTATCTGCATTCGTCGGTGGTGCAGACCCGCGTCAATGGTGCTGATCTGGCCAGCAAAGCCACTGCCATTCGCTACGCCCGACTGGACACCATTGGTTCGCTGAGTCTCGCGTTGCTGATCAATGCGGCGATACTGATCCTCGCGGCTGCGGCGTTTCACAAGACCGGGCATACCGAAGTGGTCGAGATTCAGGACGCTTATCACTTGCTTGATCCATTGGTCGGCGGTGCCATTGCCAGTGTGCTGTTCGGCGTCGCCTTGCTGGCGGCAGGGCAGAGTTCGACGTTCACCGGGACCATCGCCGGGCAAGTGGTGCTCGAAGGCTTTCTGCAGGCCAAAATTCCCTGCTGGCAGCGCCGCTTGATTACTCGCGCACTGGCACTGATTCCGGCGCTGATCGGGGTGATCTGGCTGGGTGACAGTTCGGTCGGCAAGATGTTGGTGCTCAGCCAGGTGGTGCTGAGCCTGCAACTGCCGTTTGCGCTCTGGCCGCTGATTCGCTTTACCAGTGATCCGCAGCTGATGGGGCCGTTCGTCAACAGTCGACTGGTCAAGATTGCCGCCTGGGGCCTGTTCGGTCTGATCTCTGCCGCCAATCTGACGTTGCTGTGGTTCTGGGTGAGCTGAACTTGATCGCCGCAAGTCACTCTCAAACCTGACACCAATGTTCGCTGTCAGGGAGGCGGAAATGACCACAACCGATGAAAAGGGTGCAGTGTTCGAAACCGATTTGCCGGCCCGTCTGGACCGCTTGCCCTGGGGGCGGTTTCACACCTTGCTGGTTGTGGCGCTGGGTATCACCTGGTTGCTCGATGGCCTGGAAGTGACCCTTGCAGGCTCGGTGGCTGGTGCTCTGAAAGCCAGTCCTTCGCTCAACCTGACCAACAGTGACGTAGGCCTGGCGGGTGCCGCGTATATCGCCGGTGCCGTAATCGGCGCATTATTTTTTGGCTGGCTGGCGGACCGTCTCGGGCGTCGCAAACTGTTCTTCATCACCTTGCTGCTGTACGTCGGTGCCACGGCCGCCACGGCTTTTTCATTCAGTGTCTGGAGCTTCATGCTGTTTCGCTTTCTGACCGGTATGGGTATCGGTGGCGAGTACACCGCAATTAATTCGACCATTCAGGAATTTACCCCGGCGCGTTACCGGGGCTGGGTCGACCTGACCATCAATGGCACGTTCTGGCTGGGTGCTGCGCTGGGCGCGATTGGCTCGATTGTGTTGCTCGACCCGCAATGGGTAGGTGCCGAACTGGGCTGGCGCCTGTGTTTCGGGATTGGTGCGGTATTGGGCCTGCTGGTGCTGCTGATGCGTCTGTGGCTGCCGGAGAGCCCACGCTGGCTGTTGATTCACGGCCAGGCCGCGCAGGCGAAAAAGATCGTTGAGCAGATAGAGGCCGATCTTCAGCGCCAGGGCCATGTGCTGCCCGCGGTGCAGGGCAAACCCTTGCGCCTGCACGTGCGCGACCACACGCCATTGGGGGAGGTTGCCAGAACCTTGCTGGTGACGTTTCGCCAGCGTTCGCTGGTTGGCCTGACGCTGCTGACGGCCCAGGCTTTTTTCTACAATGCGATTTTCTTCACTTACGCGTTGGTCTTGACCGACTTCTATGGCGTGCCGTCCGAGCGCGTCGGTTGGTATGTGTTGCCGCTGGCGCTGGGTAATTTCTGCGGTCCGCTGCTGCTGGGCAGGTTGTTTGACGTGGTGGGGCGGCGGGTCATGATCAGCCTGACCTACGGTGTATCAGGCGTGCTGTTGGCGATCAGCGGCTATATGTTCGAGCAAGGTCTGCTGGACGTAACCCAGCAGGCCATTGCCTGGATGGTGATTTTCTTCTTTGCTTCGGCGGCGGCCAGCTCGGCCTACCTGACAGTGGCCGAAACCTTTCCGCTGGAAATCCGCGCATTGGCGATTGCGGTGTTCTACGCCTTCGGTACGGGGCTGGGCGGGATGATAGGCCCGACGTTGTTTGGTGAGTTGATAGAAACCGGCGAACGCAGCAATGTGCTGATCGGCTATCTGATCGGGGCAGGGTTGATGCTGTTCGCGGCGCTGGTGCAGTCGATATGGGGCGCAGCTGCCGAACGCAAGTCTCTGGAGGAAGTAGCGAGGCCGCTGTCGCAGGCTGGGGAAAGGTAGACGGTCAGTTACCGGAACACGCCACGAAGACCATCGACGGATGCGCGCAAGCCGAGGATCCGCTCATTGACCTCCTGCGCTTCGTGCGGGCGAGAAGTACGTTCCAGGTACAAAAGATGTCCGGCAAGATTGGCCGAGACGCGTTCAAGGTCGTCAGCGGTGCGCCTGACGTAGGCCTGGATGTCTTTCAGTTGTTCGACTTGCACGGATGGTTCCCCTATAGGTCGCATCCGAGCGCACTAAATGACTAAATGAATGGGGGCTGTGATGAACCCCCTCAATCGAATTATCGACCGCTACAGTAGCTTTCTTTAGCGTCGCAGGTAAATAAACAGCTAATAAATTTTTGCCCGCTGCCGCCCAGCCTAATCGTCTTCCTGATCGTCATGTTCCGAGTAGGAATCCAGCAACTCGGCCAATGCCAGGGTACGGTCCAGCCCGCTGCGGCTGGACATGATTTCGGCCACTGCCTGCGTGGCGGCAATTCTGGCAGCTTCGCGTTCGGCATCGGTGTTATTGGGCGTGGCGGCCTGCGCAGCCTCAATAATCGATTGCTCAAAGGTATTCATGGTGCTCGCTCGTGAAATTCAAGTGCCTGTGATACCGAGAATGACGGATTGTTTCAAGGCCGATCAATCACCTTCGTAAGGAAATTCTTCCAGGGTCTGCATCAGTGCGACACCCTGCGGCCCTTGAAGATTGTCCAGCACCCAGCAACTGCTGGCATTTTTAGTCAACAACAGACGAGTGGTCTGGCTGGTGACCGGCTGCTGCGGGGCGTCTTTGTAGCCCAGGTTGTAGGTCATCTCGACCACCGCCTGCTTGTCGGAGTTGGACACCAGCTTCCAGTCGATGGGCTTCTGCACATCGCCGTCCTGCGCGTCGGTCCAGGGGTTGGCGCTGACTGCGCACTGGTCACCGTTCTGGCAGGCCCAGTCCTTTTTCAGCAAGCCCAGCAAAGGCTTGGACAGGTAATCAGCCGAGCCTTTGCCACTGAGGTAGAAGTCCTGATGCTTTTCGTAGACCCAGCGCGCGGTATCGACCGGGGTCGCAGCAGGGCAGGCGGCCTGGGCCGTTGATGAAAGCAGGCAGGCGAAGGCAATGGCAACGGTTCTGGACATGGAGCAGGCTCGCAGAGAAGGTGGCAGTGATGTTACAGGCTGGCAACACTGCATTTGTAAGGCATGCGGGCAAAAAAGCAATGGTTTTAGGTGAAGCGGATGGCTGGAATAATATTTTGAGCAATTTCCTTCAATACGCTGTTCATTGCAGTCATTACCTTGAGCGGGTCATTTCTGATCATGTTCAAGGGGGTTTCCATGACTATGCTGATTTCCATGGCTGCGTTTGCACTGGCTTCGTCCATCACGCCGGGACCGGTCAACATTGTGGCGTTTAGTGCCGGTGCGCGCTATGGGGTCTGGCCGGGCATGCGCCACGTGCTGGGTGCAACGCTGGGCTTTACCCTATTGCTGCTGCTCATCGGTTTTGGCCTGTACGAAACCTTGCAGCAATGGCCATTTCTGACCCGAATCATTCAATGGTCCGGCGTGGCATTTCTGCTGTATATGGCGTTCCGGCTTGCAACCGGCAACGGTCAACTGAGCCTGGGCGATAAGGCAGTCGGTCCTTCGATGATACAAGGGGCGGTCATGCAATGGCTCAACCCCAAGGCATGGCTGGCATCGATAGCAGGCATGGGTGTTTTTGTTGTCAATGGCGAGGCCACGTTGATCTGGCAATTCGCAACCATCTATTGTGTGGTGTGTTACCTGTCACTGGGTTGCTGGGTCTTTGCCGGGAGTTTTCTGAGCAACTATTTGTGCAGCGCGGCAAGCGTACGTGTTTTCAACCGGATCATGGCGCTGTTATTGGCTGGCTGTGCGTTGTATCTGTTGATCTGACCCGTGCAATCACAACCGATACTGCCCCGGTGTCGCTGCCAGGTGTTTTTTAAACTCACGCTGAAAATGCGCTTGATCGGCAAAGCCGGTTTCCTGTGCAACGTCGGCAATCATCTTGCCGCTTTTCAACTGTGTTTGGGCGTGCTGAATACGGCGATTGAGCAAGTAGGCATGCGGCGTCAGGTGATATCGCTGCTCAAACGAGCGAATCAGGTATGACGCTGAGAGGTTGGCTGCAGCACAGATGTCGGCGAGTTTGATGGGCCGGGCAAAGTTGTCGTTGATGTACTCAGCGGCGCGCGTGACTCGGGGGGAGAGTTGGAGGAGCGGCGCTGGCGCAGCATCAAATGTCTCCAGCATCAGGGTGAAGAACGCTACCGCCGTGCAATGTTTTTGCAGCGTATCGGCTTTTGCGTCGGTCAGTGTCTGGTACAGCGCCGTCAATTTACCGAACAGTAGCGGATCGCTAGTGTGCGTATAGGGCAGGGGTTGAAAGCCGGATTCAGCGTTCAGCCCTATATCCTGCTGTATGTCGCCTAGCCAATGGCTGTCCACATAAAGCATCAGGTACGACCACGGCTGATTGTTGATCGGGTTGCAGGCATGCACATCTCCGGGGTTCATCAGGACCGCGGTGCCTGCCGTTACGCGCTGTGAGCTCTTTTCGTGCAAATAGGTGCTTTGCCCAGCGGTAATCGCGCCGATGGAAAAAGTCTCATGCGAATGCGGGGCATAGCAGACCAGCCGGCCATCTTCTACCGAGCGCGCCTCAATGAAAGGCAGACACTCATCGCGCCAGAAAAAGGGGGTTGCGGTCGAGTCGCTGGAGTGGATGGTGCTCATGCTGATATCCCGTCGGCAGAGCACCGAGGGTAGCTGAACTTATGTGCCAGCGCGATGCCGATGTGTCGCAGTGCGTTAAAAAGCACCGGCTAGTGCAAATGCTCTGCGTCGGCATGCGTATCGTGACGAGCTGCGTCACTCAGGCATGCTCACGCAGAGCGTAAAAAGCGAAGCGCGTAAGCCTTACTTCTTCACCGGCACGATATCCATGATGTTGCCGTTGACCTTCTGAAAGCGTACGTATTTATCATTGATCTTCACCCATTCGCTTTCCTT
The DNA here is from genome assembly GCF_032586855.1 of Pseudomonas syringae group sp. J254-4. Taxonomy (NCBI): domain Bacteria; kingdom Pseudomonadati; phylum Pseudomonadota; class Gammaproteobacteria; order Pseudomonadales; family Pseudomonadaceae; genus Pseudomonas; species Pseudomonas syringae group sp. J254-4. The sequence continues at coordinate 42,054 of NZ_JAWHOO010000001.1, read as the reverse complement.
GGCTGGTGCTTCCAGGCCTTTGCTTTTCCAGTCTTTTACTTCCAGATCGCTGCGGCGATATTTTTCCGGTACGCGGGAACCGATTTCCAGTTCGTGCATATTGTCTTTGGATTCGGCTACTTTCGGGTCCGCCGTCTCTGCTGCGTGAGCGGGCAGGGTGACGGCGGAGAAGCAGCCGAGCAAGGTCATGCAGGCGATCAACGATTTGCTATTCATGTAAAGACTCCCAGTCTTTGGTATCAGGCGATGGCTTAATGCCTCGTAATAACTGGGACCCTCACGGTTGCAAATCATTCGATCGGGTTTGCCGCGCTTAGCCTTGCAGGGTCTTGGCGATGGTTGCAGAGAGCCTGGTGGTGGGGCGGCCGATCAGCGCACTCAACTGGTGACTGTCATCGAACAGCGCGCCTTTGGCTGCTGCCGCGTCGGAATCGGCCAGTAACTGCGCAACGAAGTCTGGCAAGCCTGCCTGGATCAGCGCGGCTTCGAATTCGGCTTGCGGCAGGTTGACGTAAGGCAGAGGCTGGCCGGCCTGCTTTGAAAGCTCGGCAGCGAACTCGGCAAGGGTGTAGGAATCGTCACCAGCCAGCTCGTACACGCGACCGCTCTGATCCTCGCCGGAGGTCAGCAGCACCGCCGCAGCTTCAGCGTAATCGAGGCGCGAAGCCGAACTGATGCGGCCCTCTTCGGCACAGCCCATGACCGCGCCATGGGCCAGTGCGCCTGGAATACCTGCGGTGTAGTTTTCGGTGTACCAGCCATTGCGCAGCAGGACATAAGGCAGCCCGCTGGCGCGCAGGTAGTCTTCGGTTTCGCGGTGCTCTCTGGCCAGGCCCAGTGCCGAGGCGTCTGCATGCAGAACACTGGTGTAAGCCAGCAGTTTGACCCCGACGCGTTTCGCCGCATCAATCACGGCCTTGTGCTGCGGCAGGCGCTGGCCCACTTCGCTGGAAGAAATCAGCAGCACCTTGTCTGCACCGGCAAACGCACTGTCCAGCGTCGACGGCTGCGAATAGTCGGCATGACGCACTTGAACGCCCTTTGCCGAGAGGTCACTGGCCTTTTCCGGGCTGCGGACTGCGGCAATGATCTGCCCGGCAGGTACACGAGTGAGCAGCTGTTCAATGACGATACGGCCAAGCTGGCCAGTGGCACCGGTGACAACGATCATGGAAGGATTCCTTGAATCAGGTTGAAAGGAAGCGCCAGCATAGTCATGATGCTTACCTTTCGTAAGTACGTACAAAAAGGTAAGTGTCATGAGTGAATCTGCCTCGCATCCACAGTCTGAAACGGTCGAGTCCATGCTGGCCTTCGTTCGTCAGGGGCAGGTACTGGCCACTGACTGTCCTTCAAGGATTGTTCTCAACCATGTTTGCAGCCGTTGGGGCGTGCTGGTGCTGGTGGTTTTGCGCGGCGGCATGCATCGTTTCAGCGAGGTGCGGCGCAAAATTGGCGGGGTCAGCGAGAAAATGCTCGCGCAAACCTTGCAGCATCTGGAACAGGACGGCTTCGTCAGCCGCAAGTCACTGCCGGTGGTGCCGCCGCATGTTCAATACCGGCTGACCCCAATGGGCGAAGAAGTCGCCTTGCAGGTTGAAACACTCGCCACCTGGATCGAGACCAATCTGCCGCGCATCATGCAGGCCCGCGAGGCCGCGAACACGGTGCAGACCACGCTTGAATGAGCCGTTTCTGACAGATTTTTCATCCTGCGATTGTCGGCTCAATCGCCTGCAATCAGCCGCTTCTTGGTATGGTGCGCGCCGAAATCTTTATATACACGTTCAGTTGCGCCGTTTGTCCTTCACCGAGAAGCTGTAGAAATGCCCAATCCAATTCCCCTGAAAGACCACGAAAAAGAGACGCGGCTGGTCAATCAGCGCCTGATTGCCTGCGCGGTGCTGGTCGGCCTGCTGGCTGCCTGTCTGGTCGCGCGCATGTATTTCCTGCAAGTCACCGAGTTCGATTACCACTCGACCATTTCCGAAAACAACCGCGTGCATGTGTTGCCGATCCCGCCCGAGCGCGGTTTGATCTTTGACCGCAATGGCGAAGTGCTCGCTGACAATCGCCCCAGTTTCAACCTGACCCTGACCCGTGAGCGCGCCGGTGACTGGCACAAGGTGATCGATGAACTGATGACCCTGCTGGAGTTGCCCGACGAAGACCGGATTCTGTTCGACAAGGAACTGAAACAGGTTCGTCACCCGTTTGAGCCTGCGACCCTGCTGTATGAGCTGACCGAAGAGCAGATCGCCACACTCGCGGTCAATCAGTACCTGCTGCCGGGCGTGGATGTGGCAGCGCAGTTCGTTCGTCACTACCCGCTGGGCGCGCACTTTGCCCATTCGATTGGCTATGTCGGGCGTATCAACGAAAAAGAAGCGTCGCATCTCGACAATGAATATCGCGGCACTCAATCCATCGGCAAGACCGGTATCGAGCGCTTCTACGAATCCGAGCTGCACGGCCACGTAGGCTACGAAGAGGTCGAAACCAACGCCCAGGGCCGCGTGCTGCGGGTGCTCAAACACACTGACCCGGTGCCGGGCAAGAACATCACCCTCACGCTGGACGCGCATTTGCAGGCCGCAGCGGAAAACGCTCTGGGTGATCGACGTGGTTCGGTGGTTGCGCTGGACCCGGAAACCGGCGAAGTGCTGGCGATGGTCAGCAAACCAAGCTTCGACCCCAACCTGTTCGTCACCGGCATCAGCTTCAAGCAGTACGCTGCGCTGCGCGATTCCATTGACCGGCCGCTGTTCAACCGGGTGCTGCGTGGCCTTTACGCGCCGGGCTCGACGGTCAAGCCGGAAGTAGCGATTGCCGGTCTCGACAGCGGTGTTGTCACGGCCTCGACCAAGGTCTTCGACCCCGGTTACTTCCAGCTGCCGGACTTTGACCACAAATACCGCAACTGGAACCACAGCGGCGATGGCTGGGTGGACATGGACACGGCGATCATGCGGTCTAATGACACCTACTTCTACACCGTCGCGCACAAGCTCGGCATCGACCGCCTGCACGACTACATGACCATGTTCGGCATCGGCCAAAAGGTCTCGCTGGACATGTTCGAGGAATCGGCCGGGCTGATGCCGTCCCGCGAATGGAAACGCGCTACACGCCGCCAGGCTTGGTTCCCGGGCGAAACGGTGATTCTCGGCATTGGCCAGGGCTACATGCAGGTCACGCCATTGCAACTGGCTCAGGCAACGTCACTGATTGCCAGCAAAGGCGTCTGGCATCGACCGCACCTGGCGATGGAAGTAGGCCACGACGTGCCGCTTGATGAGCACCCGATGCCAAACATCGTGCTGCGCGATCCCAACGAATGGAATCAGGTCAACACCGGCATGCAGATGGTCATGCACGATCCGCGCGGCATTGCGCGCGATGCCGCCAAGGGCGCGCAGTACCGCATCGCTGGCAAAAGCGGTACGGCGCAGGTGGTGGCGATCAAGCAGGGTGAGCGTTACAACCGTCTGAAGACGCTGGAGCGTAACCGTGACAACGCCTTGTTCGTGGGCTTCGCACCGGCCGATCATCCGAAGATCGTGGTGTCGGTGACCATCGAGAACGGCGAGGCGGGCGGTCGAGTCGCGGGCCCTGTGGTCCGGGAAATTCTCGATGCCTGGCTGCTCGACAGCGAGGGCAAGCTCAAACCGCAATACGCAGTTCCTGCCAAGGCGCCGGGCAACCCGCACGCCTGAATTGTTTGCCAATGCAAACTGTCTGACCGAGCCCTGAACAGGGCTCAGGTTTTCTGAACTGTCGAGAATTCATCGGGTCGACCACAACAGGCGTGGCAGAGCGCTGCGCGCGTTTTACCGAATTCATTATTGCCTCGACAAGGAACCCCTAATGTCCAAGACCATCGCCGACCATCTTGCGCAAACCCTCGCAGCGGCAGGTGTTTCCCACATCTGGGGGGTGTCCGGTGACAGCCTCAACGGCCTGACCGACAGCCTGGAACGCACCGATTCGATTCGCTGGATGCACACCCGCCATGAAGAAGTCGCAGCCTTCGCCGCCGGTGCCCAGGCGGCATCCAGCGGCAAGCTGGCGGTTTGCGCAGGCAGCTGCGGACCGGGCAACCTGCACCTGATCAACGGCCTGTACGACTGCCATCGCAACCGCGTGCCGGTGCTGGCGATTGCTGCGCACATTCCTTCCTCGGAAATCGGCCTGGATTACTTTCAGGAAACTCACCCGCAGGAGCTGTTCAAGGAATGCAGCCACTTCGTCGAACTGGTCAGCAACCCCGAGCAATTCCCGCGTGTGCTGGAGCGTGCCATGCGCGCGGCGATCAGCCAGAAAGGTGTGGCCGTTATCGTCTTGCCCGGCGATGTGGCGCTCAGCGAATCCCCTGATGTAGCTGCGAAATGGATCGAGGCCACGCCGCCCACTGTCGTTCCAGCGGACAACGACTTGCAGTCGATGGCCGACATGCTCAACGACTCGAAAGCCGTGACCTTGCTGTGCGGTGCAGGCTGTGCGGGTGCTCACGAGCAGATCCTCGCACTGGCCGACACGCTGGGCGCTCCCATTGTTCATGCCTTGCGCGGCAAGCAGCACGTTGAGTACGACAACCCGTTCGACGTCGGCATGACCGGTCTGATTGGTTTCAGCTCCGGCTACCACGCCATGCTCTCCTGCGACACGCTGGTGATTCTCGGCAGCAGCTTCCCATATCGGAATTTCTACCCCGAAAAAGCCAACATCATCCAGATCGACCTCGACCCTACGCAGTTGGGTCGCCGTACGCCTGTGGCGCTCGGTCTGGTCGGCGGGGTACGGGAAACCCTCGACGCATTGCAGCCAAAACTCAAGCCGCACGCCGACCGCCGCTTCCTCGACAAGGCCCTCAAGCACTACGCCAAGGCCCGCGAAGAGCTTGACGAACTGGCCACGCCTACGCCAGACGGTACGCCTATTCACCCGCAGTACCTCACTCGGTTGGTCGACGAGCAAGCGGACGCTGATGCGATCTTTACCGTCGATGTAGGCACGCCAACGCTGTGGGCTGCGCGCTACCTGCACATGAACGGCAAACGCAGCCTGCTGGGCTCGTTCAACCACGGTTCGATGGCCAACGCCTTGCCTCAGGCTCTGGGCGCGAAGGCCGAGCACCCTGATCGTCAGGTGGTGGCGTTGTGTGGCGATGGCGGCCTGTCGATGCTGCTGGGCGACCTGCTGAGCATCCGTCAACTGAACCTGCCGATCAAAATGGTGGTGTTCAACAACAGCTCGCTGGGCTTTGTCGACATGGAAATGAAAGCCAGTGGCTACGTGCCGCACGGCACCGACCTGCATGAAACCAACTTCGCCGGTATCGCCTTGGGCGCAGGCATTCTCGGCCTGCGCGTGGAGAACGCCGAAGAGCTGCCTGCAGCGTTGCGCAAGGCGTTCGATCATCCCGGTCCGGTGCTGATCGACGTGGTCACTGCCAAGCAGGAGCTGGGCATCCCGCCGAAAATCAAATTGGCACAGGCCAAAGGCTTCAGCCTGTACATGATGCGCGCGATCATGAACGGGCGCGGCAGTGAGGTGCTGGAACTGGCCAAGACCAACCTGCGCTAATAATCCGGGCAACGTGACAGGCGGAATCAGAAAAACCGCCTTCCTCTCGCCAGACATTGTGGTCATCTCATTTATAGGTGACCACGTTGTCTGGCGTTATGTTTTGCATCTTGGTTTATTGCCGTTAATGTTAATTGCACTTCTTGTGGATCCAAACTTCCCGCGCATTTTCGAATACTCGTCTTCATTAATCTTGTGGTGTGAATTGTCAAGATAAATAGTTTGGTAAAGCTCGGCTGCCCTCAGCCGAAACAATGGGACGGAAGCAAGACCGGCTAAGGCAGGCTAATTACCGAATCATCTCTGGCTATTAAAAAACGTCGAAAAATACAGAACGTTAGGCCTCGGATCGTCTTTATAGAACGTCTGCACGTCATGAGGTCTGCAATGCTTAGAAATGCTCCTTTGAGTATGAAACTGCTGCTTATTTTAATGTTTCCCCTGCTGGGCTTTCTTGCCTTCGCAGGTATTTTCGTCGCTGATAAAAGCGAGAACCTCAGCGATATGAGGCGCGCAGTGACGGCCACCAGTGCCGCACAGAAGCTCAGCAACGTCGTCACCACCATCCAGCGCGAGCGCGGTGCCAGTGGCGTGTTCCTGGGCAGTGGCGGCAAGTCCATGCAAGACAAATTGAAATCATTTCGTCAGGAAACCGACCAGGCGATGGGCGAGATGCGTGCGCAATCGACGGAGGGAATTCCCGGGCCGGAAAAAGTAAACCGCGCGCTGGATGACCTGATCGCGTTACGCCTCAAAGTCGATGCGCTGGCAATCAACAATACTGAATCCGGCACGCGTTTCACTGACATCATCAAAACGCTCATCGGGTTTACTTATTCGATGGAAGCGAGCATTGAAGACCCGCAAATACTGCGCGCCTTGAGTTCGCTCAATCAGTTCGTGGATATGAAAGAGCGCGCGGGTCGCGAACGGGTGTTGTTGGGCCTGGCTTTCAACCAGAATCGCTTCGACGCAGCGCTGTTATCACGCTTCAGTCGTAACCTTGGAGAGTTCTCCGGTTACTTCGAAGCCTTCCAGCGCTGGTCCCCGGAAGCATTCAAAACCAGGCTGAATGATGTTTTGCAACAACCAGGATCACTTGAAGTTGCCCGCTTGCAACGTCTGGGTTTCGATACACCCTTGGGCGACCCGCTCAACATCAAGCCTGAAGACTGGTTCAACCTTTCCACCAACCGCATAGACCTGATGGCCAGGGTTGAAGCGGAATTGGGTCAGACTGTCGTAGGCCTGGCCACCGATGCACGCAGCGCCGCTCAAAGCAGCCTTTACGTAGCGGTTGCCACTGTCATCGTGATGCTGATCGTAGTGTTGTGGCTGGCGTCGGTGATCATCCGCAACATCAAGGTTGCAGTGGTCGACGTGAACCGCACGCTGGTTGCGCTATCCACCCGCGACCTGACCGCCAGAACCCGTTACACCGGTAAAGACGAGTTCGGCGAGATATCACGCAATCTGGACAACATGGCGCAACAGATCAGCGAGGTCATCCGCGAAATCGGCAGCGCTACCTCACAGGTCGCCACCGCCGCCGAGCAGTCTTCTGCGGTGGCGTTGCAGACCAGCCAGAACGTCGCGCAGCAGCGCCTGGGCACCGATCAGGTCGCCACAGCCATCAGCGAGATGAGCGCCACCGTCAAGGACGTTGCGCGCAGCACCACCGACGCGGCCGAGATGTCGCAGCGCGTCAATAACAGTACCGTGCAGGGCAAGACCGAGATCGACAACACCATCGGCCTGATTCAAGGGCTCTCGGTCCAGGCTGAAGAGACTTCACGAATCATTGACGAGCTCAAGGGCGAGAGCAACGCCATTTCCTCGGTGCTCGATGTCATCCGAGGCGTCGCCGACCAGACCAACCTGCTGGCCCTCAACGCAGCCATCGAAGCAGCGCGTGCGGGCGAACAAGGTCGCGGCTTTGCCGTGGTGGCCGACGAAGTGCGCAACCTGGCCAAAAAGACTCAGGACTCCACGGTCAGCATCCAGAACATGATCGCCAACCTGCAGTCCGGCTCCGAACGTGCTGCCGCGTCCATGCAGGAAACCCTGGGCAAGGCGCAAGAGGGCGCCAGCAACGTCGTACGCGCTGGCGAACTGCTGGAAGAAATCGCCGAAGGCATCGCGACCATCAGTGACCGCAACATCCAGGTTGCATCTGCTGCCGAAGAGCAAAGCCTGGTGGCCGAAGAAATCCACCGCAACGTGAATGACATCAACGCGCTGGTCATTCAGGTGAGTGCAGGTGCCGAGCAGACAGCAGTCACGAGTCGTGAACTGGCCAGGCTTGCTGAGCAGCAGCAGGGGCTGGTGGGACGCTTTAAAGTGAGCTGACGATAAGGGGTTTGTTGGGTGTTCAGAGGCCTGGGAGCGTTAGCTCTCGGGCTTTTTTGTAGTGGTCGTCGGGCGGCAGGAATTCGCGTGGCAGTTCTTGTGCGACGGCTTGGCTCGGCATGCTTTCGGGACTCAAAGAATATAAAGTGGACGGTCATCTTTTCGACATAAGTGGGTAATCGACACGCACGCCTACAATTTTAAAAAAAAGTTTATGTTCGACGCTGTTCACTACATGCTGCGCGTCATATTGTTAGTTGCCTGATCATATTAACCATGCCGGTGTTTCGTGCGTTAATGTCCTCAATCTGTCACATCGCTTCCCTACAGTAATATCAAATGTAAGGGAGTATTTTCGACGCGTTAGTTCACTGGCACATTGCCGTGTTCGCGCTGGTGAGTACGTCGGCGTGAGAATGCCCTGACCCTGTTTAGGTCAGAAGCTTTATTGATGCGTTACTTTCCGAGTCCACCCGTTTCGTCTTGATAGTGTGCGGATCCAATGCCCACTGCGAGACTTGGTTTATCCGTCCCACCTGAATAGTGGCTTGCCTATGAACGCGCAGTTTTTGAAGGTTGTTCAGTTGATTGCAAGTGTAGGCATGCCGCAACGGATGTCTGACGCATGACGACGTATGGAACAACAATGGCACTGGCGGCGAGCGCCATGCTGAGCGCGAGTCTCGCGTTAGCTGCTTCTGCACCGGCCAGCGACGAGTCTGTCATTGCCGTCATCAAATTCGTGAAGCGTGAAGAAGGTCCTGGCTTGCGCTTTGACCCGGCAAGTTGTGCCACGTGCAGGCTGGTGGCAGACCCTTACTGGAACGCCGACAACCCGCGCGAGACGGTCATAGCACTGAAAGTACCGCGTTCAAGGACGCTTGAACTGGGTTTCGACGGAGCGGTGGCGAACACCTCGCGCGTGATTCTGGAAAGCGCTGATATACCGTTCAGGCTCGATGACGGACGTTTGTATGTGGTATTGCCGCCTCTGGCAGTGGATGCGATAACAGCATCCGAAGTGTCTACGCACATCGTTGAGCCGGGCATGGTACTGCGCTTTGAACATGCCGACCAGGCACGCCGCGCGGGCCTTTACGTGCGGGACCCGTTTCCCTCTGTTCAGCGCGCTGCGGCCAACGTGCTGGAGTTCGCGCAGCGCGAGGCGGTACGTGATCTTGGGCTTGGCCAATACGTGCAAAGCCAGGGGCTGGGCAAAATCCAGATCATGGGCTTCGACACCAATGCCCCACACGGCCATGAAGATGCACCGCCCCATATGCACATGCACCTGCGCTGGCCCGCGAACACCGGCACGCAAATCGCTCACTACTACATCGGCACGGACGGTTTGCTGCTGCATAACATCGTGGGCGTGAAAGGTATCGATACCCCGGAAAGGCGCTTTGAGCGCGGCGAGTCATTTACCACGGTCGGCCCTGATGGTCGTCCGGTCTACACCCATCGCATCACGCCACAAGGCGCGCTGCAGATCGCTCGTCCGGATGGTGCAATGTGCCTGATCGAACCCGCCGGGGCAGGGGGGCAAGGCTTTGCGGGTGGCGCCAGCGTGACCTGTTCCACTGGGACCAAACGCATCGTCAACGTCGATGACGACCTGCACAGAGGTCGATTGAAAGTCAGCATCGACAGCATCGAGGAGATCTTCTACTACGACCCTGATACCGGCGCTCTGCGGTCCCCCACGCAAGCACCTCCCGCACCACCTTCGGTGTATGTGCAAGGGGGGGCAGCAAAGGACTGGTCATCGGAGCCATCTGACTAGGCTCCGGTAAACAAAGTGGCTGAGCGCGTGAAGTTGTATTAACGAAATGTCACGCGGTAGCCCGAGCAAAATGACCATTTAAAGTCTGTTAAAGCCAGAAGAGTCGAGCACGACTCCGCCCGTTCCTTGCCTTTTTTTGTCTTGCCTTCGCCCGTACAGCAGTTAATTCCATTCTGACCTTATGGGAGTCAACGTTATGTTTTGCTTACCGAAAATAGTTCTACTGTGCACGGCGGTATTAATAGTAGCGCCCTCTATTGCATTGGCAGAGTACAACACCGACAAGATCGGCGGGATACTCAAAGATGCCCATAATGACCTTACGATTGTCTGCGCGCACCGGGGGCTGCACGGCACCGCCATCGGTACCAACTCTCACCCCGACTGGTTGCGCGATGTGCCGGAAAACTCGATTGCCTCCATTGAGCAGGCTGCCTCCAATGGAATCGAGTGTTCGGAAATCGATCTTCAGCTGGACCGGGCCGGGAATGTAATCGTCCTGCATGATACCAACCTCGGTCGGACCACCAATGCTTACACGACCGCGAATTCGACTGAATATGACCCTTACGGTCATGGCGGCTATAACCCGAACCTGTCGAATTACTTTGGAAACACCCTGAATCTTTCGCTTCGGCATCCCTCCTTGAATGGCTACAGCAACCAGAAACTGCCGTCTTTCGATGCCATTCTGGACGCGATCAAGCGCGACAAGATCGCGATGATCCTGTTGCTTGACGTCAAGAACATCGACGCGGCGAAAAAAGCCTGGCAGAGCGTGAAGACTCACAGTAACTGGTGGGGAACACCGGCCGAGCGTTGGGTGTACTTCAAAATGCCTGTCAACTCGATTGGCATGAACGCTGCCAGCTTCGAATCCAAAGGGATCATGAATGCCCAGAGCGAAGCTGGCCGTTTTCGCCTGATTCCGGTGTTCGGTGCAGACTTTATCGACACCAGCGGCGGGGCGGCCAATTCGCTGTTGAACTGGCAAAGCTATTACAACAAGGATTATGTCTATGCGACCGAGGTGCGCCTCAAGGAATATGACAGCACGCTCAGATTCCCGCTCAACAACATCATGAACAGCTACTATGCGATGAGAACCCAGCACGATGTAAAAACCATGGGTGCCTATCAGCCTGTGGCGGAAACCAAATACTATAGCTTCTTTGCCGCGGATGGCCATTGCTGTACGGAACCCAAGTACTGGCTCTGGAAGTCCCAGAAGGGCTATGGGCAGGAGACAGGCGACAACCGGACAAGCCTCAACTGGATCATGAACACCGCAGGCAAGAGTTTCAGCTACATCATTACCGACGATCCTGTTACCGCCCTGTCGGCGCTCAGAAATGATGGCCGTCGAAATACCAGCCTGATTTCAAACTGATTATTTAATGACGGTCTTGTTAACGAACATTTTTATCGCGCCGGCCGGACGCGCATGCCGTGTCCGGCCGACAGCGAGGGCGACACTCGTTTCGAAACATGCTCACACTAGATAGTGTGCTATCTAACGATTTTCCTGAAACGCAACATAAAATAATCTTACTGTTGTTTCGTCAACTAACTTCCCTCTCGTCACAATAAGTACATATAGAAAAGCGTAGCATCGGCACGCTTTTTAAAACCTTTTGAAAGCGGCGCGCCGTTATTTATTTCGTCCCGGATTGGTGATGTCATGCCCGCGTTACTTCTATCTCGTCGTCCGCCACAACCCTGTCGCGACGATCTGCTGCCCATGTTGCCAGCAGGCAGGTTCGATGCCCCGGCGGTGCCGTTACCGGCAATCGCTGTGCCGCGCATTGGCGTGGGTCATGTTGCCTTGGCATGCGTTATTGCACTGGCTGTCCATGCTGCGGGTTTTCTCTGGTTTCGCAACAGTGCGCCCGCGCAACCGTTACCGCCGATAACCCGGCCCATGCCAATCGCGATGCAAATGGTCGCCAGGCCCACGCCGCCTGCTCCAGCAACGCCCGCCGCAGCGGCTCCTGCGGTTGAGCAACCCACGGCACCGCCACCCGTTATACCGGCAGAGCCAGCCAAACCCCTGGCCGCCGCACCCAAGCCTGAGACACCACGTCCGCAGCCTGCCAAGCCACAGGCCAAGCCACAACAAAAAGCACAGCAACAGGTAGCCGAGAGGCAAGTGCCTGCTGCTGCGCCCCAATCGATACCGGCACAGCAGCCCATGCCTGCACCGCCAGCCAGCAGCGAACCGCCTGCCACGGCACCCATCGGCCGCGCCGGTTATCTGAACAATCCGCCACCCGTGTATCCGCCTGCGGCCGCCAAACGCCATCAGCAAGGCACCACACTGCTGCGCGTGCATGTGCTGGCCAGCGGTCGTCCGGACCAGATTGAGGTGGCTCAGTCCAGTGGTTTTTCGGCGCTGGACGATGCGGCCAAGGCGGCCGTTCGACAGTGGTCATTCACTCCTGCCAAGCGCGGCAACAGCCCGGTCGATGGCTGGGTCAACGTTCCGCTTGCCTTCACGCTCGCTCCTTGAGGCGCCTTACCATGACAATCGATTATTCAACACTGATTCAGCAAAGCTCCATGGGCATCCTGCTGTTGTTCTCATTGGCAACCTGGGCTGTGCTGCTGCTCAAAGCCTGGCAGCAGGGGAGGCTGAAAAACCAGAACAAGCGCTACACGCAGGCCTTCTGGGCAGCTCAGGATTTCGACGCAGCGCTGCACAGCGGTCCGCAGAAAAGCCAGTTGGCACGTCTTGCGCAAGTGACCACGCAAGCGCTTTCCGGCGGTCAGGACGGTCACGAACCGGCTGACAGCTGGAGCCGCCAGGAGCTGCTGGAGCGTAGCCTGCATCAACAGATTCACTCTGAGCGACGCAACCTTGAAAGCGGCATGATCGTGCTCGCCTCAATCGGCAGCACGGCTCCTTTTATCGGCCTGTTCGGTACGGTGTTCGGCATCATCCATGCCCTTCAGGCCATCAGTACCGCCAAGTCAGCGAGCATTGCCGTGGTCGCCGGGCCAATCGGCGAGGCCTTGATCGCCACAGGTATCGGCATTGCCGTGGCAGTACCGGCGGTACTTGCCTACAACTTTTTCAACCGCCGTCTGAAGCTCATGGTGGCCGATCTGGACGCCTTTGCAATCGATCTGCTGAACCGCGCCCAGCGCCATGCCTTCAGATTGAAAGGCGAGCGCGACGGTACTCGCAGCCTCAGCGGGGTTGCTTGAAATGGCCTTCTCCTCAAGCCAGGGCGACGACGCGATCAGCGATATCAACATTACGCCTCTGGTCGACGTGATGCTGGTGCTGCTGGTGGTGTTTATCGTGACCGCACCGTTATTGACCAATGCCATACCGCTTGATTTGCCGCAGACAGCGGCCACCGCGCCGCTGGACGACGCCAAACCAGTGGCCATCAGCATTGACGCCAAAGGCGGTTTGTTTGTCGACGACCAGCCTGTAGCCGAAGAGCAATTACCGGACGCCCTGCAGAATCTGCATACCAATGACCCCGACGTGGCGCTGACCCTGCGTGCCGACACGGCAACTGACTACGGACGCGTTGCCAGGGTTCTCGCCGATGTGCAGCGATCCGGCATAACGCGCCTGGCGGTAATCACCGAAAGCCCTTGATTCCGGCAATTCCGATTAATAGGCGCAGGGCCAGAGCCTGCCGACTTCTTACGCCTTCAGGAAACGTTTTCATGATCATGCTATCGACTACGCGTGCGTCACGTTTTCCCCTTCAACGACTGGTGTTACTGATCGGACTGCATGCACTTAGCCTGACGAGCTATGCGCAGGACAGCGCGACGCCGACAGACCCGGCGCAGGAGCCTGCCACCGGCGCAGCCGATACCACGCTCGGTACCGTTTCAGTGATTGGCCAAGGGGAAACGCGCCAGGTACAGCGTGTCGATGAAAAGGACATCAAGGCCTATTCAGCGGGCACCAACCCGATGAAGGTGCTCCAGCGTCTTGCCGGGGTAAGCTTTCAAGCCGGCGACCCGCTCGGGCGTGAAGAAAGCAGTCAGCGCATCAGTCTGCGTGGCTTCGACATGCATCATCTGGGCTACACACTGGATGGTGTGACGCTGGGCAACATGAGTTTCGCCAATTTCAACGGCCTGAGTATCACCCGCGCAATCATCGCGGAAAATATCGCCAAGAGTGAAGTCGCGGCCGGTATCGGTGCGCTGGGCACTGCCTCCAACAGCAACCTGGGCGGCACAATCGCGTTCACCAGTTCAAACCCCGAAAAGGAGTTTGGCGCGCGCCTTTCGCAAACCCTCGGCAGCTATGACACCACGCGCACGTATGTGCGCGTTGATACCGGCGAATACAACGGGCTGGCGGCTTATGTGTCAGGCGAAAAATACGATGCCGATGCCTGGAAAGGTCATGACAATCCGCAGGAATCCGACGCGCTCAACGCCAAGGTCACCTACGATTTCGACGCTAATCACCTGAGCTTCTATCACAGTACCTCAACGCACAACGAGGCCAACCTGCCTGCCATGTCGAGCAGCATGATCAGGCGTCTGGGGTACAACTGGAGTTACTACACGCCGGACTGGACCCGGGCTGTGAACGCCGCCAACGGTATTTTCACCGGCGGTGTCACCCGTGCAGCAGACGCGACCTATAACGGCAGCAGTTTGCGTGATGATGAACTGGACATCCTCAGTGGCAACTTTTCCCTCAGCGATGATCTGCTGCTGGATGCCACGGTTTATCACCACCACGACTCGGGGCGGGGCAACTCTTACTATCCATTCGTGTACACCAGTGGCAGCACGACCGTACCTACCAACTCCATTCGCAGCACGGTCTACGGTATCAACCGCTCGGGCTTCCAGACCTCGCTGACTTACTTTCTGGGTCAGCACGAAATTCAGGGTGGGTTCTGGATTCAGTCGAACAAGAATGACGTCTCCCGCTACCTGTTCGACCCGACCGGCACGGCACCGCAGAATCACATCGTGAGAACCAAGGGTTTGCCGCAGGTCGCGACCATTCTTTCTCAGGATTACAACGACCTGACTCGGCAATTCTATCTGCGCGACAGCTACACCTTGCTCGACGACCGCCTGAAACTCGAGTTCGGTGCCAAGAACACAGTCACTACCTCGACGGTGGAAGGCAAGGGTGGCGGTTACGCCAGTGGTTCGCTGGAGGCGCGAGACCGTTTCCTGCCGCAACTGGGGGCGACCTACAAGCTTGATGATCAGGATGAGGTGTTTACCTCCTACTCGGAAAACGTCGCCGCCTTCCCCAGTGGCGGCTACGGCCCGTTTTTCACCACTCAGACGGCAGTCGACGCGGCAGGCGGGTTCAAGAACCTCAAACCGGAAACCTCAAAGACGGTTGAAGTGGGTGTGCGTCGCAGCAACGCGCTTTATTCAACCTCGGCCGCGGTCTACAACACCCGGTTCGACAACCGCCTGGTGGCTATTACCAATTGCACCGGGATCGTGATCTGCCAGAACAGCGTAGCCAACGTCGGCTCGGTGACCAGCCGAGGCCTGGAACTGACCTTCGCACTGACCCCGGACGAGAACTGGAGCTGGTCCAACACGGCGTCCTATAACCACAGCACCTACGACGATGATTATCAGAGCGGTACCAGCGAGGTGCATGTCAAAGGCAAGACGGTCGTCGACACGCCCAGGCTGATGTATTCAAGCAGTCTGGACTGGCATTGGCAGCAATGGAACGCGGGCCTGCAGGGCAGCTACATGAGCAAGCGTTATTACACCTACACCAACGACTCGAGCGTTGCAGGCTATTGGCTGGCCAACACCACGCTGGGCTACGACTTCGGCAAGTTGGGCGCGGTCAAGGACACCACCTTGTCGCTGAACGTAGTGAACCTGTTCGACAAGCGCTACATCTCGACTATCAACACGGACGCCAGTGCTGCGAGTGATCCCACTGGCGACTTGCAGATACTTCAGATAGGCAACCCGCGCAGTGCGTTCGTGACCATGGCGGTTCGCCTTTAACGCATCGTCCTGGAGGGCCCGCCCCCGAGGCTGAACCGCATGTGTGAGAGCCGAGCCGACCCCGCACGCTACCAGCGTGGGTTCACCTTGCTGGAGATGCTTGCCGCATTGACCCTTATGGCCATTTGCAGCACGGTCCTGCTGGTCGCCTTCGGCCAAAGCGTGCATTCCCTGTCGCAGGCCGAGCAGAGCGACCGCCTGACCGAGGCGGCCATGAGCGTGATGGATCAGGAAGCAGCAGGGCCGTTGGCTGACGGTATCCGCCAGGGCAGTCTGGGTGGCGGTATCGACTGGCAACTGAGCGTCGCCCGGCAACCGACACGTCAAGGCCAACTGCGCCTGTTTCGCCTGGACCTGACGGTAAGCGACGCCCGGCATCAGGCGCGTTTCAGTACCTTGAGACTGCGTCCGGCGACTGATCAGGTGCACCTGTGAATCCCCAACTATGGCGTGTGTGCATGATGCAGCAGCGTGGCATTGCATTGCTGGTGGTGCTTTGGGTCATGGCCTTGCTCAGCCTGCTGCTGGGGTCACTGGCCGGCTGGGTGCAACTGGAGAATCGCCAGGCGCTGCATCTTCGCCAGCACAGCCAGGCACTGCTGGCCGCAGAGGCTGGCGTCGAGCTGGCGGTGCAGGCCCTGGCTGACCCTGTGCAGCGCAAAAAGTGGGTCGCCGACGGACGTGAAATAGCCCTGACATTCGACGACACGCAGCTCTACATCAGCCTGCACAGCGAGAACGGCAAGCTCTACCTGAACAACGCTCAAGCGGAAGACTTTTCCCGTCTGGCAATGGCGTGCGGCGCGAGTCAGGCACAAGCCAGTCAAATAGCCAGTGAACTCGAAGTTCGGCGAAATAACGGCCAGCCGCCATTTCGCTTGCTTGAAGAAGTTCGGCAACTGCCGAGCATGACGCAAGCGCTGTACAGCAGGCTGTTGCCTGAAATCACGCTGTGGAGCGGCTTCGACCGACCTGATCCGGCCTTCGCAAGCCCGCTGATGCGCATGGCACTCAATCTGCCAACAGGAAACGCGGTGGGCGTCGATCCTGGGGAGGTGCTGGTGATCGAGAGCCGGGCGCAGAGGGCAGAGGGGTCTATGGCGCGGCTGCAGGTGACGGTGTTGTTGAATTCGATGGAGGGGCGAGGCAAGGCCTATACGGTGTTGCGGTGGGAGGAGTGAGGCGGGATTGCAGGCTGAGCAAGAGCCTTGAACATCCGTAATATCTGCCTGGAGCAGTGACTATTCAGTCAGGTTTTAACGTAACTACAAGCCCCTTATACAATTATGTAGTGCTATAAAATATTCACTACATAATCGTTGACGTACCCGTTTTCCTTTTGCATTATGCAGCTGTCTCCCCGATCGGGAGCGCTGCAAAAGGTGTACTGAACAGGCTCGGCAAGCCGTCGAGATGTTCCCGGATGTAGGCTGCCCACAAGGCAGATTGATGGAGCTGAACTGGCATTTGTCGTCGATATGGGCGAGAAGCTGGCGAAACGTCCTCATGATGCTTGTAATGGATCGATTGCTGATCCTGGGTCAGGTCTTTGGGTTTCGTGACTTCTTCTCTCTACGCTGATGCCGCTGTGTAGCGGCTCTTCATCAAGGCTACCTGCATGTCCTTGAGGGGCTGGAGCGGTATTCGACCAACACTTACGTGTGTTGCATTGATGACGCTCTGGCGCATGAACTTGATGTATCAATTATTGAACAGTCTACGAGCGAAGGAGCATCAACATGAATATCAACAAGCAACCGACTATTGATGAACTGGCTCGTCTGTTTGCAGCATGCAAAGACACGCTGGACAACCACATTGTATGGATTGCCGATTCGGGTGAGGTCCATGTCGACGCCATGTCGCCATTCACCCAGGAAGACGAATTCCGTGACGCTCATCCACAGATGCGCACTGCGCTGAAGATGTTTCGTCGCGGTCAGGGTTATGTCGGCAAAAAAGCGGCGGCCGACCGCACGTATGTGGAAAATACGTTGCAGACGCTGAAAGGCGAATGGCAGAAGAGCCGTCGGCAGGCGCACTCTCAGGTCGCCTGAATTCAAGGTGCGATGAGTATTGAGCCCTGAAGCCTGTTCCCGAACCTGATCGGGAACAGGCTTTTTTATTTTCAGCGCCCGAAAGGGTAATTGCCTTATTGGTTGTACAAAGTGTTTTTGCTGGTATAGATTCCGGCCATGAGTCAGTTATCTGGCTTCTCTCATTCCCGGCCTGCCGATGCTTTCATGGCAGCGCCTGCACCTGACATACACAGAGGTTGCCGATGCGTGCGCCACGATGGCTATGGTTGGTGATGTTGCTCAGCGCTGGCGCTTCGGCGGATTGGCGGGAGGCATTGCCCAATGCCCAGGTTGTCGGTGGCGGTGATCTCAGCCTGTTCGGCTTTCGTGTCTACACGGCCAGGTTGCTTAGTCCCGCCAAGCCCTTTGTAGCGGATGCGCCGCTGGCCCTTGAGCTGACTTACCATCGCGATATTGACCGCGAAGATCTGGTCGATGCCAGTATCGATGAGATCAAGCGTATTTCCGGGTCGAAGGTGAACGAACAGCAACTGGCGCAATGGCGTCAGCAAATGAACCAGTCATTTGTCGATGTTAAGCCGGGCATGAAGATTACCGGTGTGTACCTGCCTGGCCGCGAAGCGCGGTTTTATGTTGGCGACAAGCTCCAGCATGTGGTGCCCGACGAGCAGTTTGCCAAGGCTTTCTTTTCTATCTGGCTTGACCCGAAAACCCGTAACCCCGAACTTCGCGAGCAGTTGCTCGGCAGTACAGGCTCATGACCCATCAAGGAGGGCGCATGCTGAGAAAGTGGATGTTGATGTTGTTTGCGGGGCTTGTACTGAGCGGCTGCGGCGGTGTCCCGGTAACCCGTTACAGTCAGGAAGAGCCCAAGCTCGATCTGCGCCAGTACTTCACCGGGCGTGTCGAGGCCTGGGGAATGTTTCAAAAGCGCTCCGGTGAAGTCACCAAGCGCTTTACCGTGGTGATCGACGGGCACAGCGAAGGCGAAGTGCTGGTCATGCACGAGGCCTTCAGCTACAGCGATGGCACCAAACAGGTCCGGGAGTGGCGCTTGCGTCCCGATGGTCCGGGGCGCTGGAAGGGCACGGCAGGTGACGTGGTTGGCGAGGCCTATGGCGAAGTGTCAGGCAACAGCTTCCACTGGAACTATGTGCTCAGGTTGCCGGTGGATGGCACCGAGTATGACGTGAGCCTGGATGACTGGATGTACCTGATCGACAAGCAGACCATGGCCAATCGTTCTTCCATGACCAAACTGGGCGTGGAAGTCGGGCAGATCACTTTGTTCTTTCGCAAGTCGGGCAAATAAACCGCGCCTCATGAGCTGAGGCGTTATCCACCAGGGCGGCTGTCAGCCGCCCGTCATGTTCATGAAGCGCACCACCTGCACGCCATCGTCGTGGGTGAAGTTGTGGCTCCACGGCTTGAGCTGCATGGCGTCGATGATGGCTTTTTCGAGTTTTTCCGGCTGGCCTGGATTGGCGCGCAATACCGCCTTCAAATCCACGGAATGCTCGTTGCCCAGGCACAGCAGCAAGCGACCTTCGACCGTCAGACGCACGCGATTGCAGGTGCCGCAGAAGTTATGGCTGTGCGGTGAGATGAAGCCAATGCGAATGCCCGGCGCTTCGGCCAGACGCCAGTAGCGCGACGGCCCCTGGGTCGAGTCGGTGGAAGGCACCAGCGTGTAACGTTCGGCAATGCGCTCGCGAACCTGATCGCTGGAGTAAAAGGACTCGGCACGGCTGTGCTCGCTGATGATGCCCAGCGGCATTTCTTCGATGAACGAGACATCCAGATTGCGATCGATGGCGAACGCCAGCAGGTCGTTTATCTCGTGATCGTTGCGACCATGCATTACCACGCAGTTGAGCTTGGTATGCACAAAACCTGCGGCATTGGCGGCGTCGATACCGGCAATGACCTTGTGCAGATCACCCGTGCGGGTCAGCTCGCGAAAACGTTGCGGGTCGAGGCTGTCCAGGCTGATGTTCAAACGGGTGACGCCCGCCTTGAACAGCGGGGCGGCCAGTTTGTCCAGTTGTGAACCGTTTGTGGTCATGCACAGTTCGCGCAGGCCGGGCAGGGCGGCGATCTTTTCGCACAAACCCACGACGCCCGAGCGTACCAGTGGCTCACCGCCGGTAAGACGAATTTTACGCGTACCCAGCGCCACGAAGCGCTCGGCTACCTGCAGAATTTCCTCCAGCGACAGAATCTGTTGCCGAGGCAAAAACGTCATCTCTTCGGCCATGCAGTACACGCAGCGGAAATCGCACCGGTCGGTAACCGACATGCGCAAATAATCGACTTTACGTGCAAAGCGGTCCATCAGGACGGGTTCTGACATTTCACCTTCTAAATGATCGAGAGAGCTGTATTCCAGGTTTGGAGGCCAGCGTGCTACAGTGGTTCAGCTCTTTTTGCAGGGTGCAGTATCCGGGCCTCAGGGTAGGCTGGCAAAGTGCCCAGGCCTGCTCACATATTAGCTGCACGCCTCAAGCTTTGCACTGGCGGCCATGCACCTGCTACGTGGCCGCCACGCTACCGAGTCGAAATGCCGCAGTCCAATTGCTTCTTCCAATGCCCTCATCGATCCCCTCTATGGCCCTTTGCCGTAATGAGCCTGTCAATCAGGATTGGCAGCGGCACTGCGCTCGTAGCGTTCCAGTAAAGGCTGGATGCTGATGCCGTGTACCAGAATGCTCAGCGCTACGACCGAAAGGGTCATACCAATCACGACATGGCCGACATCGTGTGCCAGACCGTGTGACAAGGCGAAGCACAGGTAATAAAGGCTGCCGATGCCGCGGATGCCGAACCAGCCGACCAGCGCTTTTTGCCTGCCGTTGAGCAGGCGACGGCTGACCAGCAGCCAGACGCTCGCAGGACGAATCACGCAAAACAATGCCAGCCCCAGACCAATCGCGCGCCAGTCCCAGTACATCGCTAGCGCCGCGCCCAGCAGGGTGATCAGCAACACCTCCATGGCGCGTTCCACCAGGCTGCCGAATGCGAGCATATCGCCCATCATTACCCCGGCAGCCAGTTGCGAGTCGCTCATGTCTTCGCCCTGCGCTACTGTGCCCTGTTCAAGAGATGCAGTCATATGCCCCAGTACCGGTTGCGCGACATGCTCCGACGGCAGCTCTGAGCGCGTGACACGTACTTCAGCCTGACGCAGCCCGAATCCGGCGGCAAATACCGAAAGAAAACCGAAGGCTCCCACACCTTGCGCGACCACGTAGGCCAGGGCGATCAATGCCAGCGCCAGAAAGTCATTGGGTGATGTGGTGCTGTCGGCGTTCTTGATGCGCAGAAAGATCATCAGATGGCCAACGCCGCGGCCCATGCCGTAACCAATCAACAAACCGGCCGGAACCGCCCAGATCAGGTCCTTGATCAGCCATCCCTGGACCCAGTCGCTCATTGCGCCCCCGGAACTCAGGTACAGCAAGGCAAAGATCACGAACGGAAACGCCGTCCCGTCGTTGAGGCCCGCTTCGCCGGACAGACCAAACCGCAGGCGATCCTGGTCCTGGGCGTTGTTCACCTGGACCATCCCGGCCAGTACCGGGTCGGTCGGCGACAGCATGGCACCGAGCAACAACGACACGCCCCAGTCCAGGCCGATAATGTAGTGCCCCGCGACCGTCACGCCAGCAATGGTCGCCAGCATCACTGGCCCGGCCAGCCAGTAGGCAGAGTGCCAGGCTTTGCCGCGCAGGGGCAGGCGCAACTTGATGCCCGTCCCGAACAGGGAAAACAGCACCGCCACCTCGGTCAGGCGCTCCAGCCATTCGTAGGATTTTTCGAAATCCAGATTGACGATATCCAGGCCCATCGGCCCGATGCCAAAGCCAAATCCCAGGCACACCGCTGACGTGGTGACCGGCATCCAGCGCAGGTACGAGGACGTGAGCGCCAATAGCATCAAGAGCACGCCAAGCACGCCCATGCAGACAATAAAACTCATAAAGAAAGAACCACCGTTAAATGCGCCCGAAGAAGAGGGCGTAACGGTGGGACTCTCTTGTGCGGTAATAAGTTGAAATAATTTGCCGGGCGGTGATCAGCCTGTGCTTGCCTGTAAACGGCACGGCCTTTCGACCTTGCCGCTTGCAGCTAGCGCTCGATACTGCGGCTCCAGCGTGCGTTCCACTCGGGGCGGATCTGGTTGACTTGATCCCAGTCGATGGTCACCGCTGTTTCCAGGTACTTCTCCATGGCCTCGACCTGCGCGCGCGTCTTCTCGGAGGTCGGGGTTTTCGGGTTTGACGGTATCTGATCGCCGAACTCCAGCGCAGGTGCCTGTGCTTCCGGTGTCAGCAGGTAGGCCGCCAGCTTCTGGGCCAGCTTTGGCTGGTTGTTATTGGCGATTGCACATTCAGCCACGTTCAACACCACGCCGCCTTCCTTGGGCGAGGCGTATTCCACAGGCACGCCCTTGATCTTCAAGGCGGTCACTTGCGTCGGCGTCAGCGGGAACAGCGCGGCTTCGTCGGTCTGTACCATTTCCGAGATCTTCGCCGAACTGGCGATGTATTCCAGCACGTTCGGTCCAATGGTCTTCGGCCAGGCCTTGAAGCCTGGCTCGACGTCTTTCTCGCTGCCGCCCTGGATACGGTTGAACATCAGAAAGCCATGCAGGCCGAAGGTCGAGGAGGCCAGTGACTGGAACACCACTTTGTCCTTGAAGCGTTTGTCGGCCAGGTCCATCCATGAGGTGGGCGCGCTCCAGCCCTTTTCCTTGAACATCCGCGTGTTGTAGGCCAGGCCGGTCACACCCAGGCTGACGGCTGCTGCCTGCTCCTTGATTTTCGCCTTGGCAGGCAGGTCAGCCAGGCTGGCGCTGGGCTGCAGGGTGTCGCACAGGCCCATGGAAATGGCTCGGTACATGATGCCGTCATCGAGAAAGATGACGTGCATCTGCGGGTTGTCTTTACTCGCCTGCACCTTGGCGAGGATGTCGGCCGAGGTGCCGGGCACGATCACCACCTTGACGTTGTTGGCCTTCTCGAAAGCGGGCAGCACCTGATCGGCATACAGGCGCTCCATGGTTCCGCCGTTCATGCCCAGGTACAGCGTGGTTTCGGCCTGGGCAGGCAACGACACGAGTGCGGCAGCCAAGGGCAGGCATGACAGGCCGGTGAGGGCGAGACGTTTGGTGCTTTTCATAGGGACGACCTTCCTCTGTGCAATGGGATGACGTTCGTAGCGGGTTCTATCGCAGTGGGTTGGGTAGCTGCCTGGCGGAAGCGGCCGATGGAAAAGGCCTCGAGCGAGATCGTTGAGGCACCGCCGCAGACCCATTCGGCCAGCGCTTCGCCCGCGGCCGGGCCGATCTGAAAGCCTGCCCCGGCAAAGCCGAAGCCGTGCAGCAGGCCTGGTCTTGTCAGGCTCGGGCCCAGCACCGGTTCGCGATCAGGCAGGTAGCCTTCAGTGCCGCTCCAGGTGCGAATGGCCTGGGCCCCGGCCAGTGGCGGGTAGAGTTCGACGGCGTTGCGCAGGATGTCGAGCACTGCCGCCTGTCCTGGTCTGGCGTGTGCCGGGCCGAGGGCAAAGCCTTGTCCGCCGCCCAGCACGCAATTGCCGCGTGCCACCTGCCGGGCATAGATGCCGCCGCCTTCGACACCGGTGCTGACGTCCATGAACATCGGCAGTGGTTCTGTCACCAGCATCGCCGGATGCCCTGAATACATCGGCACCGGTTCGTTGAATTGTGCCGCCAGCGCTCCGGCCCAGGCGCCCGCGCAATTAAGCAGCCAGGGGGCTCGCAGTGTCAGGCCGCTGTCGGTCGTGACGATGAAGGCGTTGCCGTCGTGACTGACTTCGCTGACCGGCGCCTGCTCGAATACCTGAGCGTTCGCTCGGCGAGCTGCGCTGGCAAAGGCGGGCGATACCAGACGCGGATTGGCGTGCCCGTCGTCGGCGCACAGCGATGCACCGACGGCGACATCGCCCGCCCAAGGGTAACGGGCGCGCAGTTGCTCTCGATCCAGCAGTTGCAAATCCAGCCCGAACCCCTGGCTGGCTTCGGCGTAGCTGCGCAGCGCATCCATGTCCAGCTCGCTGCGCGCCAGTTTGAGGTGGCCGGAGCGTTGGTATTCGCCGTCGATACCGATCAGCTCACGCAGGCCGCTCCAGATCTGATGCGCCCGTTGCGACAAGGGCAGTTGCGACAAGGGCCGGCCTTGACGGCGCACACCGCCATAATTGACGCCGCTGGAGTGTGAGCCGCAAAAGTCGCGCTCCAGCAGAGCCACACGCTTGCCCTTCAGTGCGAGCGCCAAGGCTGCCGACGAGCCGACAATGCCGCCGCCGATGACAATCGCATCGCTTTCAATCAGCGTGCTCATGGTTGTGTCTCCGCTGATTGCTTGTCCACGGGCAGCATCTCCAGGCCGAACGGCAGTGGCTTGATCGGAGCCTGGCCGCGTAAGCGGCCGACCTGCTCAAGGGGTCGGCCGCTCTCGCGGGCGATGATCTCGGCGGCTGCCAGGCCGCACATCCGGCCCTGACAGCGGCCCATGCCAACCCGGCACATGGCCTTGACCCGGTTGATCTCCCAATGACCGTCCTGCACGGTGGTGCGAATATCGCCCGCAGAGACTTCTTCACAGCGGCAGACAACAGTGTCATCCGCTACATTGGCGGCCCAGTCTTCGGGGAACGGGAAAGCGGTTTCCAGCCCGTGGCGGAAGCGTTCGATGCGTTGCAGTGCGGTTTGCAGGTCACTGATACGCACGGCGTCGACGGTGACACCGCTGTCGTGCAGCAGCCCGAGCGCGGCCAGTTCCCCGGCCATTTCCGCCGCATCTGCGCCCATGATTCCAGCACCGTCGCCTGCCAGATACACGCCTGGCACGCTGCTGCGCCCACAGTCATCGCGAGTGGGCAGCCACGCTCGGTTAAGCGGGCTCCAAGCGAACTCACAGCCGAGCAGGTCGGCCAGTTGTGTCTCGCTGCGCAGCGCATGGGCAAAGGCTACTGCGTCGCAGGCCAGGTGGCCCGGTTGGCCGTTGCGTTGCCAGTGAATGCCGTCTACGCGCTTGTCACCGTTGATGCGTGTGAGGTGTGCGCCCTGATGCACGGGAATGCCATGCGCACTCAGCCATGCGCGGTAATACAGGCCCTTGGCAAGGGTTGCCGGTTGGCCAAGCAGCGCAGGCAGCGCTTTGCATTGGGCTGAAAACGGCGCGCTGTCGAGCACCGCCAGCACGTTCGCGCCAGCCTTGGCATATTGATAGGCAACCAGATACAGCAAGGGGCCGCTGCCGCAAAACACCACGCGTTCGCCAATCGCACAACCCTGATATTTAAGTGCGATCTGCGCTGCACCCAGGCTATACACGCCGGGCAGTGTCCAGCCGGGCACTGGCAGAATGCGGTCGGTGGCACCTGTGGCGACAATCAGTCTGGTGAAGTCCAGGGTTGCGACGGTTCCGTTTTGCAGTGTATCGAGTTGATTGCCTTCGACGTTCCACACCAGCGTCTGCGGCCGGTAGTCGATCTGTGTTGTCAGTGCATCGAGTGTCTGATGCAGCGCAACGGCCTTGCCGCTTTCAAAGCCGTAAAGCGCCTTGGCCGAACGCTGGAAATTCTCTGGCTGGCGACGATAGATCTGCCCGCCGCCGCGCAGACCTTCGTCGATCAGGCAGGCTTTGACACCGTGCTCCAGCAGCGTCTGGGCGGCGCGAATCCCGGCTGGTCCGGCGCCGATAATGGCAACACGGTCATTGCTCATGGCCGTC
This sequence comes from Pseudomonas syringae group sp. J254-4, assembly GCF_032586855.1. Classification (NCBI taxonomy): domain Bacteria; kingdom Pseudomonadati; phylum Pseudomonadota; class Gammaproteobacteria; order Pseudomonadales; family Pseudomonadaceae; genus Pseudomonas; species Pseudomonas syringae group sp. J254-4. Next base: position 16,552 of record NZ_JAWHOO010000001.1, on the reverse strand, counting down.
GCCCCGGTTCACGAATAATCGCCTGGCCAGCTTCCAGCAGCGTCGAACAGGCACGCACCCGCTGGCCGTTGCCCAGTCTTACCCAGCAGTCCTGGCAGGCGCCCATCATGCAGAACCCGGCGCGCGGTTCGGCACTGAAGTCACTGCCGCGCAGGTGCTCGCTGGCGGTCAATACCGCGGTCAGCACGGTGTCGCCCAACAGACCATTGGCCGGTTGCCCATCGAGGGTGAAGGGCAGGACGGGGCGGTCATGTTCAGCCAGTCGTTTCAACAATGCCATAACGTGAAAGCTCCGGATCAGTGTTTGCCGACCAGCACCCGGTCCAGCCCATAGACCCGGTCGAGCAGGATCATGGTGGCGGCGGTGAGGGCGATGACCAGTGCCGATACGGCGGCCATCATCGGGTCGATGGATTCGGTGGCGTAAACGTACATGCGCACCGGCAGAGTCTGGGTAGCAGGCGAGGTGACGAAGATCGACAGCGTGACTTCATCGAAGCTGTTGATGAACGCCAGCAACCAGCCGCCTGCCACGCCGGGCAGGATCATCGGCAGGGTGATCTGCCGAAACAGGGTGAAACGGTTTGCGCCCAATGACTCGGCGGCGTGTTCGGCGCTGCGGTCGATACCGATCGCCGCCGCCAGCACCAGGCGCAGTACGTAAGGCGTGATGACCAGCACATGGGCGAAGATCAGCCAGGTGAAGCTGCCGTTTACGCCCATCAGCGCAAACAGGCGCAGCATCGCCACCCCCAGCACCAGGTGCGGAATGATGATCGGCGAAAGAAACAGCGCATTGAAAAAGTTGCGGCCCGGAAATGTATGGCGGGTGATCGCCAGCGCAGCAGGCACCGCGATCAACGTCGCCAGCGTTGCGGATACAAACGCCAGAATCAGACTGTTGTAGAACGAGTCGATAAAGTCGGCGCGTTCGAACACCGCCCTGAACCAGCGCAGCGAGAAGTCGGTAGTGGGCAGGCTCAGGGTGTTTTCCGGGGTAAACGCCACCAGGCACACCACCACCAGCGGGGCCATCATGAAGATCACTACCAGCGCATGAAACGACAGGGCCAAAGGACCGTTCTTGGACATGGATCATTCCCCCAGAGTTTTTTTGTAGCGGCCTTCGATCATGCGGTTCCAGGACAGCATGACCAGCAGGTTGACCAGCAGCAGCGCCACCGCCAGGGTCGCGCCCATCGGCCAGTTGAGCTCCGAGAGGTACTGGTCGTAGATCACCGTGGCGACCATCTTCAAACGTCGACCACCGAGCAGGCCGGGAATGGCAAACGAACTGGCGGCCAGACCAAAGACAATCAGCGAGCCGGACAGCACGCCCGGCATGACCTGCGGCAGGACGATCAGGCGCATGACTTTCGCCTGACTGGCACCCAGCGACAGCGCGGCCTGTTCTGCGGTGGGGTCGAGCTTTTGCAACGATGTCCAGACCGGAATGATCATGAACGGCAACATCACGTGGACCAGCGCGATGATCACGGCGAACGGGGTGTACAGCAGTTTCACCGGTCGACCGCCCATGAACTGGATGGCCTGATTGATCAGGCCATCCGCCCCCAGCAGCAGGCTCCAGCCGAAGGCCCGGACCACTACCGAGATCAGCAGCGGCGTGAGGATCAAAATCAGGAAGATCGAGCGCCACGGTGTGCCCATGCGGCTCAGAATGTAGGCCTCCGGCACGCCGATCAGCACGCAGAGCAACGTCACCAGCGCGCTGATCCAGAAGGTGCGCAGGAAGATTTCATAGAAATACGAGTCGGTGACCACGGCCGTGTAATTGGCCAGCGTATAGCTGTCGCTTTTCACCCCGACCTGATAGTCGAACACGTTGAACGACAGCAGCAGCGTCAGGCCCAGAGGCAGCACCAGCAAGCCGATATACAACGCCAGTGCCGGGGCTGACAGCCAATAGCCGCGGCTACCCTGGCGCATTTCGCTCATCAGACTCATGCGCGCACCTCGTCGGCGTCCAGCACGCGCAGCAATTCGGCTGGCCAATCCATGCCGACCGCAGCACCTTGTTCCAGCGGTGCCTGGCCGTCGTTGCGACGCACTACGGTTATTTCGCCGATGCCGGTCTGAATGCGATACAGCCACTGGCTGCCGAGAAAGTAACGCGTGACGATACGTCCCGACAGCCGTCCGCAGCCGGGTTCGACCAGATCAATTTTTTCTGGACGCAGGCTGAGGGTCAGCGTGCCATCGCCGGGTAGCAGGCGGATCTGCGGGTTGCCGCTGCTGTCCGGGTCACCCTGCAGCATATTGGCTTTGCCGACAAACCCCGAGATAAAGCGCGTGCGCGGGTGTTCGTAGAGTGTGTAGGGCTCGTCGATCTGCGTGATATGCCCGGCCTGCATGACCACTACCCGATCACTGATCGACAGGGCTTCGGCCTGATCGTGGGTAACCATCAGCGTGGTGATGCCCACTTCATTCTGAATACGGCGAATTTCGAACTGCATCTCTTCGCGCAGGTTGGCGTCCAGGTTGGACAGCGGTTCATCCAGAAGCAGCACCGGCGGCTCGATCACCAAGGCTCTGGCCAGCGCGACCCGCTGCCGTTGCCCACCAGACAGCTCGCGCGGGTAGCGCTCGGCATGCTGAGCGAGACGAACCAGCTCCAGCACCCGGGTGACACGCTGTTGCAGCTCGGCAGCAGGCACCTTGCGCATGCGCAGGCCAAACGCAACGTTGTTGGCCACGGTCATGTGCGGAAACAATGCATAGCTCTGAAATACAACGCCCAGACCCCGGCTGCTGGGCTTGGCATGGGTAATGTCGCGGCCGTCGAGCACTATGCGCCCGTCACTGACTTCAACGAAGCCGGCGATCATTTGCAGAGTGGTGGTCTTGCCACAGCCGGAAGGGCCGAGCAGTGAAACGAATTCGCCCTTGTCGACGGCCAGGTTGGTGGCAACGACCGCGTCTATGGAGCCGTAACGTTTGGAGAGACCTTCGAGCTGCAGAAATGCCATGCCTGCTTCCACCTTTGTGCATGCGCGCCGAGGCACGCGTTTGTCATGGGCAGATGCGAAATGAAGTCATGCAGTTCTGTGGACGTTGGTGCTCGCTCTGAGTCGGCTACCGATGATTGTTCAAATCGCCCCTGTGGACTGAGAGTAGGGCGAAGGCTAGGATGGGCTCAACTAGGAATTTCACTGAATAACATCTTTCTTTGAATTAATTCTTTTAGTGGAAAAATAGCGAGATATATTCATGAATAATTCCACTGATCGGAATACTGCTTCTGCAGAAGTGGGCGTCGGCGCTGTGTCGCGTCTGTTCGCCGTATTGCGTTGCCTGGGCGATTGCGACGAAGGCGGCGAGCGGGTCACGCAACTCGCCCAGCGTGTCGGGCTCTCGCAACCCACCACGCACCGCTTGCTGCGCAGCCTGATGGATGAAGGCATGGTCGAGCAGGACCTGCTCAGCAAGCGCTATCGGTTGAGCATCGAATTCTTTGCGCTGGCTGCCAAGGCGGGTAACACCGGCAATCTGCGCGACGTCGTGCGCCCCAGTCTGTTACGCCTGTCTGCATCGCTGGGCGACTCGCTGTTTCTGCTGGCACGCAGTGGTTTTGATGCGATCTGTCTGGACCGCAGCGAAGGCCCGTACCCGATCCGCACGTTCACCGGCGACATTGGCGGCCGCGTTGCGTTGGGTGTGGGGCAGGGCAGCCTGGCGATTCTCGCGTTTCTCCCCGAGGACGAGCGGGAAACGGTGATTGCCTACAACCTGCCACGGCTCAAGGATTTTCACCTGTATGACGAAGTGTTTCTGCGTTCAGAGGTCGAAAACGTGCGCCGCCTCGGCTACGCCGGCCGCAACACCGGCGCGTTACCGGGCATGGCCGGGCTGGCCGTGCCGATCCTGGACCGCAATGGTCGTGCAGTGGCTGCGCTCAGCGTGGCGACCATTTCCGACCGGCTGGGATCAGATCGCCTGATGACCGTGGTCGAACTGCTCAAGCGCGAAGCCACGGCCATCAGTGCCAGAATCAATCCCTTCGACCCTTCGCTACGACGGCCCAGTCAGGTATTCGGGCAGGCGGATTAGATCTTTTACTCTCTTTTTGGCGTTTTTTTGACGTATTTCTGACATTTATACCGACTGTCGCTGTTTTTAAAGAAAAATTGGCGCAAGCCGATGATGATCTCATAGAGCACACGTGCCGGGCTGTCTGGCTCGGTCGTAAGGGATGAGGCTCGTCATATTCTGCGTGCTGACGCAGACCCGCTTTTCTCCAGAGATCATCATGATGTCGAAATCCCTGAGGCTCCAAATCCTTGGCTTGCTTGGCGGCAGTCTTGTACTGGTGCTGATCATTGCGCTGGCCTGTTTCAACTTCCTGTCCGGTAACGTGCAGTCCTATCGCAGTCTTCTTGAAGGTCCGGTCCGTGCCTCGCAGTTGGTTGATGAGGCCAACCTGCAATTCAAGGTTCAGGTCCAGGAGTGGAAAAACGTTCTGTTGCGCGGCAAGGCATCGGCAGACCGCGACAAATTCTGGGGGCAATTCGAAGAGCAGGAACGCAAGGTACAAAGTACGTTGGGCCTGCTGGCAGAAATGGAAGGCACCGATCAATCGTTGAAAAGCCAGGTGCAGGCACTGCAGCAGGCGCACCGCACATTGGGCACTGCCTATCGCACTGGCCGTGATGCATTCATTGCGGCGGGCAACGATGCTTCTGCTGGCGACGCCGCAGTCAAAGGCGTAGACCGTCCGACGAGCGAGCAGATGGCCATCCTGGTTGATCAACTGCACAAGTCCAGCGATGCCCAGTCGGTTGCAATCAGTCAGCAAGCCGACCGCACGATCCTGACTGGTGCCGTTGTAATGCTCGTTTCTGCGCTGCTTGTAGGCCTGCTTGCCCTGTGGATTGTCAATCGCAATCTGGTTGCGCCGATTCGCATGCTTATCGAATACGTCGCCCAGTTGAGTGAAGGCAAGTTTGCTGCACGCGTTGACGTGACGCGCCAGGACGAACTCGGCCGTCTGGCCGTCGCAGCGAACACGCTGCGTGATTTTCTGGCAGATACTTTCAGCCGCCTCAAGCGCAGTACCACCGACCTCGATACAGCTGGCGGCGAGCTGAATGCCATTGCTGAGTTAATGGCTCAGGGCACTCACGAGCAATTTGAGCGTACCGATCAGGTCGCTACCGCGATGACCGAAATGTCCGCTACTGCCCAGGAAGTTGCCCGCCATGCGGCACATGCTGCACGGGCTGCGGATGAGGCTGACCAAAGCGCGCAGGACGGTGAGAAAGTCATGCAGTCGACCATCGCCACCATCACCCGGATGCGCAGTGAGATTTCCTCGACGGCCAATGTCATTCAGCGCCTTGAAACAGACAGTGGTCGTATCGGCAAGGTGCTTGAGGTGATTCGCGGGATCGCTGATCAGACCAATCTACTGGCGCTCAATGCCGCCATCGAGGCTGCGCGGGCAGGTGAAGCCGGGCGCGGTTTTGCCGTGGTGGCTGACGAAGTCCGGACATTGGCACAACGTACCGCCGTGTCCACGGCCGAGATCAATCAGATCATTAATTCGGTGCAGACCGGCGCAAGCGACGCGGTGCAGGCTATTCAGGGCGGTCAGGCGCGCAGCGAAGAGAGTGTCGAGCAGGTTACGCATGCCGGCGCGACACTGCAGCGCATTACCGTGGCAGTCGAGAATATTCGCGACATGAATCGCCAGATAGCGACTGCTGCCGAAGAGCAGACTTCTGTAGCAGAGGACATCTCGCGCAACCTGACTGAAATCACCGCAATCGCGGTGACCAATCAGGACAACGTCAAACGTACCCAGAACGCCAGCCATGAACTGAAAGGCCTTTCAACTGGCCTTAACGATGTGATCTCGCGCTTGAGCGCGTGATCCGCTTAACAGTGTTACCGCTCTCCGGTCATGGAGAGAGGTAACACTGCAGGTGTTATTTGTCAGTATAAACAGAGCATCAAGCGTTACGGGATTTACCCTGATGAGGTAGTAATACTAAAAGTATAGTCTCAACTGAAAAGTCTGACTATTGGTGGGTTTAAAGCACTATTAAAGGCGTTATGTGGCGTCAGGAGTTTTTGCACTAAACAGTAGTTTTTTATTTTTAAAATCATTAAAGTGATGTCGGGTCGCCATCATTTTTGCATGGTTCCCGCCCTACCGTTGTGACAGCAAGGGGATCTATAAAATGCCAATAAGAAATATAGGTTTGAACTTGAGGGCGCTTCTCAGCTTCGGCATTATTTGCCTGCTGCTTGCCGGGGTTGGCACGAACGCAGTCTTTAAAATGAACGGGTTACACCAGTCCGCCGACCAGTTGCAGACAGACTGGCTGCCCAGCGTCAGACAGGCTGGACGCATAGAGACGGCGGGCCTGTTGTATCGCCTCGACGCGCGACGTTTTGTGATGGATGACCAGCGGCAGTCGCCGGAGTCTGTCAATAAGCTGAACGGATTGAAGAACGCCTTACTGCAAACAGCCGACACTTACGGCTCGCTGGTGTCGAGCCCACAGGAAGAACAGGTCTGGAAACAAGTCAAAGCCGATGCACTGGCCTACAGCGACAAGATCGACCAGCTGGTTGAACTTAGCAAAAGCAAATCCGACAGCGAACTATTCGTATTTATCCGTGATGTTACCAGCCCGCAGGCGAAGGCCTTGCAATCATCTATAGAACAATTGATCGAAGTCAACGTCAAGGGTGCAGAACAATCAGGGGCCATAGCAGACAAAAACTATGAAAGTGGACTAACCGTCACCCTTACACTTGTTGTTCTGGCCGTGATTATTACCTTGATTGTTGCCACTTTATTCACCCGCAGCATCGCCAGACCCGTTCAGGCATTGCTCGACTCGACACGCAAAATCGCCGAGGGCGACTTGCGTACCACGGTGGAAGTCAACGGGGCCGATGAGCTGACCGAACTGCAAAAAGCCACCGCAACCATGCTCTCTAGCCTCAAGGGCACCATTCAGCACATTTCCGATGCTTCGGGCCTGCTGGCGTCGGCTGCTGAAGAAATGAGCTCCATCACTCAGGACTCCACACAAGGTATCCAACGCCAGACAATGGAAACCGAGCAGGCCGCCACGGCGGTCAACCAGATGACCGCAGCCATTGAAGAAGTTGCACGCAATGCGGTCGCTGCTTCGACCTCCACGCAAGCCTGCGAAAAGTCTGCGCAGACCGGCCAGGATTGCGTCGGCCAGACCATCGCTGCGCTGGAAAAACTCAGTACCACAGTGGACAAGACTGGAGTTGAAGTAGAAGGACTGGCCCATCAGGCGCAGGATATCGCCAAGGTGGTCGATGTCATCCGCGCGATTGCCGAGCAGACCAATCTGCTGGCGCTCAACGCCGCTATCGAAGCCGCCCGCGCGGGTGAGCAGGGTCGTGGATTTGCCGTGGTCGCCGATGAGGTCAGGGCGCTGGCCCATCGTACTCAGACGTCTACCCAGGAAATAGAACAGATGATCCAGGGTATACAGAAAAACTCCAGCGGTGCCGTCCAGTCGATGAAGCAGAGCAATGCGGAAACCGACGCGACGTTGCTGATCGCTCAGCAGGCTGGTGTTGCAATCAAGGAGATCACCACATCGATCAGCCACATCAATGAGCGCAACCTGATGATTGCAACGGCTTCGGAGCAGCAAGCGCATGTTGCCCGCTCTGTCGATGAGAACCTGGTGAGCATTCGCGATTTGTCAGTCCAGAGCTCTTCTGCCTCCAGCCAGACCTCCACAGCCAGTCAGGAGCTGTCCCGCCTGGCTGTGGATCTTAGTCGCCTGGTATCGAGGTTTTCAGTCTGATCCAAACCCGGTCCGAGCACGGGCCACTGTTTTGAAGGCTTGATTGAAAGTCGTTACGGTGTTCACGCCCACCCTGTGCGACTCAAGCCTTCAGCCTTGAACACCAAAGCCTTCAGGCCGCCATCGACCCGCGCATCCGGGAATTCCGGCGGGTTCTCCAGGCGTTGCTCGAAGCGCAGGCACGGTGCCTCGATTGCCGTGTGCTGAATCAGAAAGTCCGGCCCCAGTGCCGGATCGTTCATGCATGCCAGCACCGAACCGTCTTCATCCAGCAACTCTGGCAGACGGCGCAGGACTCGCTGGTAGTCCTTGTCGAGCATGAAGCTGCCTTTCTGGAAAGACGGCGGGTCAATGATGATCAGGTCGTAAGGGCCGGAGCGGGTGACTTTGGCCCATGACTTGAACAGGTCATGCCCGAGAAAGGTCACCCGGCCCAGATCCTGATCATTGAGCCGGTGATTCTCACGACCGCGATTCAATGCCGCGCGGGCCATGTCCAGGTTCACTACATGGTCTGCACCACCGGCAAGGGCGGCGACCGAGAAGCCGCAGGTGTAGGCGAACAGGTTCAGGATGCGCTTGCCCTTTGCTTGCGCCTGCACCCATTCGCGGCCATAGCGCATGTCCAGAAACAGACCGCTGTTCTGCTTCTTGCCGAAATCGACTTTATAACGCAGGCCATTTTCGGTGATCACCCATTCATCGACGACCTCGCCGGTCAGCCATTGCGTAGTGCTTTGCGGCAAATAGCGGTGTTGCAACAACAGGGTATGGGCCTGACTTTGTTGCCACTGCGGCGTTTCGATCAACTCGTTCAACAGCTGCGTCAGAGCTGCCAGTTCGGGCTCAAGAGGCTCTTTGAACAGCGAGACCAGCACCACGCCCTGCATCCAGTCGACGGTAATGTGCTCCAGCCCCGGCCATACGCGACCACGGCCATGAAACAGGCGGCGGGTTTCAGTCGGAACGTTGTTCAGGGCGGCGAGTAGATGCTGTTGCAGGATGGCGAGTGCTTCAGGGGTCATGACGAAGGTCGGTTATGAAAGGCGGCGTATGGTAAACGTATTTCAGCAGATGGGAATCGCAGGGTTCAGCGTGGCATGTATTGGCGTTGCCAGCGATGCGGGATTTTCAATGAAACCAGCCCCAGCAATGCCGACAGGCTGCCGCTGACCAACAGGGCATTGAGCCCCAGGCGTTGTTCAAGCATTGCGCCGATGACCGCCCCGATGAACATGCCAACCCACGGCACCAGTTGCACGCGCCAGCCCTCCCGGCGCTCGCCCAGTATCCAGCGGCCAAGGCCACGCCCGAAACGCGACAGCGCGCCGGTTACGTAGGTCAGGCCGACCGGCAGCCCGTTGACCTGTTCCACGGCGGCGTTAAGCATGCCCATCGCCAGAATGGCCCAGATCAGTGCGAGCATATTGCTTTCCAGCGGCCATGCGGCTGCGGCACACAGCAGCGTGGCGATCCCCAGCAGCAGGGGCAGGGCGCGCCGACCGCCAAGCCGCGCAACGACGACACCCAGCGCATTGCCGGCAATAAAGGCGAAGATGGCCAGCGCCAGGCGAAGGGTCACGCTCAGGTCGCCGGCACTGATCGCGACGGCAAGCCGGGTGGTGTTGCCACTCATGAACGAAACGAAGTCGCCGGTCGCCATGAAACCGATGGCATCGGTCATGCCGGCCAGTACCGACAGGCTTGCGACCAGACACATTCCAACCCGGCCCCGCCATTTCTGCATGTGCAGGTGCCTGGGGCTGGCGCTGATTCTGGCGGGCTGTGGCAGCATCGAAGGCCCTCTGGACCGATGGAAGTGCGTCTGATCGTTGGTTCAGCAGTTCATAGTGGCTTGGCGCGTACGATTCGCTTGGCCCTGACCTCATCGGCATAGGCCTTGAGCTGATCGGCATCGCTGTAAAGGCGGTTGACCATCTGCAGCACTGCCGTAACGTCGACATCTTTCATTTGTGAGGCGAGTTTGAGAATTTCTTCCGCCGTGTTTTCCAGATTGGTTGCTGTCCCTTTCAAGTGCCGCTTCAGCTCCTGAGTCGACTTATTGAGCGCCATACGTGTTCCTGTGCCAAGACCTTGAATTCCATACCCGGAGCATGGCTTTTTCCGCGATAACAAGCAATCAGGCTTATGCCTGTCAGCCAGGGTTATCGGCCGATTCAAGGCGATCTGCAAGGCGGCTCGCTCAATCGTCGCGGGTCAGCACTTCCAGCAGCTCTATTTCAAACGTCAGGTCGGCACCCGGCTTGATGTGCGCGCCCATCGTTCTGTCGCCATAGGCCAGATGGGCAGGCACGAACAGTTTGCGTTTACCGCCCACCTTCATGCCCATAAGGCCCTGATCCCAGCCCTTGATAACGCGTCCGGTGCCGATCACGCACTGAAACGGCTTGCCACGCTGGTGAGAGGAATCAAAGACAGTGCCGTCTTCGAGGGTTCCGGTGTAATGCGTGGTGATCAGCGCACCTTTGACCGCTTCCTTGCCTTCGCCGGGATGCAGGTCGGTAATCTGTAATTCTTTGCTCATTACAAGGCTTCCGTTTAAAGCGCGCTCAATGAATGGCGCGAGCGGGCATTTTCGCAGCGCTTTCTCGCAGAAAAGCATGCCTGTGACAAGCGGGCGAAACGAAAACGGGGAAGCTTTCGCTTCCCCGTCGTATTCCGATTGTGTCGTTCGTCAGAGATTCTGCGAACTGACCACCATCGCCTGGGCGATATTCTCTTTCTGCTCCTGGGTGAAACCGTCCCAGATATTGGTCTTGGCGTAGTAACCCAGGCCAGCCAGGCAGTAAAGGCTGAGGGTCAGAACGATGACGATTGAAACAAAGGTCCAGCGGCCTTCGTCATCGTTTTCCCGAGTGAAGCTGCGGGAATAGTTGTCCTCGGCGCTGCGGAAGAACAGCGCGGACGACAGGCGCTTGAGCCATTGGAACAAATGAACGACGACGATACGCAGCATGGGAATCACCTCAAAGGTTAAAAGAAACGGGTCGTCCGCGATACCGTTCACCGGCATCGGGGTACAAAAGCTGAAAACGAAAAAAGCCCGTCTATGACGGGCTTTCTTTTTATGATTCTGGTCAGGGGGCAGGGGATCGTGCATTCACACAAGTCGCGTTGGACACTGCGCAGGCCTGACGTTATTGCAACATTTTAAAACAAATGATTTGGGTGATCTACCCGGACACTGCCGTTGTCAGACAACTGGTCGTACCTGGAGGTGCGGCAAAACGTCGCTCCGGGTTGAGCGAGGCTTAGGAATACGCCGTGCTTTTGGTCAAGTCTTGTAATACTTATACAAAATACGAAACAGTTGTGTGTATTGTACGATCAACGCCCGTATTGATTTTCAGGACCGTATGAATACCCTCCAGGAGCCTCCGAGTTGCCTTCCCTTCACCGCTGATGGCTGGCCAGTGATATCCCATTCACCAGGCAGGCCGTTTGATTCGAACGCCGGTTTACCCTCTCTCTCGTATTGTAATGGCCCCGACATGCCTGTGCATGGTCGCAAGGTACCTTTGCGCATGGCAATTCATTGCAGTGCGTGGCCAGCTGTGGCCAACGATGAGTTTTCCCGCCATTTTTCTCGTGAGGCTGCATAACTACCATGGAATGGATCGCTGACCCCACGGCATGGCTTGGCCTGCTGACCCTCATCGTGCTGGAACTGGTGCTGGGTATCGATAACCTGGTGTTTATTGCCATTCTGGCGGACAAACTGCCCCCCGAACAACGCGACAAGGCGCGCGTCATCGGCCTGTCGCTGGCACTGATCATGCGCCTGGGCTTGCTGGCGAGCATCTCCTGGATGGTGACGCTGACCGAGCCGTTGTTCGAGATCTTCGACAAGACGTTCTCCGGTCGTGACCTGATCATGCTGTTTGGTGGTGTGTTCCTGTTGTTCAAGGCCACCATGGAACTGCACGAACGGCTGGAAGGCCATGTTGCCCAGCGCGCCGGTAACGCAGGCTATGCGTTGTTCTGGCCCATCGTTGCGCAGATTGTGGTACTCGACGCGGTGTTCTCGCTGGACGCCGTAATCACGGCCGTCGGCATGGTTGAGCACCTGTCGGTGATGATGATTGCTGTGATCTTCTCCATCGGCCTGATGATGATTGCCAGCAAGCCGCTGACCAAATTCGTCAACAGCCGCCCGACAGTGATCATGCTGTGTCTGGGCTTCCTGATGATGATTGGTTTCAGCCTGACCGCCGAGGGCCTTGGTTTCCACATTCCCAAGGGCTATCTGTACGCGGCCATCGGTTTCTCGATCCTCATCGAGGTGTTCAACCAGATCGCTCGCAAGCGCAGCAAGAAGTCTGCTCATGGCCACCTGCCGCGTCGCGAGCGGGCTGCCCATGCGGTGATGCGTCTGCTGGGCGGTCGCAAGCTGGAGTCTGGCGATGTCGATGAGGAAATCACCGACATGCTGGAAGGCGAAAGCAGCGAGCCGGTGTTTGACCGTCGTGAGCGGGTGATGATCAGCGGCGTACTGCAACTGGCTGAGCGTCCGATTCGCACGGTGATGACGCCAAGGGCCGAAATCGACTACATCGACCTGAAAGACGATGCCGAGAAAATCCGCCTGAAACTGATGCACTCGTCCTACTCGCGTCTGCCGTTGATTGGCGAGCGAGGCATCGATGAGCCGCTGGGCTTCGTGCACAAGAAAGAGCTGTTCAAGGAGTTGTTGTCCGGCAACGAGCCCGACCTGAAGCTGATGTCGCGCAAGGCAATCAACCTGCTGGAAAGCTTCAGCATCCTCAATGCCCTGGAACAGATGCGCAAGGAGTCGACGCACATCGCCTTTGTGGTCAACGAATTCGGTGATTTCATCGGCGTGTTGAGCATGACCGACATTCTGGAGTCCATCGCTGGCCAGCTGCCGGACGCCAGCGAAGTGGAAGGCCCGGACATCGTCAAGCAGGGCGAGGACTTCGTGGTATCGGGTGCCTTGAACCTGAGCCTGATTCGCGAACGCACCGGCTTCCAGGCCAAGGCCACTGAGGATTATCAGACCCTCGCCGGACTGGTCATGAGCCTGCTGGATCGCCTGCCGTCCACCGGCGATAGCCTGGACTGGCAGGGCTGGAACCTTCAGGTTGTCGGCGTGGAAGAGCGCCGGGTAACTCGGGTGTTGTTGCAGAAACAGCCTGAGGTCGGGGCTGGCAAATAAGCACGGAGCTGTAATAAAAAAACGGGGCCTTCTCATGGTGAGCAGGCCCCGTTTTCATGTGTGCGTCGCGCTTATTTGCGACGCGGACGCGACACCACAGATTCGATATTCTTGCGGCCGATCAGCTTGGGCTGCGCAGGCTCTTTGGCCATCGGCGCATCAGCCAGCCACTTGAACATCACCAGACAATCCACCAGCCCCAATCGGGCGTGACGATAAGCCTTGGGCAAACGCCCGACTGTCTCGAAACCCAGCTTGGCCCACAGCGCGACAGCTACGTCATTGCTGGCCACCACCGAATTGAACTGCATCGCCAAAAACCCGCTGTCGCGCGCCAGTTGCTGCGAATGCTCGCACATCAACCGCGCTACACCACGACCCCGCGCCGCATCCGTCACCATATAGCCGCAATTGCAGACATGATTCCCCGGACCTGCTGCATTGGCCTTCAAGTAGTAACTGCCCAGCAGCTGGCCGTCTTCCTCTGCAATCAGCGTGTGCAACGGCAGCTCCATCCACAGACTGCGGGCCTGCTCCTGAGTGACGGCAGGGTCGTAGGCGTAGGTTTCCTGAGCGGTGACGACAGCCTGAAAGGTGGGCCAGAAGCGCTCGAAGTCTTCCGGGGTCATGGGGCGGATCTGGATCATGGTGAGGCCTTGGTGGGTATGGCTTGAATTCCGGCGTGTACGTTAGCTTGGGTGTGCTACCACTTCCAGGCTTTTTCGGTGAACTCGGCGGTAGAGGGGAGCACTGTGTGGAGAAAATTCAGGTATTTGTTGAACAGTACTTCGTGCTGGAAACGGGCCTCAAAGCCTAGCGTGACGTCAGTGCGGTGCGTGATGATCATGAGGCGTTTACGGTCGACGGTTACAAACTTGTACTCGGCCCATGGGAGGCTTTGCTCATGGTGAATGGGGTTTTCCCAGCTCAGCAGCTTGAGGGCTGCGATACAGGCCATGGCTGCCGGGCCGATCAGGAAGAGTAGTGAGCCGGTGAGGGCGGCTATGAAGACGAATATCAGGATGATGGCTATGGCAATGCCCTTGAAGAAGGACGAGGCGAAGTCGGGGTAATGGAGGTAGTACTCCAGGTGGGCGCAGTTGGTTTTTATGGTGTAGTTGTAGATGGTTTTTTGGCGGACACCTAGGAGAATAAAGTAAACTGCTCCGCCGCTGGTACTCGCTACAATATAAATTGCTTGCAATGGATCTTTTGAATAAAATTCCCAACCTGCCCATAGGCCAAAGCTCAGTATCGTCGCATAGATGAAAACCATTGCCAACTCAGCAAGAAGTATTTCTTTTGGCGGTCTTGCGATGGTTTTTATTGACCACTTCAAGATTTCCTTATCGTTTTGATAATGTTTGAATATTCCACAAGCTTCTGATTGGCATGTGATGTTATTGGTTTTTTTTGGACTGATTGGGTGGGGTAGTTTCTTTGTCATACCTTATTCCGCTATTTCAAGTGTCAAGGCGCGGCTTCGGTCGAGCAATGTTATTCCCGGTTCAGCACTGACCAAGCCGTCGACCTTGGTATCGCCCTCGCTATTTAGCTCGAGTTGATACAGGTAGCCGATGTCCTGCTGGCTAAATTTAATCAGGCTGTCGGAATACCATATTTGTAGTTCCAGATAGGTAGCTTCTTCCTCAAGAGGAATCCAGGTTTCCCAGATCAAGTCTTCACCTTCCGGGGGCATAAGCGGAAAGGTAAAATCCTCGTAAGCGTTTCGGGCCGCTTGATTGTCAAGTTTTCCAAAATGGCCAGATTGCTTGAACTGCCCTCGCTCCAGGAATGGCTGCTGCACCGGAGAATCTATTTTTTCCACGGGAAGCACACCCCATGGGCGTTTGCTACTGATGATATTGAAGTGCACTGATTGTCCGCGTACCGCGCTTGGCAAAAGAATCTGCACGCCAGCGCCGTCTTGCACGGGGGTGCTGTAGTAGTCACCTTTGCCAAGATAACGACTTTCAATGCGCGTGGTGGTTTTTACGTGAACCTGAGGGCTTAACTGGATTGTGAGGAGGGCAAGCCTTTCTTCGTGCTGGCCTCCTGCGTCCGTTGAGTATCGGGAGTCAATCGATTTGGACCAGCAGCATCTTCGCAACCACCAACCTATACTATCCTGCTTGAAGTAGTTTAAGGCCGTTGTAGCGAATAGGTACACTGCACCTATAAGCAGTAAAGTCAGACTAAACCACGGACTCATCGCCACAGCAGTGATGGTGATTGATGGAAAAAGCCCCGCAATTAATTGAATGGCACTGCCTGCTCCCATCATGAGCACTGATGCAAATTTTACCTGCATCGCTATCCTCTCTTCGGAAGTCTTGGCTTGCGTTAGGTCATTTTGGATATCCAAGACTTCTAAAGCAGCAGCCGCTACCCCAAACCCACCCATTGCCACCATCGAAACCCTGAACCCTCGTATTGCATCAGCCCAGGTTACATTTCCCTTGGCTTTCCAATACGCACTGGACCTGTCCAGAACCCCTACATTCTTGCCGTCAATCAGCACCGGCGTCGCATCCCTGATGACGCTCCATGGTGCTTCAACAAACACCGCCATCAACAGATTGAAGCTGTACCCCAGTCCATACGTAACCTTGCCAATATCCTTGGCACTGAAGTCTCCATCACGAGTAACGTCCCGGTAAGTGAGCGCGGTATTGATGAAATTGAACATGATCACACCCCAAGTGATCGAGCCCGCAGTGCCGCCGAGTCGGTCGGTCCAGCGTTTGGCTTGGGCCAGCCAGTCCTTGGCCAGGGTTTTGCCGGACTGGAAGTACTGGCGAATCTCGTCCTGCAGTAATTTGGCGTATTCGTTGTTCTGGAAGTCGAGCAGAGCGGGGATGCTCAGTTCGTGGACGCGCAGTTTCTGTTTATGGGCGTGCAGGTTGCGAGCGGTGCTTTGGCGTGTGTTGTAGGCGTTCGGATATAGCCAACTGCGTCGGATATCGCTGATCTGCTTGTTGAGGACCTGCCACTCGCGTATCCACTGTTTGAGCTTGGTGAATACCTGTTGGTCGACTGCAATACGCGCCTTCGAATCAAGCAAAATCTGCCCGATCAACAGGGTGCGAAGCAATGCGACGATGTTCTGCTGTTTGCCCAGAGCCATGCGGCTGTCGATGGGTACCCATGCCAGCAGGATACTCTCGAGCGTTGCCTTGCCTGCGCCGCTGGCCAGTTCGCCGAGAGCCTTGAAGGTACCTTGAACAGGTTGCTTCAGCGCCTTCATCCACGGCTTGTCGGCAAAGCCCTGGTGATTGAGGGCGCCATTGAGTTCGCCAATGCGTGTGGCGAGGTTGGTGACGTCGCCGAGGCCGTTCAATAGCGCGTCGGCCTCTTGGTGCAACGCCTGTTTGAGCGCGGGTGAGAAGCCGTAGCGCAAGGTACCAAACAGCGTGCTGGCATTGGCTTCCTGCTCGGCCAGCCAGGTCGTGGCTGCGCTGTCCTGGGCGTAAATGATCTGCAGGTTGAGCATGATCGTTTGCAGGTACAGCAGCTGTGTCGGGCG